>WTAL01000075.1 GCA_013139635.1 Paracoccaceae bacterium
CTCGCGCCTCCTCGGCGACCCTTCGGGCCACCTCGTCGGCGCGTGCGGCGCTTCGCTTGCAGGGTGCCTGCCGCTACCTTTTTCGCTTTTTCTTGCCTTGTTTTACGTCCAGAAACACCAGCCCAACAGCCCCAACAAATATCGCAACATCCGCCACGTTAAACGCATAAGGGTTTTCAAACCCGCAGCAGCTCATATTCAAAAAATCCGCCACGGCCCCATAGGTCAGCCGGTCATAAACATTGCCAATCGCCCCGCCTACAACCAGCCCCACCGAGGCTTGCAGCCAAAACCCTTTGGCTTTGCGGAACCATATCAGCAGCCCGAGCGAGATCAGCAGCGCAATCCCGATCAGCACCCAGCGCGTCACGTCACTCCCCGAGCCAAACAGGCCAAAATTAATGCCTTCATTCCACGCCATGTGCAGGTTCAGGTAAGGCGGCCACACCTCTATGCGGCCTACATTCACCAGGTCCATCCCCTCAACCACCCAGTATTTCAACACCCGATCGAGCGCGAAAATGAAGGTGGCGATGCCGAGTATTCTCGTGAGTGGCATTATGGGCTCCTGTGTTGCTCTGCTTATGTAGGCCACGCGATAGCCAGCGGCAAGTGTTTCAATCGCTCACCAAATCGTTCACGGGCGTGATTTCACCTATTCGGCATTTTGCGTTACCCATAAAGCACACGAATACCCCATCAGGAGAACGGGACCATGTTGAAAAGATTGACCATTGCCGGCCTTGTGGCTGCTAGCTTTACCGGTGCCACCGCGCAAGAATTGCCTTACCCAGATACCATCATCGTGCTGGATGTATCCAATTCGATGTGGGGCCAAATTGACGGCATTGCCAAAATCCTGATAGCCCGCGAAGTTATCGGCGACTTGGTAACAGACCTTGAGGAAGATATTGACTTTGGCCTCATCGCCTATGGCCACCGTGCCAAGGCCGATTGTGGCGATATTGAAACCGTTGTGCCAGTCGGAGACCTTAACCCCGCGGGCTTCAAAGCCGCCGTTAACAGCCTCCAACCCCAAGGCCGCACGCCGCTTACCGCCGCTGTGCGCCTAGCCGCCGAGCAGCTCAATTACACCACCCGCTCTGCCCGCATTGTGCTGGTATCAGACGGGGTAGAAAGCTGTGATGGCAACCCCGCCGCGCTGGCCGCCGAACTGGGTAAAAACGCGCTTGATCTCACGGTCCACGTGATCGGTTTTGATGTATCCGGCATTGAAGATCAATCCGGCCTAGAGGCGCTTGCGACGCTCAACCACGGGCTATACTTGACGCCAGACACCAGCAACGAGCTGAAAGAAGACCTGAATTCGATGATGGAAATGCCAACACATGGCGAGGATGCCGATGCCATGACCGACGACATGATGGCCGCCACGCTTATGGCGCCTGATACCATCGGCCCGCGCAGCCGTATTACGATTGCCTTCACCGGCCCGATGGGCAGCGGTGATTATATCGGCATTTCCGAGGCTGGTGCTGACGATGTGCTGGCGATCACCCGGGCTGGCAGCAACGGCAGCGCAACCTTGATCGCACCACGTACCGCAGGCAGCTATGAGCTACGGTATTACACCGCCGAGGGTGAGATTTTGGCGCATCAAATGATCGAAGTTATGTAGCTTCGCCTTTCAAACGTAAGCGTGGCCCCTGATCTTATGATCGTTGGGGCCACAGTTTTTTCTGCCAAAAACACTTGTATAAAAAGTTAACCATTACCTAAGGATGTGCTACTAGAGGATATTGAAATATCCATTTTGGAGCCACCCACATGTTTAAAGCCACTTTATTAGCCGCCACCTTAGCACTTTTCGCCCCCTTGGCGCAGGCCCAGCCCAGCCCCGATACCATCGTGGTGCTAGATGTTTCCAACTCTATGTGGGGGCAAATTGGCGGGGTTTCCAAAATCGAAATCGCACGCGAGGTGATTGCCGACCTTGTAGGCGACATTGACCCGAATGCCCGCTTTGGCCTTGTGGCTTATGGCCACCGCGAAAAGGCCAATTGCCAAGATATCGAGCTGGTGCTACCCGTTGGCCCACTGAATGCCGCTACGTTTTCTACCGCCGTTAACAGCCTCGTACCCCGTGGCCGCACCCCGCTTACCGAGGCCGTGCGCCACGCCGCCGAGGTGCTCAATTATCAAGACACCCCGAGCCGGATTATTCTGGTATCTGACGGTTTGGAAAGCTGCAATGCAGACCCCTGCGCGCTGGCCGCCGAGCTGGCCCGTGGCGGGGTTGATTTTACCACCCATGTGGTGGGGTTTGATGTGGCGGGCATTGCCGACCAAAGCCAGCTCAGCTGCCTTGCCACGCAAACCGGCGGGCTATATTTAACGGCAGATTCCACCGAGGAACTGACCGCCGCGCTAACCACCGTAATGGTCACAGCAGCCCCAATGCCCATCGCACCGCCCCCGTTTAGCGTGCTGCTGCAAGCCCCCGCCGAGGTGGAAACCGGCACGCAATTTAGCGCCACATGGAGCGCCACCGCGCGCGTGGGTGACCAGATTCATCTGATCTCGAAAAGCGGTGAAACGCTTGCCCGTAGGGAAGCCTCCAATGGCGCTCCCGCCACCTTCACGGCACCCGAAATTATCGGCCACTATGCCGTTATATATGTTAACAGCGACGGTAAGGAGCTTTCCATCGCGCTGGTAACCGTTGTGCAAAATGTTAGCCTGAGCGGGCCAAGCACCGCCGAGGCGGGTGCGCCTGTGCAAATCACGTGGGAAGGCCCCGGAGACGATAGAGACTATATAACCATCGTAAAGCCCGATGCCCGCGTCCCGGAATACAATGATTATGCCTATGTCGAGGCAGGCTCGCCCATCACCATCAACACCCCTGATACCGTTGGCGAATACGAAATCCGCTACGTGTCTGCCAGTTCCAGCACCATTCTGGCCCGGCAGCCGATCACGCTCACTCCGCCAGCGGTGTCGCTCGGGGCGGTTGAAACGGCCAATGCGGGTGCCGTGCTCAGCGTGCGCTGGGTTGGCCCGAATAACGCGCGGGATTTTATCACCATTGTGGAAATCGGCGCGCCGGATAGTGCGTATAACAGCTATGCCTACACCTCTGAAGGCAGCCCCGCTTCTGTCACCGCGCTTGATGCCGCTGGCACCTATGAGCTCCGCTATGTATCAGGGCAATCCAACACCATTTTGGCGCGGCGGCTTATCACGCTAGAAGAGGTCGCCGTGAGCTTAATCGCTGCGGAAACCGCCTTTGCGGGGGCCAGTATTGAGATTACGTGGAAAGGCCCAAATGCCGCGCGTGACTTCATAACCATTGTGGCCCCTGATGCCGCCGAGGGGGCATATAATCGCTATGCCTACACCAAAGATGGCACCACTTTGCAGGTGCAGTCACCCGACGCGCCGGGGCAATACGAAATCCGTTATGTATCTGGCCAATCCAACGCCACTTTGGTGCGCATTCCACTTACGCTCACGGCGGCGGTTACAACGCTGACGGCTGTCGAAACCGCCAATGCTGGCGGAGAAATTTCGGTAGAGTGGCTTGGCCCAAATAACGCGCGGGATTTTATAACCATCGTAGAGATCGGCGCGGCTGCCGGAGCCTATAACAGCTATGCCTATACCAGCGCCGGCAGCCCAGCCACTATCACAGCCATTGATGCCGCTGGCACCTATGAAATCCGCTATGTGTCGGGGCAATCCAATGCCACCTTGGCGCGGGTGCCCCTTAGCCTTACCGCCCCCACCATTTTAATGGAGGCCCAAGGGCTGGTGCGCGCTGGTATGGCATTTACGGTTGAATGGCTGGGGCCGGATAACGCGCGGGATTACCTTTCCATCGCCGTGATCGGCTCGGCAGATAGTGAATATATCAGCTATGCCTACACACGCAACGGCTCGCCAGCCAGCTTCTCCGCCCCTGCGGGGGGCAATTACGAGCTGCGATATGTGTCGGGCCAATCTGAAACCGTGCTGGCAAGGGTACCTTTAGCGGTGGCGGCAGACTAGCAGCAGCCCGGCTGCTTGGGGTGCAAAGTGGAAACGTTGCGCCCCTCGTCTAGCCCGACATCACAGCAACCCAGCACCATTTTACGCAGCATCTCCCGCCCGCGCTGCACATGCGAGCGCGCGGTGGAGGGCTTTAGCTGGTTGAGGCGGGCATACTCCACCTGCTTACCGCCCTCCAAATCAGTGAAGGTGAGCGCCTGTTGATAAGGCGCAGGCAGTGCCTTTACCAACGGGAAAAGGCAGCGCGTCAACCCTTCAACTTCAACCTCGTTTGCTGGCTCTATGAGGGTTTCTAGGCCCGCTGCATTGCCGCTTGGCGTGCGGGATTTCTTGCGAAAATGGTCGGCGATGGCCGCGTTTGTAACCGTATAAAGCCACGCCAAAGGGGTGCGGGCCTCTGCCAGAGTTTCACTGTTTCGCAGCGCTCGCAAAAACACCTCTTGCAGCACATCTTGCGCATCACTTTCATTACCAACCCGCCTGGCAATTGTGCGCAGCAAGCGTCCCCGAAACATCCGGAACGCCTGCTCTGCCGCCTGTGGATCAGCACCCAAGCGCGTTCCCTTTCTCTTTAGCCGCAAAAAACCGTTGCAGGTTTTCAGGCAAGGTGAAATCGCCCACATCTGCGGGCGCTGGCGTGGCCATAGCCGCTGCCATCAAGGATTCAACGATCTTCCCGACGGGGGCCGCTGGGTAAACCTCGCCCCGCCAATGCCAAACGCGGCAATCCACCTTGGTGTCATCCCCCGCCAGCGTGCCACAGCTCGGGCAGTCATCCTCGGTGACAGCGGGGTCGATATCCACGCCGTCAACGCGGATCGTGGGGGAGGATACAAGGCGCTCGGCCGTGGCAACCGCGCGGCTGGCAATGTGCTTTTTCTCGATATTTAGCGTGATCCCCATGGCGGCTAAAGGCCCCCGCGCGGCCTCTACCGCCTTTTCCATTTTTGCCGAGGTTTCGCCGCATGGCTCACATGCGGATTCATCAAGGTAGAGGAATTCCAGCTTCATTTCGCGCAGCGCAGGCGCCTTGCGTGTTTCGGTTTTGCAATCACATTCACAGCCCATAGCGTGGTCCTTTCAAAGTTGTTTGTAATAGGATTGACGCTGGCCTGCAAAAAAAGATGCACGATTTTTGGCTGAGGGTGGGTTTTAACGTATACTTTTGATTTTACACCGCAAGTTCCGGCAAGGTTTTGGCGTATACTAACCTAGGTTAGTAGTTATCATATTTTCAGTTATAAATGTTATATAGCAGCATGTTACCTGAAATACTGCGAGATATATTTGCATGTTTTGTAAGCTACATTTTTGCCTGTTTTAAAACGGGCAGCCTGCGCGAAATAAGACCCGCTCACCGCCATTCGGATGATAAATCTCTAGGCTAAGCGCGTGCAGGCACAAGCGCGGCGCCGCTTGTAGCGCTTCACCAGTTGCATAAAATCGGTCCCCCAATATCACATGCCCAATAGCCAGCATATGCACCCGCAGCTGGTGGCTCCGGCCTGTGGTGGGCCGCAAGCGCACCCGCGCATGGCTGGCCTCACGCGCCGTCACCTCCCATGCAGAATGCGCCTTTTTGCCCCGTTCATGGTCCACCATTTGCAGCGGTCTGTTGGGCCAGTCTACAATCAACGGCAGGTCCACTTCACCATGGTTTTCGGGCTGGCCCCACACCAGCGCCTCATAGGTTTTTACCGTATGACGCCGCTCAAATTGCAGCCCCAAATGCCGCTGGGCGGCTTTGTTCATGGCAAATATCATCACGCCCGAGGTGTCCATATCCAGCCGATGCACCAGCAGAGCTTCGGGAAAATCTGCCTTGGCACGGGTTTCCAAACAGTCGGCATGCGCCACCGCTTTTCCCGGCACCGAAAGCAGGCCTGAGGGCTTGTTCAGCACCAGCAAATCCTCATCGCGGTGCAGCACATCGAGCGGCCCCGTGGGCGGCGCGTAGGTGAAACTATCCTGCATTCAGCGCCTTGAGCAGCCCTTGGGTAGAGCCGTCTTTATCGCTGGCATCGGCCCCCTGCACCAGCGGCACCAGCGCTGTGGCCATCTCCTTGCCCAGCTCCACGCCCCATTGGTCAAAGCTGTTAATCCCCCAAATCACACCCTCCACAAACACACGGTGCTCATAAAGCGCAATGATTTGCCCCAGCGTAAACGGCGTGAGCTTGCGGTAGGCCAGCGTGGTCGAGGGTCGATTCCCCGGAAACGCCCGGCATGGCCGCATGTTTTTGCTCACCCGCCCGCGCATCAAAGCCTCTGATTGCGCAAGGCAATTGGCCTTTAGCAGCTCATGGTGGTGCTGTAATGAGGGCTCAAACCCCTCAGCCGCCACCATAAACTCACACGGCACCACATTGGTGCCTTGGTGTAAAAGCTGGTAAAAAGCATGCTGCCCGTTGGTGCCCGCTTGGCCCCACACTACTGGCCCCGTAAGCTGTGCCACGGGCGTGCCATCCGCCATCACACACTTGCCATTACTCTCCATATCCAGCTGTTGCAGATAGGCCGGCAGGCGCGAAAGCCGCTGGTCATACGGCAGTGTAGCGCGGGTCGGATAATCACAAATATTGCGGTGCCAAATGCCCGTGAGCGCCAGCAGCACGGGCATATTTGCAGCCAGCGGTGCTTCGCGAAAATGCATGTCCATGGCATAGCCGCCGTCCAAAAACTCAGCAAAGCGCTCTGGCCCCACGGCCAGCATTATCGGCAAGCCAATTGGCCCCCACATAGAGTAGCGCCCGCCCACCCAATTCTCAAAACCAAACACGCGGTCCGCCGGAATGCCAAAGGCTGCGGTTTTATCCAAGGCGCTAGAAATCGCCACCATCTGGCTTTCAGCCCCTTTGCCCAGCCACTTTTTCGCAGTCTCGGCATTGGTCATGGTTTCAATGGTGGTAAAGGTTTTGGACGCCACAATGACCAAGGCGCGCGCGGGGTCTACCCGCTTGCTAGCCTCGGTAAAATGCGCGCCGTCAATATTGGATACAAACCGCACTTTTGGCCCGTCATGATAAGCCCCCAGCGCCTTTACCCCCATTGAAGGCCCAAGGTCAGAGCCGCCAATACCAATGCTGATAACCTCGGTGATCGGCCCGCCATCTGCGGCCTTTATTTCGCCATTTCTGAGCGCGGTCGCAAAGACCTCCATGCGCGTGCGGGTTTTTCGGATACCCGCCAGCACCCCGGCAGGGTGGCTTTCAGCACGGCTGCGAAGGGCGGTGTGCAGCACGGCGCGGTCCTCAGACGTGTTGATTTTCTCACCGTTAAACATCTCGTCACGCTGCCGCTCCACGCCCGCCTCTTCGGCGAGTTGCACCAGCAAGCGCCGCGCATCAGCGTCTATCGAGGTTTTGGCGTAATCCAGCAGCATACCGTCAACCGTCAGGCTGAAATCATCAAAGCGCTGCGGGTCGTCAAACAGCGACAAGATCGAGCGGTCTTCACTCGCCGCGCGGTTTGAGCGGAGCATCCGCCAAATGGTATCCATGTTAGCCTCCCAGCTGGCTGGCTTCGCGCGCGAGGGTTTCTATACCCGCCCAATCTTTGGCGGCCACCAGCTCCTTGGGCGCCACCCAAGACCCGCCCGCGCAAATTACATTGGAAAGGCTTAAATAATCATTGGCATTGGCCAAGGAAACACCGCCCGTCGGGCAAAAACTAATTTGCGGCAAAGGCGCGCCGATGGCTTTGAGTGCCTTAGCCCCGCCTGAGGCCTCGGCGGGGAAAAACTTAAGCAAATCATAGCCTCGCGCCAGCATTTGCATCGCCTCGCTAGCGGTCGCCGCCCCCGCCAGCAGCGGCAAACCAAGCGCCTCACAGGCCGCGATCAGCTCATCTGTCGCCCCCGGGGAAACGCCAAATTGCGCCCCTGCCGCCACCGCGTTTTCCACATCACGCGGGGTTACCAGCGTGCCAGCCCCCACTATGCCGCCCTTCACTTTCGCCATTTCAGCAATGGCGTCCAGCGCGGCGGGCGTGCGCAAAGTCACCTCTAGCGCGGGCAGGCCGCCCGCCACCAAAGCCTCCGCCAAGGGCCGCGCATCGGCGGCATTATCAACCACCAGAACTGGCACAATCGGGGCCAGTTCACAGGTTTCACGGTTGCGCTTACAGGCGTCTTGGGGGGTAATGCTCATAGGGTCACCATAGTGTTTTTGCGGCCCGCTCGGGCCATGTTTCATCATAGGATTTGCCTTCAAATTCCCCCGAGGTCATCTCGGAAAGAATATCTCCCGCCGTTGGCAGGCTTGGCGTGTTGTCTGTGTTCCAAAGATCAGCGCGTATCACCGCACGCGCACACTGGAAGTAAAGCTCTTCGATCTTAATCAGCATCACCGTGCGGGGCTGCTTGCCTTGCTTACCATATTGCGCCAACTTATCCGCGTCTGCGCTGATTTTCGCACGGCCATTCACCCGTACAATCATGGTAGACCCCGGCACCATAAACATCAGCGAAACCCGCCCATCGCGCACAACATTGCGCAGGGTGTCTATCCGGTCATTGCCGCGCCAATCAGGCAAGGCCAGCGTGTGGAAATCTTCAACAAAAACCACCTGCCCCTCATCCCCGCGCGGCGTGCAGTCAGTACCCTCCGGCCCCACCGTGGCCAGTGCCACAAAGGACGCGGCCTCAATCAGCGCGCGATAGCTCGGAGTTATCTGGCTAGCAACCTTCACTTGCGAGGCCTCTTTAGGCGTGCCGTAAAGCGCCTCTAGCTCTGCAATCGTTTCGATCATATCACGCTGGCTCCCGTTTCTGCACTGCCAACGAACCGGCGGAAAACCTCAAACATCTCACGGCCCGTGCCGTGGCCATTGGCGCTTAGGTCCGCCGTGACCGCCTCGCGCGCCAGCACGGCCGCGTCCAGCACATCCAGTGTGCCCGCCACTGCGTCCACCCGCACAATATCGCCATCTTGCAGCTTGGCAATCACGCCACCATCCACCGCCTCGGGCGATACATGAATAGCCGAAGGCACTTTGCCCGAAGCCCCAGACATCCGGCCATCCGTAACCAGCGCCACCTTATGCCCCCGCCCCTGCAAAATGCTAAGCAGCGGGCTAAGCGAATGCAGCTCCGGCATCCCGTTGGCTTTCGGCCCCTGAAAGCGCACAACCACCACGGCGTCACCATCCAGCGACCCATCCTTAAACGCGGCCTTCGCCGCCTCTTGGCTATGAAACACCCGCGCGGGCGCTTCAATAATATGCCGCGAAATCTCCACAGCCGAGGTCTTCATAACCGCATTCCCAAGGTTGCCCTTAAGCCGCTTAATGCCGCCCGTTTTCTGAAACGGATCCGCCACAGTCTTCAGGATTTTATCATTCTCACTCACCCGCGCCCCGCCTTCATAAACCACCTCGCCATCGCGCAACTTTGGCTCCTTCGTGTAGGCCTCCAGCCCCTCGCCCACCACCGTGCGGGTATCCGGATGCAGCATCCCAGCGCTCAGCAATTCACCGATCATATAGCCCAAGCCCCCCGCCGCATGGAAATGGTTCACATCAGCCAAGCCATTCGGGTAAACCCGCGCAATCAGCGGCACGGCGTCAGAAATATCCGAGATATCCTCCCAGTCCAGCACAATCCCCGCCGCGCGGCCCATGGCCAAAAGATGGATCAGCAGGTTGGTCGAGCCACCCGTTGCATTCAACCCCACAATGCCATTCACAAAAGCCTTGGCGTCGAGGATTTCGCTCACCGGCGTATACTCATTGCCCAGCGCCGAAATCGCCAGCGCCCGCTTGGTGCCCTCAATGGTAAGCGCATCCCGCAGCGGCGTATTGGGGTTAACAAAACTCGCCCCCGGAAGATGCAACCCCATGAATTCCATCAACATTTGGTTAGTGTTAGCGGTGCCATAAAACGTGCACGTCCCCGGCCCATGATAGCTGGCAATCTCCGCCGCCATCAGTTCCTTGCGCCCTATTTTACCCTCGGCAAACTCCTGCCGCACCCGTGATTTTTCGTCATTCGGCAAGCCCGAAATCATCGGCCCCGCAGGTAAAAACACCGCTGGTAGGTGGCCAAAAGTGGCGGCGGCAATCACAAGGCCCGGAATAATTTTATCACAAACCCCAAGGTAAACGCTGCTATCAAACACATTGTGCGAAAGCCCCACCCCCGCGCTCATCGCTATTAAATCGCGTGAGAAAAGCGAAAGCTCCATGCCCGGCTGGCCCTGCGTGACCCCGTCACACATCGCCGGAACCCCGCCCGCCACCTGCGCCGTGCCGCCCGCAGCACGCGCCGCCGTGCGGATCAAATCCGGAAAGCGCTCAAACGGCTGATGCGCGCTAAGCATGTCATTATACGACGTAATAATCCCGAGGTTCCCCCCCACACCCTCAACCAGCGGCGCTTGGTCATCCCCTGCCGCCGCGAAAGCGTGGGCTTGGTTGCCACAGGTTAGGTGGGCGCGCCTAATCCCCCCCGAAGCAGCCCGCTCGCAACGCGCCATATAGTCTGCACGCAAACGCGCCGAGCGGCTCTCGATGCGGTCTGTTACGCGCTTTATGGTATCGTTCAGCATGGTCTACTCCGCAAAATGAATTTCAGTATCGTCGCGCGCCAGCACCACCCGCACAGGAGCCTCGGCATCCGGCCCTTCCAGCAACGCGCGCTTCAAGGCCACAAGCTTAGGCGCGCCCGTGATCAACAAATGCACCGCACCCGCGCCGCGCAAAACCGGTGCTGTCAGCGTAATGCGCGGCTCCCCCGCGCCTTCGGCCCGCATCGGCAACAGCGTCGGCGCATCGTTAGCCAACCCCGCCGCCAGCTTATCCGCCCCCGGAAACAGGCTGGCCGTGTGCATATCTTCACCCATGCCGAGCACCACCACGTCTAACGGTAGGGCGGGCTTCAGCCCGCCGACTAGCCCGTCCAAAACATCCTCCGGCGTGGCCCCATCAGCCACCATTGGCACCAGCGTTGCCGCCGCCGCTTTGCCCTGCAACAGGCTCTCTTTCAGCAACCGCGTATTTGAGCGCGGCGAATCCTCGCTCACAAACCGCTCATCCGTCAGCATAACGCTCACCTTGTCCCACGCGATTTCCTGCGCCGACAAAGCCTGCAAAAACGGCCCCGGTGTTGTCCCGCCCGGCACCGCAAGGCTGGCTTTCCCCCGCACTTCAATCGCATCGGCCAGCTGGCTTGCCACCAGCTCGGCGAGGTCCGTGGCCAGCACGGCCCTATCAGGGTATTGCATTAAATCAGGCATTAGCTTTCAATCTCCCGCCATTTGCGGCCATCACGGTGCAGCAGCGCAAGCGCATCTTCCGGCCCCGAGCCGCCCGCATCATAGGGCTTTGGTTTTTCACTGCTTTCCTCCCACGCGGCGATCAGCGGGTCTATCCATGCCCACGCTTCTTCCAGCTCGTCGCCGCGCATAAACAGCGTTTGGTCACCACGGATCACATCCATAATCAAGCGCTCATAGGCATCCGGTGCATGGTGGTTTTCCCCCAGCGCTTCGGCAAAGCTCATATCCAGCGGCACTTCGGTCAGGCGCATCCCGCCCGGCCCTGGTTCCTTGATGGTCATGTGCAGGGTAATGCCCTCATCCGGCTGCAACCGGATCACCAAAACATTACTATGCTGGCTGGCCATTTCAGGAAAGATCGCATGTGGCGGCTTTTTGAAAACCACCACAATTTCCGACATCCGCGCCCGTAGTCGCTTGCCGGTGCGCAGGTAAAACGGCACCCCCGCCCAGCGCCAGTTATCGACCTCGACCTTAAGCGCCACAAAGCTCTCGGTTTTGCTGTTCGGATTCTCGGAATGCTCAATATATGACGGCTCCCCGCCGCCCGCCCGATACTGCCCGCGCACGGTGTCTTTGGGCTTCAAAGGCTCCAACGCCCTGATAACTTTCAGCTTTTCATCACGCACAAAATCAGCATTAAACTTGGCGGGGGGCTCCATGGCCGTAAGGCATAAGAGCTGCATCATATGGTTTTGCACCATATCGCGCAGCGCGCCAGACTTATCATAATAGCCGCCACGCCCCCCCACGCCGATGCTCTCAGCCACGGTAATTTGCACATGGTCTACATAGTGGCTGTTCCAGAGCGGCTCAAAAAGCGCGTTGGCAAAGCGGATCGCCATCAGGTTTTGCACGGTTTCTTTGCCGAGGTAATGGTCTATCCGGTAAACTTGGTGTTCGTCAAAACACGCCCCAAGCTGGGCATTAAGCGCCTTGGCCGACGCCAAATCATGCCCCAGCGGCTTTTCGACCACTATGCGGCTTTCCGGCGTGGCAATGCCATGCTTGCTAAGCCGCGTGGCGATTTCACCAAACAGGTTAGGGCCAACCGAGAGGTAAAACGCGCGCACCGCCTCGGGCCGTAACTTTTTGCCCAGCGCTTCCCAGCCGCTTTCGCCCATCACGTCCACCACGAGGTAATCCAGCGTGGCCAAAAATGCCTCTAGCACCTCAGGGGCCTTGGCCGCTTCCGGCTCAAATTCTGCCAGCGCCTCACGCACAAAACCCTGAAAGGCCTTGCCGCTCATTTTGGAGCGCGCCACCCCGATGATGCGGGCCTCCAGCGGCATCTGCCCATCAAGCATTCGGCGAAAAAGCGCGGGCAGCAGCTTGCGGCGAGAAAGATCGCCGGTGGCGCCAAAGATCACCAGATCAAAGGCATTAACAGGAATAACGCGTGAAACCATGGCCGGATTCTTTCCTTAACGGCGCGAATGCACCAAAGCTAGAATAGTATACAGCGAGGCATTTCACCACACCGCAGGGCCACCTGCTTCCTAGCAGTTTGTGGGGCTTGGTCAAGCGCTCAATCAATAAATTCGCTGCGAGGGGATTAAAATTGTTTCAAACGCGCGGCGGCTTAGCGCCCTCGAAGCCAGCCGCAAGGCCAGTTTTTCGGAAACAAATTGTAACAATCGCCTGATTTTGGGCCAATTGGTCAAATAGCGCTTTATTCAACCGCGCGTATTGCGTAATCAGGTTAGACACCAAGAAGAAGAAGAAGCAGGAGTGAAGGTGGGCGTTTGGTTTAAGATATTGCGCGGCGTCTTCCGTTTGCAGCGGGCTTTCTTTGCTCGGCAAAGGCTTGTGATCTCGCTCACTGCATTGCTGATTTTGGTGGTGGGCTATGGCTTGCTGGGGGTCAAAACCTCTAATGACCCATTTTTGCTATTTGGCCCCGGCAATACCTACAGGCAAAAGCTGGAGCGGCAAAACGAGGCCTTTGGGGAAACCAACCAAACCCTGATGCTGCTCGCGGTCGAAAATCGCGAAAGCCGCCCGCTATTGCTAGAGGCCGAACGGGCGCTTTTTTACCTGCTCGACAACCCCGATTCTGAACTCACCATCAGCGCGATGACGAGTTTTACCAGCGTTTCCAGCCTGCTACCCGTCATGGGCTACCCCATTGAAATGACCCCGATAACGGATGTGGAAATCCTGCTCGACGAGCGCGCGGCGCTTGGCGAGGTGTTTTTCAATGACGCCCACACCGCCACCATTATCTCGATCAAGCTGGATGTGTCAGACCAATCAGACGCCGGATTGCAGCAGGCTTATGGCGAGCAGCAAGCGCTGGCTGAGCATATGCGGGCCGAGTTCCCCGAGGTTGACGTAGCCTTTACCGGCTCTGTTTCGATGGGCGAGGCCCTGCGCGACGGCCTAACGTTTGACCGGAAATTCCTGTTTCCGATGACGCTTGTTGTCAATTTCATCATGCTGTTCATCGCCTTTCGCAACCTACGCATTACGGCGGCAGCGCTTGGCATTGGCTTAAGCTCGGTGGTGCTCACCACTGGGCTGGCAGGCTGGAGCGGGCATGTGTTTGCCACCGCCGCCGTGTCCTCTTTCTCGATCATCATGACGCTAACCGTAGCCTCGCTGATCCACATCATCCACTCTATCGGCCAACGCCAACGCACGCTCCGTTTTCAAAAGAAGAACGCGCTCATTCAGGCCAGTTTCCGCAAGCTCGCCATTCCTGTTATTCTCGCCCACGCCACCACGGCCGTGGGCTTTTTATCACTCAACTGGGCCGATGCGCCGGCCTTTCAGGCGATGGGCAACCTCGTGGCCATCGGGCTGGTGTTTTCGCTTATCTTGGTGCTGTTTGTGGCGCCGGTGGTGCTTTCATTCGGCTGCGGAGATATGCAAATTCGTGACGAGAAAATGCGGAATCTTTCCCGCGTGTTTACCAAGGCATGGGCCAAGGGGCCAATGCTGTGGGGGGTTATTATTGGGCTGGCCTCTATGGTGGCAGTGGTCGGGCTGGTGCGCACCACGTTTGATGATCAGTTCATCCGGTTTTTCCCCGCCGAGCACCCGCTTCGGCAAAATATCCAGACCATTTCCGATAATATGGGCTGGTCCCAAACCGTTGATTTGGTGCTACGTTATGACGAGGGCGCGTTGCTGACGCCTGAGGGTTTCCAGCAGCTCGAAGACGTAACCAACAAAATTCTAACCCTACCGCAGGTCGTTGATATTCGCGGCCCGCTGCCGATTGTGCAAAATTGCCTTGATCACCGCTCACCGCCATATGAAGGCGCGCTGGCCGATGTGCCGGAAAAGATGCTGAACTTCTGCGTGCGCTCGAATTTTTACGTCACCGAAGATTTCGGCAATGCCACCTTTGCCGCTGATTTCCGAGAGCTGCGCATGAGCCTCCTCGTTAAGCGCCAAAGCTCCGCACATGTGCGGGAGCTGGCCGAAACGGTGGAGGCGATTGCCGCCGAGGCGGGCTTTACGGGAGATCGCTCGGCGGTTTCGGGGGTCAACGTCATGTCGTCTTATCTCTCGAAGGTTAACACAAAATCCATGCTGGTAGGCACCGGCTTTGCCATGATTGTGGTGTCGATTCTCATCGGCATTTTCCTGCGATCTCTGCCGCTGGCCCTGCTCAGCATTTTCCCGAACTTTATGCCCGCCATGGCCTCGCTTGGCCTTTGGGTTTGGGTGAATGGTGAGGTCGGCATGGCCGCTTCCATCATCTCCGCCCTCACCTTTGGCATTGTGGTCGATGATACTATCCACATTCTTTACGCCCTCAACCGAGGCCGCCGGAAGCAAACCAACAGGGGCGTGCAGCGGGTGCTGCAAAATGTGTTCCCCGGCGTGCTGACCACCACCGCCACCCTTGGCTTTGGCTTTGCGCTGCTTATGTTCAGCGGCTTTGCGGTTAACCAGCAGCTTGGCTTCCTCACCGCCGCCACAATTTTCATCGCCTTCCTGTTTGACCTGTTCGTTTTGCCCGGCCTTTACATCATTTTTATCGGTCGCAACAGAAAGCATTGAACGGCTAAGGCTTTGCGCCTATGCTGCGGCTATTCTTTTTAAGGGAGTCCCCAATGCTTCGTATGACCACCGCTTTATTGCTGCTCAGCCCCGCCATTGCCTCGGCCCAGTGCCTAACGGCGAGCGCGGTTGATGCAGGTATCACCATTGAATACGGCTCCGGCAGCACCTCATATATGCAACGCACAGATTATGGCACCATTATTGATGCCTATTATGATAGCGCGGATTATGAATATTATGGCTACGTAACGTTGTTTGAAACCATTGACGGCGTGTTTATGGCACGGCGCGACCAGCACAAAAAGGACTCGTGGGAAGCCTTTGATGATGACGGTTTCGACTATGATTTTGATACTGAAATCGCCCGCCCCTATACGCCAAACACCAGCGGCAGCGGTGTGATCACGGTTTTGGACGCGCGCTACGGCCCCGAAGATGCCAGCTTTGGCTGGTCGGTTTATGCCAGCGAACCGCTGGAAGTTGGCGATTGCAGCTATGAGGCGGTCAATGTGTTTACCACCGAATTTAGCGTGCAAAATGGCGAGATCTACATTCGCGCGGTTAAATACCTGCCCGAGCTTGGCTTCGGTATTCAAACCGGAAATACCTATTTTGGGCTGCCAACGAGCAACGGTGATATAGTTAGCATGAACGCCAGCTAGCGCGGCATTTCCGCCCAATCTATCACGGCTCTTGATTCTCGTCATATTAGCATTTTATAATATGACGGAAACACTCAGGTATTAAACCTGATAGAATCAGGGGAAATCACATGGCGAGTAAAGAACAAATAATGAAGGCGCTGATCAGCGTCACCGCACCGGGGCTAAAAGAGGACATCGTGTCTGACGGCCTCGTGTCTGATATCATCATTGATGGCGGCAAAGTGGTGTTTTCGATCACCGTGCCCAAGGCCCTGACAGGCGACCCAACCGCCCTACAAAAAGCCGCCGAGCGGCAGGTGCTGGCGCTAGATGGCGTAGACACCGCGCTGATCGCGCTTACGGCTGAGGCCGAGCCGGTGATTTCGACCGAGCCACCCAAGCTGAAGCAACGCAAAGAGCGCCCCGTTGGCCCCGATATGCGGCCTGACTCGATGGCCATTCCTGGCATTAAGCACATTCTGGCCGTGGCCTCTGGCAAAGGCGGCGTGGGTAAATCCACCACCTCCGCCAACCTCGCGCTGTCGCTTTCCAATCTTGGCCTCAAGGTTGGCCTGCTGGATGCTGACATCTACGGCCCATCGCTTCCGCGCCTTTTTGGCATGGTTGCAGACCGCCCCGAGCTAAAGAACGACGTGCTTTATGCCATGGACCGTTACGGCATTAAGGTGATGTCGATGGGCTTCCTGATGGAAGAAGAAAATCCGGTAATCTGGCGCGGCCCGATGATTGTTTCAGCGCTTATGCAGCTGCTAAAAGAGGTCTCATGGGGTGAGCTTGACGTGCTGGTGCTTGATATGCCGCCCGGCACTGGTGATATCCAGCTGACGCTGGCGCAACAGGTGCCAGTGGCCGGTGCGGTGATTGTTTCCACCCCGCAAGACCTCGCACTGATTGACGCCCGCAAAGGCCTCAAAATGTTCCAAAGCGTGGATGTGCCTATCCTTGGCCTGATCGAAAACATGAGCACGTTTGTTTGCCCGCATTGCGGTGAGCGCTCCGATATCTTCGGCCATGGCGGCGCGCAAGAAGAGTCCGCCAAGCTCAGCGTGCCGTTCCTTGGTGGCATCCCGCTGCATATGGATATCCGGAAATATTCCGACGCGGGCACCCCTGTGGTGATGGCGGAACCTGACGGCCCGCATGCAAAAATCTTCGAGACCATCGCGCTGAAAGTTGCCGCGCAGCTTAATCCGGTAGATGACGAAGACTAACGCCTTTTTCCGGCGAGCCTAATCGCTCGCCGGAAAGCGCAGGTTGGCCTTCATATAATCCAGAAATACGCGCACCTTTAGCGGCACCGTATTTTGATAGCCAAAAACGGCCATGACCGGAATTTCATAGCCGTGATAGTCTGGCAATATTCGCACCAATGTGCCCGAGGCCAGCTCCTCCGCGACTAACGCCGAGGGCAGCACGCCAAACCCTGCACCATTTAACACAAACTGCTTCAGGGATGCCGCGCTCCCCGCCACAACGCGCGACTTTAATCGCAGGCGCTTCACAGGGTGCCCAGAGCGCCGCACCGTGATTTTTCCCTGCCTTGAAGCCGCTTCATGCGCCACCCAATCCAGCCCCGTAAGGTCTTGCACGCGTGTCGGCATTCCGTGGGTTTCAATATAGGATTTTGAAGCACAGAGGATCTCAAACAGCGTGCCAAACGGCACCATGCGCAGGGGTGAATCCTCTAACGGGCCAGAGGTAAAAGCCACATCCAGCCGCTGCTCGACCATGTCAACAGGCAGGTCGCTTTCGATCAGCTCTATCGAGATCTCGGGATACTCACGAATAAACGCGCTGATCACCGGCGTCAGGAGCATAGCCGCCACGGGCACTTTAATCCGCAATACGCCGCGCACGCTTTCCTGTGCGGCCCGCGCTGTATCATTGGCCTTCATTCCTAACGCTGCCATCAAGCGGCATTTCTCAAAATACGCCGCCCCAATTTCGGTTAGGGACAATGAGCGCGTAGTACGGTTCAGCAGTTTCACCCCCAACCGCAGCTCTAGCGCCCCCACAATTTGTGACACCCGCGCCCGACCAAGCCCGAGGCCCGCCGCCGCCCCGGTAAACGACCCTGCCTCTACGACCGCCACAAAGATGATCATATCATTGGCAAGCTTGTGGAGCGCGTATTGGTTAGCCATGCCATCCAGTCTGTAGCAAAAAGCGGAAATTGTCTGATTCTCTTAATACAGTATCCTAACGCGGCCACAACCAATTTGGAGGATATTATGAAAACCCTAACACATGCCATTTTGGCACCCGCTATGCTTCTGGCCAGCAGCATGGCAGCAGCCGCCGCCACGCCGGCTGAAAAT
>WTAL01000220.1 GCA_013139635.1 Paracoccaceae bacterium
TTAGGGTTCTGTTGCAAAGATTTGATTGTAGATTGCGCTTAGAAGCAAAATGGATGTTTTCTGCGTTAAACAAATCGGATAGCGAGGCCAACGCATGATATCTTTCAAAGGTAGTCATTTCCCGCGAGACGTAACTTTATTCGCAGTGTATTTCTATTTACAGTATTCAGTTTCGTACCGAGATCTTGCGGAGATTCTTGCCGAGCGGGGTGTTACGGCTGATCATACAACACTGAGCAGATGGGTTGTGAAATTCTCGCCGCTGATTGCTACGAGAGGACAAAAACGAAAGAGGCAACGGGTCAATCCTGGCGGATGGACGAAACGTACATCAAGGTGAAAGGTAATTGGACCTCCCTATACCGCGCGGTCGACAAGTTCGGAAAAACCCTTGATTTCATGCTGTCCGAGCGAAGGAATGGACCAGCTGCGACGCTGTTTTTGGCGACAGCATTTTCAACCAACGGCCTTCCCGAAAAAACCGTGATCGACAAAAGCGGCGCCAACACAGCGGGCATCAGAGGTGTAAATAAGATTCTAAAACGCTTTGGATGCCAAATGCCAATCGCAACGATCCGTTAGAAATATCTGAACAACATCATCAAGCCCCCCTCTCGGTGATTGCTGCGCATTCACCTGCCGGTCGAGGGATCACCGTTTCATCAAACGGAGAACGAGGCCAATGCTAGGATTTAAATCCTCCTCATCCGCGTCAGCCACACTGGAGGGTATCGAAGTGACACACATGATACGTAAGAAACAGTTCAACCCAAACGGCAGTGGCTTTGTGCAATTCGCAACCCTTGCTGGATAACCGTATCCAATCAATCAGATAGTTGTGCCTGACGACAAACTTTGCAACAGAACCGTTCGCAGGCAGGAGAGCGCAACACCTTGTCCCTCGCATGAATACTCTGGCGAATGCTGGTGGAACTACATCGTGTCGCGAGTTCGAATCCCGCCGTGGCAATGCCACGTAGCTCAGTTGGTAGAGCAGGCTGTTTCACCTCCCCCTTGTCGCCGGAACTTTGATTTCACTAAGCTACGAAAAATGGAAACGATAAAAATTACATCCGACATGCTAAAAGGCTGGGGCCACATCCCCGGCCCCGAATTTGGCCGTGCGTTGGAAATTGCGCGGCTGGAATTGCGGCGGGATATGATGTTGAGCGTGTCCGCGCCAAGCTCGACAAGATGAAACCACCGCCGCCGCCGCCAACTTTGCCGTTGCACGATGCGGGCGCGGTGCCGTTTCATCGTAACATTGAGGCGGCGGATGAAGACGAAGTGCAGAATATTGCCAAAATCGATGAAACCATGCGCGCGGTGATGCGGACCCCAACGGTGGTAGCCGGTGCCGTGATGCCTGACGCCTGCCCTGCCGGTCCGGTGGGAACGATCCCTGTTGGCGGTGTGGTTGCAGCAAAAAACGCGATCCATCCGGGGATGCACTCGGCGGATATCTGTTGCTCGGTCATGCTGACTAATTTGGGGGACGCCGACCCTAAGGCGGTGCTGGATACTGCGCAGTCCATAACCCATTTTGGCGCGGGTGGGCGCAAACAGGGGCAGCGGTTTACCGTGAGCCAACGGCTGGTTGACGCCTTTGCGGCCAATCCGTTTCTGGATAGCCAGAAGATGCAGCAAATGATGGCTTCGCATATGGGCACGCAGGGTGACGGGAACCATTTTTTGTTTGTCGGCAAGTCGCGGGCGACGGGTAATACCTGTATGATCACCCATCACGGGTCGCGTGGGCCGGGGGCGGTGCTGTATCGGTTGGGGATGGAGGTTGCGGAGACATTCCGCAAAACGCTGTCGCCCGATACGCTAAAGCAAAACGCCTGGATTCCGGCGGATTCGCCCGAGGGCCGTGATTATTGGGAGGCTTTGCAGTTGATCCGCACATGGACCAAGGCCAACCATACCGGCTTGCATCAGGTTACAGCTGACGCCATCGGCGCTTCGGTGAAGGACCGGTTTTGAAACGAGCACAACTTTGTGTTCAAGCGCAGAGATATTTTTTACCACGGCAAGGGGGCAACCCCAGCTTGGGATGATTTTGCCGCTGATGCTTCAGGCCTGACGCTGATTCCGCTTAACATGGCCGAGCCGGTTTTGGTGGTGCGTGGTAAAGACAAAGCCCACGCGCTGGGGTTCAGCCCGCACGGGGCGGGGCGTAACTATTCGCGGTCCGAGCACAAGCGCCGCATGGCTACGGTTACCGCCGAGGAGAGGCTGGTCGCCGAAACCGCCGGTCTGGATATCCGTTTTCATGCGGGCAAGATCGATGCTTCGGAACTGCCATCAGGCTATAAAAACGCCAAGGCGGTGGTTGAGCAGATCAAAAAGTATGATCTGGCCGAGATTGTGGATTATATTGACCCTTTTGGCTGTATCATGGCCGGGGATGTACCACCGTTTTGGCTCAACAAAAAGAAACGCAAAGGGCGGCGCTAAGTTGCCGCCCTTTGGGTGATATTCAACCATAACCATTGGTGCCTGCCGCAAACAAAACCCAAAGCCGAAAGGTTATGCTTTCTTTGGTTTCGGGTATGGCTTAACGTTGTGGCTATAACAAATATGGCGGTGAAAATGTTTTCTAAAATACTTGGCTTTGGCAGCAGCGCACCGCACGAAATTGCTAAGGATTTGAGCCGTCTTAATACTGTAAAATTCGGGCTGGGGAAAAAGGCGATTGCCTATGTCATGTCGGGGGATGGCGGCGAAGTTCTGTCAACCATCGCCAATGTCGGGGTGGCGGATGTTTTGGACCTGGAAGCACAATATAGTCACGGTGACATAATCGAGGCGCGCCGCAAGTATCTGGCGCGGAGCCTTACCGATGCACATGTCGCGGCGCGATATGGCGAGGTGCTGGCGGCTTCGGTGGGGCAGGCTCCGAAAAACTTGCTTGGGTCCAAACATGTGCCGCTATCGTTGCGCCTGCTTTTTGGGCAGGCTTCACATGGGTTGTTTGACCGTCAAAACTATCAGCCGCTCTCCTATCTGTCGGGCGAAAAGCTGTGCCTGACACCGGACTTTAGCGTGCAACTATGCAAGGCTGCCGGTGGTTCCGCGGTCGATCTGTTTGATCTGGTTTTTTTCGAAAATACCGGCTGGTATTTCGGAAATTTATCGCATCTGCTCAAAGTGTTCGATTTCTCCAATCTGGTTGAGGCCAACCCTGCCGCGTTGATCGAGGCGGCGGGCCGGATGGGCGCGCCGGCGCGTGCGGCTTTGGTCAAGCAAATGGGCGAATGGCAGTTGGCGACCACGCCGGAATTTATCGACCTGACCTTTGATTTGTGCGCTGATAGCGCTAAATCTGTGCGGGCGGCGGCCAAATCTGTGTTGATGGGGGCCAAGCCTGAACTGATTGAAACAAACGCAAAGAAACGCCTTAACGCCCGCGCCGTGGGCGTGCGGGCGGCGATGGTAGACCTGTTGAGCGGCCTGAAAACCAAAGAGGCATTAAGCATATTAACCGCGCATCTGAAGAACGAGAAAACCGCGCGTATTCGGTCGATGATCGAGAATCTTGTATCGGTTGAAACTGTTTCGGAAGGTCTTGATCAGGACAAGGACCACCTTGGCAGCTATCGCGCCATTGACGGCAGCCGAGTTGAAATTCCTGCGGTACGCGCTGTGAAAACCGGTGTGCCCGAACGCTTTGGCACCGATGACCGGAAACAGCTTGATGAGCTGATTAAGCAAAAGAATGCGGCGCGTAAACAAATGCATCAAGCGATGAAAGGGCAGCTTTACCGCCGAAAGCTGAATCTACTGCCGACAAGCTACACTAGGGATGCGCTGGCACTGTTTAATGATGATAAAAATGCCCCCGAGCTAGAAAGGCACGGTGGTATTTCTAGGTTGCTGAACTATGATTTTAAAGACCAATGGACTTTGCCGGCTTTGCGCAGGTTGCCACAGGATAGGGCGCTCAAAGTGGCGGTTCGGCTGGCGGGGGGGTATAATGATGTGTTTTCCGGCTTTACCAATATGGCCGGATCGGTTTTTTTGGCAGAGTATGCACGGGGTGAAAACGGTGATCTGCGGGTGCTGGAACAGTTGGCCTGCGAAGCCGGGGTCAAGGCTCATTTTGGCTACTGGAATGACCAAAAAATTCGGGTCATGGTTAAAGGCGACTGGCTGCGGCTAGAATTGATGCGCAGCTATATGCACACCGACCCGATGGATATGCCACATGATGCCCTGTGGCCGATGCTGGCCGAAAATTTTGACGTATTTGACGAGGCATTCAGCACCGGCATATCTGATAATATGGCGCTGAATAAGGAACGCGCCATTGCCTTTTTGCAGGCCCTCCCCTCAACCCCACTGCGCTTTTATGGCACCCTACTTGAGGTGGCTACCGGCATCACAAAGACCGGGCGGGTCGAAGCGCGCAAGATGTTGGCCGGAGCACCCGGGCTGCAGGCGCGGCTGGTTACACTATTGGGAGATTCCCGCCAAGCTGTTCGTGCCGGTGCTGCCGAATGGATTGCGGATATGCAGTTGAAAGGGCCGGTTAAACAGATCAAGGCGCGGCTGAAAAAGGAAAAGTCCGATCTGGCGCGGGCTGCTATGCTGACCGCACTGTCAAGGCTGGGGGTTGATCTGGACGATTATATCGGCCCCAAAGCCTTGACGGACGAGGCGGCAAAAGTGCTGGCAAAAGCCCGCCTGGACAAGCTCGACTGGCTGTTAAGCGGGCCGCTTCCGCGCCTGTCATTCAGAGGTGGCAGAAAGGTGCCGCCAGATGTTTTGAAGGCATGGATATATCTGGCCTTCAAGCTGAAGCAACCGGGCGGCAATGCTTTGTTTGACATCTATATGGCGCAGTTAAAGCCGCAAGATGCGGTTTCCTTATCCACGTGGATTTTCAACGCCTGGGTCAATTTTGACACCGAGCGCCCTTCGCAAGAAGGCGCGAACGCCCATGCAAAGGCAAATGTACAGACAACGTATAAGATGTGGTCGCAATGGGATAAAACCATGACCAAAGAGCGGGCGTACCAAATGGTACTCGGCGAATATATGGCGGTTTATCCGAACTCTGGCACGGCAACAAAGGGCGTGCTGGCGCTGGCCCGGCATACTCCGCCAGAGCAGGCCACGGCGCAGGTACAGCAATACCTGAAAAACCACGGCAAGCGCACGTCACAGGCAAATGCGCTGTTGGAAATGCTGGCGGCCAAGGGCGACCCGACATCGTTGCAGGTTGTTATCGCGGCAGCTACGCGGCTCAAGCAGAAAAGCGTGCAGGCCAATGCCTCGAAGCTGATTGAACAGGTCGCCGAGGCGCGAAACTGGTCACTAAACGAGCTGGCAGACCGCACGATTCCGGTGGCGGGGCTGAATGATGACGGAATATTGGAGCTACCTTGCGGAGCAGCAGGCAAGGCTTATACCGGATTGATTGGCGACGATTTTAGGCTGGTTCTGAAAAACCCTGACGGAAAGAAAATTAAAACGCTGCCAGCGGGGGATGACGACAATACCAAAGCCTCGAAAAAGCAACTGGGTGCGGCGCGGCGTGAACTCAAGCAAGTGATAGAAATGCAGGGCGAACGGCTGTACGAGGCGCTATGCGCCGAGCGGGACTGGCCGGTGGAGGACTGGCAGCGCGATTTTCGCGACCATCCGGTAATGCGGCGGCTGACCGAGCGGGTCGTCTGGCTTGGCCTTGATGAAAACGGAGTGATTGCTGGATCATTCCGCCCGACCGCCGAGGGGGATTATATCAATGCAGATGACGAAGCTGTGGATCCGGCAGGCTTTTCTAGCCTTCGCCTCGCGCATGGGGCATTGATCACGCCGGAATTAGCTGAAAAGTGGCAGGCGCATCTGGCGGATTATGAGGTTAATCTGCTTTTTGCCCAGTTCGGCCGCCCCTTGTTTCGCGCAGATACCGACATGGGCAAGCTAAGCAAGATCGAGGATCGTAAAGGCTGGATGAGTGATACATTCACCTTTCGGGGGGCCGCCAAAAAGCTTGGCTATGAACGCGGCGCGCCAGAAGATGGCGGGTTTTTCTTTCAATATATCAAATCGTTCAAAGATGCTGGCCTGCACGCCGTGATCGAATTTTCCGGCAACAGCCTGCCCGAAGAAAACGTGGCGGCAGCGATGTTCCATGTGGAGTTTCAAAATTCGGCGGGTGGCAGGCAAGCGGTACTGATAAAAGACGTACCTCCGGTGTTGCTATCCGAATGCTGGAACGATTACCGTGACATGATTGCCAAGGGCAGTTTTGATGCAGATTGGAAAAAGAAAATGCCATGGATGTAACATCTTCGCAAAAACTGACCGCAGAAGCCCGGTTTAAGGACGAGCTGGCGCTTTTGAAAAAGAACGACCCCGACCTGAAGCCTGCCGGCTGGCTGCTTAGCCCGCGGGCGGTGCGCAAGTTCATTCTGGGGGACGCCGCCTTGGGAATATCGCAGAAATTCTATGGGGATAACCCGCTGGTAGACCGCTGCATCGTTGCCCTGATGGGGCATCAAGGGCTGATGCTGGTGGGTGAACCGGGTACAGCAAAAACACTTTTGTCCGAGCTTTTGAGCGCGGCGATTAGTGGTGACAGCCTGTTGGTTGTGCAAGGCTCGGCCGGGATTATCGAGGACCACCTGCGCTATGGCTGGAACTATGCCGTGCTGCTGGCCGAGGGACCGAGCGAACGCGCGATGGTTGCCTCTCCGGTTATGGCTGCCATGCAGCAAGGCAAAATCGCGCGGATCGAGGAGCTGACTCGCTGTGCGCCCGAGGTGCAGGACGCGCTGATCTCGCTCATGTCGGAAAAAACCATTTCAACGCCAGAGCTTGGCTCGGGAACCGAAGTGCGTGCCGCTCGTGGCTTTAACCTGATCGGCACCGCCAACCTGCGCGATCTCGGGGTCAATGAAATGTCGAGTGCGCTCAAACGGCGGTTTAATTTTGAGACCGTACAACCGATTTCCGACCCGGTCTTTGAGCAGGAACTGGTTGCGCAGCAGGTCAGTGAGCGGATGGCTGAATACGATATCGGGCAACAAATGCCGGATGATGTGTTGGCGCTGCTGGTGTCAGTTTTCCGTGACCTGCGGACAGGGCAAACACATGATGGCGCGGTCGTCGCGCAAACCAAAAGCGTGATGTCTACCGCCGAGGCGGTAAATGTGGGCCACGCGGCCATGCTGGACGCGGCGTTTCTGGATGGTGCGAGCGCTGTAACGCCCGCCCATATTGCCCGACACCTTGGCGGCGTGGTGTTTAAGGACGAGGATGACGATGTGCGCAAATTCCGCGCTTACATTGACACCATTGCCCGCGCCCGCAGTCGCAAAAGCAAGGCGTGGAAGCTGTTCTTTAAGTCAGCAAAGACGGGTTTGGATGGTTGATGAAGAACGCTTTGATGCGGTAAGGGACGGGCTGTTTCAGCCAGAGTCGGGAGTCTTTTTTGCGCCCGTCCGCCACCACTCACCGGCCTGTGCGTGGGCCGTGCAGCAGATGGTTCGGGAGATCAGGCCAAAGACCGTGCTGGTCGAAGCCCCACACGATTTTGCCCATATTATCCCGCATCTGATCCACCCTGACACCAAGCCGCCGGTGGCGATTGCCGGACTTCTGGACCAAAAAGACGGGCCGCGGCTTGCGGCGTATTATCCGTTTTGCGCCCACTCACCGGAATATGTGGCACTGAAGGAAGGGGCAGAAATTGGCGCGCAGCTTAGGTTTATAGACCAGCCGTCAGAGGCGAAGATGGGCAAGGCCCGCGCGCTGGTGGACGAGGCCGTTTTTGATGGCAGCGATTTTGTCAGCGCGTTGGCAAAAAAAACCGGGTGTCGTGACGGGTTTGAGCTGTGGGACCATTTATTTGAAACCCGGCTTGGCACAGCGAATTGGCAGGATTTTTTACTGGATGTAGGGGTGTATTGTGCGGGGCTTCGAGCCTCAACCCCGGGTAGCGTTCTGCAAGAAAGTGGTGATCTGGCACGAGAAGGCTTTATGGCGCGGCAAATTGCGAGCGTTGAGAAGGGCCAAAAGCCGGTGCTGGTTGTTGTTGGCGGTTTTCATGTTCCGGCGCTGGTCGGGCTGCAACAGCCCGTTAAAGCAGCGGAAATAAAGCCGCCTAAAGCACAATCCTATCTTATCCGTTATGGCTATAAGGAACTGGATGCGCTGAACGGGTATGCGGCCGGGTTGCCGCAGCCAGCTTATTACGAAACACTGTGGAATAACGCGCAAACAGCAAGGGGCACGCCAGACTGGCAGGCAGTTGCGGGGGGCATCGTGCAGGAATTCGCCAGCCAAATGCGCAAGGAGGGCCATGGCATTGCCCTCCCCGCCATGGTCGAAATGCTGCGGTCGGCAGATGCTCTATCAAAGCTGCGCGGCCGCCCGGGGGTCATGCGCCATGATCTGATCGACGCGCTGAAATCGGCATTGCTGAAGGGGGAAGCATCGGGGCGGGATGCTTGGACCGAGCGGTTTGTCCTGTTTCTGCGCGGGCATTCATTGGGTGAAATTTGTGAGGGCACCGGCCAACCGCCGTTGGTTGCTGATGCCATGCAGCGGGCAAAAGCGTTTCGTTTTGATGTGTCTGACGGCCAGCGGCGGGCGCGAAGCCTTGATATCAGACGCAAGCCCCGGCATCTGGCCGCCTCGCAGTTTTCCCATGCCATGGCTTTGCTCGACACGGGCTTTGCCGCGCGACAATCTGGCCCTGATTTTATCAACGCAGTGCAGACCGGATTGCTTTTCGAAAACTGGCATTATGCATGGTCTCCGCAGGTTGAAGGCATGTTGATTCAAGCCGCAATCCATGGGGATACCATTCCGGATGCTTGCGCTGGTGCGTTATTGGCTGAACGTGTAGCGCTGGTGGAGGATGGCAGGGCAAATGATATTGAAGCGCTGGTGGTGCTACTAAAGCGGGGGCTTTTGGCCGGAGTCGGCGCACCGCTGACTGCCCTCGTGGGTGAAGTGGAAAAGGCAATCCGGATTTCGGCCGATTTTGAGCGGGCGGCAATGGCAATGCAGGCCCTGCATACGATCGAGGTATCGCGTGGCCCGCTGGGGCTGCCGGACACTGTATCTGTGCAGGGCGCAATGCGGGTGGCTTTTGAGCGGGTTGTGTTTTTGTGTGATGATCTTGCGAATGCTCCAGATGAAACCCTTCCGGCAAAACTGGCCGCCCTTCGGCTGATAACCGAGTTTTTGCGCTCAGACGGGGCTAGTGCCTTTGATGTGCAGGTGTTTGACGAGGCGCTTGATCGGGTAGCCGCGGCCAACCCTCCTGCGGAGATCCTTGGGGCGGTGCTGGTTATTGGGCTACAATCGGGCAAGCGCGCGCCCGATGACCTTGTGCGCGCTATGCGTGGGCAATTCAACGGTGCGTTCTTGTCAAACGAAAGCAAGGTTGGCTTTTTACGCGGCATGCTTGAGATTTCGGCAAGCATCCTGTGGTCTATTCCGTCGCTGCTTGAGGAATTGGACCGTTTTTTGAGCGGTCTTGAAGATCTGACGTTTCTGGAATTGCTGCCGCATTTGCGATTGGCATTAACCCGGCTATCCCCGCGCCAGTCCGACCAGCTTGCAGAAATTCTGGCGGACAGGTTTGACGGCGCCGTTTCGGATTTCACCGGTGGGCAAGTCGAGGTTTCTGCTCAGGCCGCTGCCGCCGGGGCTGCGGCTGAAATCAGGTTGCAACGGGCGCTTGTTGATGACGGGTTGGCCGAGTGGGTTGCCGGTAGGGGCGCCACGCCATGAGCCAAAAAAGCAAACAGCGCTGGCGGTTGCTGCTTGGCCGCTATGCGCAGCGCCATCTGGGGGAGTTGAGTGGTGATGCCGCGGCTCGGGATGCCGCGCTGGATTATCTTTATGGCCGTGAATACCAAAAACGCGGATTGCATCAGGGCAGGGGAGCCGGCTCGCTGGATCCGACACAGATGCGGGCGCTTGACTGGCTGGGTGAAGCAAATCGGCTGTTTCCCAAGTCGGTTTTTGAAGCCCTGCAAACCCATGCGCTTGACAAATATGGCATCACAGATTTGCTGGATGACCCCAAAACCCTTGAGGCGCTTGAACCAAATAAAAACCTTTTGAAAGCTTTGCTATCTTTTCATGGCCGTGCCAAACCCGAAGTCAGGGATAAATTGCGTGCGGTGGCCGATGAGGTTATCCGCGATATCATGCAAAAGCTAAAATCCGATGTGCAGCGCGCCTTTTCAGGCCGTCGCAACAGGTTCAAGCGGTCGCATATCCAGTCGGCAGCAAATTTTGACTGGCGTGCCACCCTGCGCAGCAATCTGAAAACATATGACCCCGAGCGTGGCCGGATTATTGCTGAGGATCTAAGGTTTAATGCCCGTGAACGCCGGCGCTTACCGTGGCATGTGATCCTTTGTGTTGACCAATCAGGGTCCATGACCGACAGCATTATCCATTCTGCAATTATGGCGACAATCCTGTCTGGCCTGCCCGGTGTATCTGTATCAATGGTGCTTTTTGATACATCGGTTGTGGATGTAACCGACTCCCTGTCGGACCCCTTGGAAACCCTGTTATCGGTGCAGCTTGGCGGCGGAACTGACATCGGACGCGCGGTGGAGTATTGCGAGGGGCTGGTAACCATGCCTGAGCGCACGGTTTTTGTGCTGATATCCGATTTTGCCGAAGGCGCCGCCCCGCGCCGGTTGTTCAGCGCTGTGGCGCGCTTGGCCGAGGCGCGGGTGAAGCTGCTTGGCCTTGGGGCGCTGGACATGGACGGTGCACCCTACATTGACCAGAAAATTGCCGACCGCCTATCCACCATCGGCATGAAAATCGCAACCATGACCCCAGACAGGTTGGCGAGTTGGTTAGCCGGAGTCATACAATGAACCTGCCACAACTAATCGCCTCGTTTGACGACGCCGCGTTGGCTGTTTTGGCCAACAAGGGCCTGCTGCGCCGCGCCCACAGAGATGTGCAGGCTGGAAAGGTCATTATTGAAACATTTACTGACAATGAAGCGGGATTAGTTGTTGCGGATTACAAGGTTTCCATCCCTGTTGAAGGCTCGGCTGGAGCCACATGCGATTGCCCCGCCGAAGGTGTTTGCTTTCATATCCTTGCCGCAATAATCGCCCTGCGCGAGATCAAAGCCCCAAAGGATAGTGGCGCGAAAACTGCGCGTGCGTTCGTGCGCAGCCTGCCTGAAAAAGCACTGAGAAAGTTTGCTGGCGCAGACTGGAGCGGCGCAGGTGTTTTGGCCGATAATGCGCCAAATTTTAGGTTTTGTGATGAAGGGGCTAATTGTGCCGTAACCATCAGCCAACCTGCGGCAAGTGTGACATTTATCGGGGCGGGCGGGCTGAAGCAGGCACTTTATAAAGGCCCAAAGTCCCGCAAGCGGCTGTTGGTGACCAGCGCAGCACTGGCGTTGCGTGATTTGGCTGGAATTGCGCGCAAAACGCCGGTGCCCGTGGCCGCTGCCTTTGATGATTTTACCCATATTCGGGCGGCACTTGCACGTGCGCTAACACAGGCCACAAACGGCGCCGCTAAGCTGGCCTCTGAACGCTTGTTTGATCTGGCAATTTCGACTCGCATTCAAAAAATGCCGCGCCTAACAGGGCAATTGTTGTTGCTTTCCCGACAGGCAGAATGGGCGGCCGAGGAGCATATTAGCTATGATGAGGCCACATTTTTGGCCCTATTAAGCCAGACATATGCTTTGACCATCGCTCTTGAACACAGCGACGCCAACCCGGATCTTACAGGCGTATTCCGCCGCGAATACCACCCCGCCCCGCCTCTGAAATTGTTATTTCTGGGGGCGGATAAATGGCAGACAGACACCGGTGTGCGCGGGCTGACTCTTTTTGGCTATGATCCTGATAACATTCGATTTTATACCGCCACCATGGCACGCGCTGCGGGCATGGACCCGGGGTTTACACCCGAACAGGCCTACCGCACCCCGATTTGGGGTGTAGGAGAGGCCGAAGCCCTGATCGGGCATTGGGTTTCGTTCAAAACGCCGTCGGTTTCTGCCGATTTTCAGCTTTCCGTGTCGCAGAATATGGGGGCTGAATTGGATGGAACCATCCGGCTACCCGCCGATTTGAAAACCCTTGAGGGGAGCATTGATGACTGGGCCATAATAAACAGAACAACTGCCGGTGTGGGCCTGCGGCACGCGGCGCAGGCACATCCATTTCTGATGGCGCCAAGCGGTGCGGGCGAGGTTGTCTTTGACGATTTTTCGCAAACCTGGGGCTGGCCGGTATTTGATAAAAACGGCGTTGCCCTGAACCTGTCTGTTGCACCGAAATATGGCGCGGCAATGCGCAGGCTGGCAGAGCATCCGGTTAAAAGAACACGGCTTCTGGTCATTGTTCAGCGCCGGGGGCTTGAAAAAACCATAAAACCGGTTGCTGCGTTCTTTCAAAGCAGGACTGATCCACGCCATGTAAACTTGTCCTTTGACAAAATGCCGGCCGCAGGGAAAGCCGGTAAAATCTGGACCCGTGTTATGCAGCATACCCCCCCTGCGCCAGACCTCGCCGACTCTCCGGCACACTTCGCCCGCGAAACCCTTTACGCACTGAGCGAGATAGCAGGTGGGTTTGGCTACGACAAACTTGACGCCATTTGCAAACAGGCAGAAGCGCGTAACCTGCTATCACTTGCCCAGAGCCTTTCGCAGATTAAAAACGCTTTGGACTGCAGCCAAATTCTGCGCGCGGCCTATCTGTGCGCCATGTTAATGGTTTAACCCGAGGTAATATTCTTGCACTGCCAGCGTTTGTCAGTGCAGAAAAAGCACGGTTGTTGTTCCATTGCTGGGGTCAAACTGGATGCTGGCAAGTAATTTTTCCTGCGAATAGCCGCTAGCATTCAAAAGCAGGTTAAAAGCACTTCCTGAAGCAAGCGAGACAAAGGTTTCGGGAAGGGTGCTTTGCAGGGATGTGGTCGTTCCGGAGTTGCCCGTTAGCACCTCCAACAATTCGATTGGCGCCTGCTCCGGTGCAACCCCGCTCTTGCCTGAATAGACAGTTGTCAGGTTTATGATGTTTGAGGGTGCGATCTCTTCGAGTTGACTAATACGCCAAAAATCCGAAGCGCGGAGTAGCTTTGCACCGGTTTCTCTAAATTGGCGAATATTGGTAACGCCTGCCTCAGTTTCAAGAGCTGAATACCCTAGCCCTCTGATCAGTGCTGCTAATAGCCCAGGCGAGGCATAATTTAAATCTACGAGGCCCCCCACATCCTGTAGCCTTGCAACATGGTTTTGACCGGCGATCTCGAACTCTGTTTCATGTTCCGATGCATCCATAGCCAGCATGGCCATAGCTGAAATGCTTTGACGGATCAGATCCCTTTTCTCTTTTTGAACCTGGGGGCCAAGGTAGAGATTGTGCGCCATGAAATTCCTGCTGGCCGACGAAAAAAGCAACACCAGAATCATCAGGGTAAACAGAACTGCGATCAGGGCGAAACCTGATTGATTTCTCTGGCCTTTTATCGGCTGTCCTGTAGGCATGGTAAAGCTGAATACTCCAGAATTTAACGGAGATTCAGATTGAGCAAATACAGCAGGTATATGTTTATAGCCAGCCATTTTGGTTTCTATTTCGCATTGGCGTACTTTGCCGGCATTTGGGGGCACAATCTGGTTGTCGCTTTGAGCGGCGTGTTAATGCTCCTGCTTATCTGGATGAGCATATCAGACATAGAGTCCTTCATAATCCCCGATACGGCCAGCCTTCTGCTGATTATATTGGGTCTTCTGGCTACGTGGGTTCTAAAAAGCGAGAGCGTGTTGAACCACATTGTGGCTATGTACCGCCTACCCCTATGATCTTGAGGACCGCCTGCAGGGGCTAACCCACGCGCAAAACGGCGTGGCGATCAGTGATCTGGCTTATGATTATGCGGTTGACGGCCAGCTGATCGGTATCCGAGGCCTGCTCGATCCAACGGCTTCTATCGAGATCGCCTACGACAATCTCAACCGTCTAACTATGGTGTCCGAGGGCATTTCGACCATCGACGGTGGCGTCCCAATCCCGGTGGAGGATTTTGCCTATGATGGTGAGGGCAACCGGATTGCGTCGCACCTGTCGAGCTTGTATCTGAGTGATGACCACAATCGCCTGACCTAGGAGGGACTTATATACTTAACTAGCCATTAGGGCAGCGAAGCTAACCCTCCTCACTGTCATAAACACCGAATAGTAAAGCTTGCTTCCCGTAGTGGTGAGCCACTTTCTTTCTAAGTTCTGGCATGTTTTTGCAGGATTTGGCTAATCCAACCACCTCATAGCAACGAGAAACGAGTTGGCGAGCACCATAGTTCTCTGTAAGGTTTTGATGCCAGCGAACCCCCGGAGCGGGGCGGTTTTCTCGTAAATACTTTGCGACATCAGGGTCGAGCGTATCGTAAATAAGCTCAATCACCAGTTTACCCCAGTATTTTGGTCGATTGTGTAATGATCCTTTCCAGTCTGTTAATCTACCAAACTCCTCCCATAGCTCATCAGGGAATGTTTTTTCCCAAGCCCTCAATTCCTCTGCAATGAACGCGCGCAATTTGACCTGAAGGGCGTCCTCATCCCGTTCGTACTGATAGCCGGTTGCCTCATCTACAAGCGCATCTAGGCCAGTGCGCGTTAGTCCCGCAGTCAAAACGGCACAGCGTATTGCAATTTCCCGTTGGCGATCTGTAAGGGTTGCGCGTTCATAGAGAGCTTGCACATAACCCCGGCAGATTAATTCGAAGTGTTCTGTAGTAATGCCTGCCGCTGGCCATTGCGTTCCGGGGATCGAGAATTTGCGGGTTTCCTTCAGGATTTTTTCTATATCAATAAACGGGTTAAGCGCCTTCTGCCCTGCATAGTCCTTCAGGTTTGCTCGATCCACTTCGGAAATCGCCATTGCGGCCGAACTGGAGGCAAGAAGGCGTGTTCCGTCTGGAAGCACATAACAATCAATCTCGGCCCCACCTAGGTCGATTTGACCGCGCCATTGAGCTACGGGGAGATTAGGGTCAGCAAATTCTTTGTTGCCCTTGCCTGGACCGGGCTTCGGGTTCTTATTGCCCAACGCAACCATTGACTCGGCAACATCGCCAAATACCGCATCTATTGGTTTGATTGTTTTTTTGTTTTCAGCCATTGATTAGCCCTTTATATGTGAGGCGCTTAAACGCCATCCGGTCAATTGTCATATTGATAAACTGCATGGTTCCAACTTCCGCCGTGTTGTGACGAAATGAAAATTCGTTCACATAACGGTGCAAATGCTTGGCACTCATATGGTGGTAGATGCCATAATGCCCACGCTTGAGGAGCGCCCAGAAGCTTTCTATACCATTTGTGTGGGCCTTCTCTTTGACGTATTCGCCCACTGAATGATCAATGCGGATATGATCATAACCCATTTTTGGGAGGCTAAGGTAGCCACGATACGCGTCAGTTACTACGGTTGCGCCTTTATTTGCATGGTCCTTTACAAAGCCAGTTAAAGCCTTGGCTGTTGTATGCGGCATCACCGTGGCGCGAACCTGCTTGTTCTCATTAAGAATACCAACAACAGGAGTTTTGCGGCCACGTCCACCCATTTGATTAGGGCGCTTACTTGCATGCATATTGCTACGCTTGCCGCCGACATAAGTTTCGTCAACTTGGTTGTGGTCACCGCCATCACCAGCACCTTGGTCATTCAACCACGTTTCGCGGATGCGCTGAGCAAGAAACCATGCGGTTTTCTGGGTGACGCCAAGCTCACGTGCCATTTGGGTGCTGGGGATACCCTTGCGGGCGCTGGTCAGCATGTAGATGGCAAGAAGCCACTTGAGTAGAGGAAGGCGGCTCTCGGCCAGCACTGTGCCAGTCCGAACACTGAAATGCTTGCGACAATCTTTGCATCGGTAGGCCATAGGCTTGTGGTCTTTGCATTCAGTTACAGAAACCGAACCACAGTGACCACATACAGGCTCATTAGCCCAACGGCGCGTCTCAAAGAAATTACGCGCAGCCTCTTCATTGGGGAATTTCTGAAAGAACTCAAATGTGCTAAGTGTATCTGACATGCGCCTAATCTCTCCTGTTGAGATTAAACTAGCCATAAACAAGGCTGGTGTCAAGTCCATTTTGGCTAGTTAAGTATATAAGTCCCGCCTAGGTTAATAAACACGATGAAGCGTAAATAACCTCATAGTAACAGCGAACTAGCTTAATGTCGCGCCTCAAACCCTTATCAAAACAATCCCGGCAACAATAACTATGGCGGCTAAAAGCTTGCCAATGTCAGCCCGTTCTTTCATCCAAAACACACCGATAAGCACAGCAAACAGCACCGATGTTTCGCGTAGCGCCGTGACCAGTGCGATCGGAGCTACTGTCATGGCCCACACGGCAATCCAGTAGGTTATGAGGGAAAGCGCCCCGGCGAAGCTTCCAATAAGCCAGTTTTTCGGAGTTGTTTTCAAATGGCGGGTGCCGCTTGTGGCCAGCGTTGCCGTGCTAAAAACCAAAGCATCAAAGATGAATAGCCACGCCGTAAATTGGGTTGCGCTGCCCGCAACGCGCGCGCCCAAGCCATCAACCATCGAATAGCCCGCGGTGCAAAGCGCAGAGCCGAGCGCAAACCAAAGGAGCACGCGGGCCTCTCCGCTAGAAAACACCCCGCGCGCCATAAGTATGACCCCAAAACCAATGAGCGCAATGCCTGCATATTCCTTAGCGGCCAGCGTTTCTGAAAGCAGAAAAAACCCGGCAAGCACAACAATCATCGGGGCTGCCCCGCGGGCAATGGGGTAAACGCGGCTGAGGTCGCCGTGTTTATAGGCTGCCGCCAAAAACATTTTGTAGCCAGAATGTAGCACACCAGAGGCCAGTAGCCACAGCCAGACCTCGCCACTGGGCAGGGGCACAAAAGCGGCCATCACTAGCCCCATAAACCCCTGCGATACGGTCAGCAAAAGCATACCCTGAAAGCGGTTGCCGCCTGCACGAATAACCGCATTCCAGCTGGCGTGTAAAAAGGCGGCAAACAGGACCGCAAGAAAGACAGGGGTTTCCATGTGCGCACTTGGCCACAGGGCAAAAACTTGTGCAAGGTCAATTTTTATGTTGCAGTTGGCTGGTGTCCCGCTATAGGCTGACCGTGCAGTCAGCTAATGGAGCCAGCATGTATGCACAGGAAGTGAAATCAACCGGCAAGGGCATAAAAACCCATGAGGAAATGAGCGCAGAGGAGCGCGATTTTCAGGTCCGCATTGATGCGGGCGAAAAGATTGAGCCGAAGGACTGGATGCCCGATGGATACCGCAAAAACCTTGTGCGCCAAATTAGCCAGCACGGGCATTCCGAAGTGGTGGGGCAATTGCCTGAGGGCAACTGGATAACGCGCGCGCCCACACTAGAACGCAAGGCGATTTTGCTGGCGAAAGTGCAGGATGAGGCAGGCCACGGGCTTTATCTTTATTCTGCGGCTGAAACGCTCGGGGTTTCACGGGCTGATCTGATTGATGACCTGCTCTCCGGCAAGGCAAAGTATTCCTCTATCTTCAATTACCCCACGCTGAACTGGGCCGATATGGGCGCCGTGGGCTGGCTGGTTGATGGCGCGGCGATTGTGAACCAAGTGGCGCTTCAGCGCACATCTTACGGGCCATATTCCCGCGCGATGGTGCGGATTTGCAAGGAAGAGAGCTTCCACGCGCGCCAAGGCTTTGATATAATGATGAAAATGTCCAGTGGTACGGCGGCGCAAAAGGCGATGGCGCAAGACGCGCTTAACCGGCTTTGGTGGCCAGCCTTGATGATGTTTGGCCCGACAGATGCGGATTCTGTGCATTCTGCGCAGTCAATGGCGTGGAAAATTAAAGTGATGACGAATGACGAAGGGCGGCAAAAGTTTGTTGACCAGACCATCCCGCAGATCGAATATTTGGGTTTAGAAGTGCCGGATAGCGCCGCCAAGCTGAACCCCAAAACCGGGCATTATGAATTTAGCGACCCCGATTGGGCCGAGTTCTTTGAAGTGCTCAAGGGCAACGGCCCGTGCAATGTGGACCGCCTGCGCGCGCGCAATAAAGCGCATGATGACGGCGCATGGTTTCGAGATGGTCTGATGGCCCATACCAAAAAACAACAAATTGCAGCGGAGTAAAACCATGGCAAACGACTGGCCCCTTTGGGAGATTTTTATTCGTGGGCAGCATGGCCTGAGCCACCGGCATGTGGGCAGCCTGCACGCGCCAGATGCCGAAATGGCAGTGCTAAATGCGCGCGATGTTTATACACGCCGCAATGAAGGCGTGAGCATTTGGGTGGTGAAGTCAGAAGACGTGACCGCCAGTGCCCCGAGCCGAAAAGGCCCGATGTTTGACCCTTCCAACGACAAAACATACCGCCACCCAACCTTCTTTGACATCCCTGACGAAGTGGGGTCGATGTGATGTTTGAATTCCTGCTGCGCATGGGGGACAATACGCTGGTGCTGGGGCATCGGGTGTCTGAATGGTGCGGGCATGCGCCGGTACTGGAAGAGGACATTGCGCTGGCCAATATCGCGCTCGATATGATCGGGCAAACGCGGCTTTGGCTTGGGCTCGCGGGCGAAGTGGAAGGGCAGGGGCGTGACGCCGACGCGCTGGCTTTTCGGCGTGACGCATGGGATTTCCGCAACCTTTTGCTCGTTGAGCGGCCCAACCGAGATTTTGGCCACACGCTTATGCGGCAATTCCTGTTTGACTTGTGGCACCACGAGCGCCTTTCTGATCTGTGCCTTTCAGAGGATGACCGCGTGGCCGGCATTGCGGCGAAATGCGTTAAGGAAGCGGACTACCACCTTGAAAGATCAAAAGATCTGATCATCCGTCTTGGAGATGGATCTGCAGAGAGTCACCGTAAAATGCAAGATGCATTGGACGCGCTTTGGCCCTATGTTGGCGAGATGTTCAGCGATGATACGCTGGATATCGAGATGAACGAGGCAGGCATTGCGCCCCTGCCCAGCAGCCAGCGCCCGCGCTTTGATAAGGCACTTAGCGCCACGCTGGCCTTGGCCACGCTTATCCGTCCCGAAAGCAATTTTGCGCAGATGGGTGGGCGGAGCGGCACACATACTGAAGATCTCGGCCACATGCTCGCCACGATGCAATTCCTACAACGCGCCTATCCGGATGCCCGATGGTAACGCAAGCGCAGATTTGGGCATGGCTAGGTGAAGTGCCGGACCCCGAAATTCCGGTGCTTTCTCTGGTGGAGCTTGGGGTTATTCGATCGGTTGAAATAGGGGAGGGTGTGCTTGTTAAGGTCACGCCTACATATTCTGGCTGCCCCGCGACCTCGGTTATAAATTTGGATATTGAAGCCAAATTGCGGGAAAACGGCGTGGAAAACCTCCGCCTTGAAACCCAGATAGCCCCCCCATGGACAACGGATTGGATTAAGCCCGAAGCGCATGAAAAACTGCGCGCCTACGGGATTGCGCCGCCAAAAGCGGGCCAGCCGCGCTGCCCGCTTTGTAATTCCGAAAATACCACTCTCATTTCGCCTTTTGGCTCTACCCCTTGCAAAAGCCACTATAAATGTGCCGATTGCCTAGAGCCTTTTGATGCCTTTAAGTGCCTATAGGAGCCTCTTATGCCTCGTTTTCACCCGCTTGAAATAACCGATATTCGCCGCGAAACAGACAGCGCGGTGGTGCTTTCTCTTTCGCCAAAAAGCGGGGACTTCAGTTTTGCACCGGGGCAATACCTGACCTTTCGAAAAGAGTTCGAGGGGGCAGAATTGCGCCGCTGCTATTCGGTGTGCTCAACGCCCGAAGAAGGGCTAAAGGTGGGCATTAAGGCCGTGGATGGCGGTGTGTTTTCCAGCTTTGCCAATAGGGATTTGCAAATTGGTGACACGTTGGAGGCTATGCCCCCCATGGGAAGCTTTGGCGCAAAAATCGCAGCAAGCAATTTGGGGTTTGCTGGCGGGTCGGGCATTACACCTTTACTTTCGATAATAAAAAACTCCCTGCAAGCCGATGATAATGCTTCATTTATATTGGTCTACGCCAATCGCTCTGTGGCCAGCACTATGTTTCGCGATGAGCTACAAGACCTAAAAGACCGGTTTTTGAATCGCTTCCACGTTATTCATATATTGGAAGACAATGCGCAAGATATTGAGCTTTTTGCGGGCAGGCTGGACGCTGAAAAGCTAGAAGGATTATTTAAAAGCTGGGTGAATATCTCCGCCGTTGAGCAAGCCTTTATTTGCGGCCCAGCCCCAATGATGGAAGTGGTGAAAACTGGATTATTGGCGCATCTTGAAGCATCTCGAATTTCGATTGAGCAGTTTCTCTCTGATCAGCCCGGACGCGCCGCGCAGAAGGCAGTGAGCTTGGAAAGTGCGGCCCCTCGCGGCGCACTGCAAGCAACAGTTTTGCTTGACGGCGTAAGCTACGAGGTGCCGCTTGATGATGAAACATCTGTTTTGCAGGCCGCGCTAGATGCCAAGCTTGATGCGCCATATGCTTGCCGCGCGGGCGTGTGCTCTACGTGTAAAGCGCGGCTCATCACTGGTGAGGTTGAGATGCGCGCCAATCAGGCGCTTGAGGATTATGAGGTTGAGCAGGGGTATATCCTTACCTGCCAATCCCACGCCAAAACGGAAAAGATCGTTGTGGATTACGACGGCTAGATTCCTGGCGAATGCGTTTGATGGCCCGTCGTGCTAGATGGCTTTGTGCCATATGTTTTATTATTTTAAGCGCGTGGACATGTAGGCAAACACCTTACTCACCGCCAAATAGGCCTTTTTGGCGGCGTAGGGTGATGCGGCTATCTTCGCCGCCGCCTTTTTCGATCGCCACCAGTTTCATTGAAGCTGACATCGGGCAGCGGCGTGGTGGCCCTTAAGCCCGCAAACGAGGCTGTGGCGTGCGGAATGTTGGTCGCGCTTACAAAATGCTCTTGAAAGGCGGGCTCAATAGCCGTTTCGACCTTTTCGATTTCCCGCACGGTGGCCTCTATCTCAGCGCGAGACGCCAGATTGAGCAGCGCAATGCGCGCCCCTGTGCCCGCCGCATTACCTGCAGAGGTAACCTTTTCAACGGGGCAATCAGGGATCATCCCGAGCACCATCGCGTGTTTGGGCGAGATATGCGCGCCAAAGGCTCCGGCGAGCACCACGCGGTCAACGGTATCTACGCTTAGCCTGTCCATCAGCAGCCGCGCGCCCGCGTAAAGGGCCGCTTTAGCGAGTTGGATGGCGCGGATATCGCCATTGGTCACCGTGATTTTTGGTCCGTTCTCGGGCTGGTGGATTACATAAGCATTGGTGCGGCCATCAGAAATGCAGCGCGGGGTGCCGGTTTGCGCTTCTGAGCCGATAAGCCCCGAGGCATCCACAATGCCGGCCATGCGCATTTCGGCGATGGCCTCGATAATGCCGGAGCCGCAAATGCCGGTAATGCCCGTGGTGAGTGTAGCATCGGAAAAACCATCTTCGTTGGACCACAGATCACAGCCGACCACCTTATAAACCGGCGCTTTATCGGCGCCAATGCGAATGTGCTCTATCGCCCCCGGCGCGGCGCGCTGGCCACTAGAAATTTGCGCCCCCTCAAAGGCGGGGCCAGTGGGGGAGGAGCAGGCGAGCACACCATTTTTATTACCGAGCAGAATTTCGGCATTGGTGCCGACATCAACGATAAGCACAAGGTCTTCTGAAAGGTTTGGCGCTTCTGAAAGGGCGACGGCAGCAGCATCGGCCCCCACATGGCCAGCAATGCAGGGCAGGGTGTAGAGCTGCGCATTGGCGTGCATTTCTAGCCCCGACTCGCGCGCGGCAAAGCTTTGCGCATCGGAAAGTGCCAGCGCAAAGGGGGCTTGGCCGAGTTCCACCGGATCAAGGCCCAGAAACAGGTGGTGCATTATTGGGTTGGCCACCAGCACCATATCAAAAATATCAGCGCGGGTGATGCTGGCTTGCTCGGCGATCTCACCGATAAGCTGGTTGATAGCCTCACGCACAACGGCGGTCATTTCTACGTCACCGCCGGGGTTCATCATCACGTAAGAAACGCGGCTCATCAGGTCTTCGCCAAAACGGATTTGCGGGTTCATTAGGCCGGAGGACGCCAGCACTTCGCCCGTGGAAAGATCGCACAAATGCGCGGCGATGGTGGTGGAGCCAAGGTCCACCGCCAGCCCGTAAAGCGGCCCCTTATAGTAGCTCGGCCAAATTTCGAGGATCTGCCCGCTTGGCACGTGATAGGCACAGGTTACCTGCCACTTTCCCTTGCGCAGCTTGGCTTGCAGGGTTTTTAGCGTATCAAGTGAGGCGGTGGCCTCCACACTCCATTGCGTCCGTAATGCCGCCTGAAGTCGTTCAAAATCGCCGCTTGGTTTGTGCATATCAGGGGCTTCGACCTCGACAAACAGCAAACGAATGGCGGGGTCTATCGTGATATCCCGCGCCTCGGCCCGCTTTCTGATCACTTGTTTATGCACCTGCGATTCCGGCGGCACGTCTATCACGATATCGCCCGTAACTTTGGCTTGGCAGCCCAGCCGCCGCCCCTTGGGCAAGCCCCGAATATCGTCGTAGCGCTGCTCAACGCTGTTCCATTCAGAGAGCGAGCCATCGGTGGCGGTAACGCCGAATTTAGGGAAATCCCCAAAGCTTGGGGTGATCTGGCATTTGGAGCAAATGCCCCGTCCGCCACAAACGGAATCAAGGTCCACACCTAAGCTGCGCGCGGCGTCAAGCACAGGCGTGCCCTCAGCAAATTGCCCGCGTTTACCCGAAGGGGTAAAGATAACTGTGTGTTGCTTGCTCATAGCGGCCTCGCCAAATGTTTGCCGCATATTAGCTGAAATCAGGCGGTATGAAAGCGCAATAACGACGCCCTTAGGGGCTAATTTGCCACGCGCAATTATCAAAATCATGGTATTTCAGCAGCCCTTGCACCGAGCCGGCAGGGGCGAGGCGGGAGCAGCCCTCAATCGCGTCCTCGTTAAGGAAGATGCTGACAAAGCCGCCTGTTGGCTCTGCGAATTCTGGCGTGCACAGGCGCTCCCCCGGGGCCAAAATGGCAACTGTGCGAAAAGCATTCCCGGCGTCAACAGCAAAGAGTGCGGCGCGGTCATCGTTGTTTTCCACGCAAAATCCGGTGGTTGGAGGCTGGGCGCGGGCAGGCAAGGCCGAAACGGTCAGAATTATTAATGTGGTGATTAAGGAGCGCATAGATAAAAAGCTTAGCCCAATTTTGCGCGGAACCAAATCAAACCTGCTCACAGAAACGCGAGGCGTTGTGTAAATGGTTTACCCCTGCCTGTGCCAGAATGTCGCTATGCTGTATACATAAGTTCACAAACGGGAGAACATGATGAAAAAATTATTGCTGGGCGTGGCCCTGATTGCGGGCATGGGCGGCGCTGCCATTTCGCAAGATATGCCGCCCTTTGGGTCGGAGCACGATGCCGCCTATGCGGCTTCACTTTGGGCGGCCATGGGCGCGCAAAACCTGACCGGCCCAAACCAAATACATGTTGCCCCTTATGAGGGTACAGACCCTCACGGCATGATGCTTGAAACTTTCTTTTCGAGTGCTACGATTGACGGCCACACCGGAGACCTGATCGTAAAGCGCAATTATGGCCCCGTGGGCGTAAGTGCGGAAGAGGTGATGAGCAACCCCGAGGGCCATTTAGGCGCGGTCACTGTTATGTTCCGCCGTGAGGCTGGCTATGACGCTGATAACCAAAACTGGTTTTGGGCTAAGTTTTTGCCTGATGGCACGCTGGATAAAAACCCGATGGGCATGATGCTCGCGGGCATGGTGGCCAAGGGCGCTGATGTTGGTTGCATTTCGTGCCACGTAAATGCGGGCGGAGATGACTACGTGTTTACCGCCGATGATACCGCGGCCACTATGGAATAGCTCTGCTTGCAGAGCTTAAAAAGGCGGCTGGTTGGGCCGCCTTTTTTATGGGCAAAGCGGCGAGGGCGCTATGGTAAGGCTTTCGGCAAGCCGCGTGAAAACGACCTGCGCTTGTGGGCGTGCTTCAGGCGGGAAGCCAACAATCAGCGTGGCAATTACGGGGCAACCATCCTTGATAATACTGCGCTGATAAAAACCGTTTCCCGATATTTCGCCCTCGGCAATTATCCAGTTCGCCCCTTGATACTGAGCTGAAATATGGGCGCTTTGCGGCACTATCGGATCCCAGAGCCGCGCTTCCCAATCCATACCTGTATAGGTATTATCGGGGTCTTGTTTATCCATAATGGTTATCGAAAACACTTCGATACTATCGTGCACCCACAGGCGCGCCTTGAAAAACTCGTCGCTTTCATAAAGCGAAAAACCCTCCATGGGTGCGGCTATTTGAATGCCGTTTTCTGTGATGGTTACCTGTGAAAGGGCTGGGGTGGCCACGCAGAGCACGGCCAAAATAACGCCCTTAAGCATGCGCCGCCGCCTTCATTTTTTGCCGAGGGTCATAGGGGCTGGCCGCTTCCATTTCCTTCATAAAAGCCTCCAGCTTTGGGTCCACAGCTTCAGGCATCTGAATTTGCAGTTTTACCAGCTGATCACCCTTTTTGCCGCCCAGCTCAATGCCACGCCCTTTTAGGCGAAACACTTTGCCGCTACTGGCGCCAGCGGGCACTTTTAGCCCTACAGCGCCGTGCAGCGTAGGCACCTCAATTTTGCCCCCAAGCGTGGCTTCATACAGTGTGATCGGCAGGTTTATCTCAATATTCAGCCCATCGCGGGTAAATATCGGATGTGAACCAACCTTAACTTCGATCATGGCATCGCCCGCTGGCCCGCCATTTTGCCCCGCTTGGCCTTTGCCTTTTAGGCGAATGGTTTTGCCAGCTTCAATCCCCTTTGGAATCGTTACGTTAATCGGGTTGCCATCAGCCAAATATATCTGCTTTTTGCCGCCCAGCGCGGCCTCGGAAAAGCTGACAAGCATGTTGTAGCGCTGATCCTGCCCCTTAAAAGCCTGCTGAAAGCCGCCGCGCTGGCCGCCGCCACCAAACATTTGGGAAAACATATCTCCCATATCGCCATGGCCCTGCGCCCCGCGCGGCTGGCCCCTAAAGCCCCCGCCAAACGGGTTTTGCGCCACATCGGCGCCGTTTTCGTCTATCTCGCCACGGTCATAAAGCGCACGCTTGTTTTCGTCGCTCAATATATCATTGGCCGCCGAGACCTTCTTAAATTTCGCTTCCTTCGCGGCATCACCAGGGTTAAGATCCGGGTGCAATGCCTTCATATGCTTGCGAAAAGACTTCTTGATGTCGTCCTGAGTGGCGCTTTTGCTCACACCCAGCGTTTTGTAGAGTGTATCGTTCATAATGTTCCCTCGAATAGGCTTGCCTATTAATTAGGCATGTAACCACACAGTAACAAGAGGGAAAAACATTTACCCGCGCCGCCGACGCCGCCCAGCGCGTGCCCCGCGCGCACCGGGCTCAACTTCGCCTTCGGCCAGTTTTGGTTTATTGGCTTTAATCCACGCCGCCCCGTGGGCGTCATTATTCGTGAGCAAATTCGCGGCGCGAATGGCATCCATTTCGATGGGGTGCATCGGGTTCATAATGGCGGAGGTCATGCCCGAGGCTATCGCCATAGGCAGAAACGCCGCATTTACGCCGTTGCGGTTGGGCAGGCCAAAGCTGATATTGGATGCGCCGCAGGTGGTGTTTACGCCTAGCTCCATGCGGAGCCTGCGCACGAGTTCAAACACTTGTAGGCCAGCAGTGGCCATGGCGCCGATGGGCATCACCAGCGGGTCTACCACAATATCACAGGCCGGAATGCCGAAATCAGCGGCCCGTTCGACGATCTTTTTGGCCACGGCAAAGCGCACATCTGGATCTTCTGAAATGCCGGTATCATCGTTCGAAATAGCCACGACCGGCACGTTAAACTTTTTAACCAGCGGCAGGATTAGCTCCAACTTTTCTTCTTCGCCAGTTACCGAATTCAACAAAGGCCGCCCGTGGCAAACCTCAAGGCCTGCCTCTAATGCGCCCGGCACCGAGCTATCAATACACAGTGGAATATCGACCAATGCTTGCACGCGGCGGATAACTTCCTGCATTAAAGGTGGCTCGGTTTCATTCGGGTTGGGGTTTGAGTTGTAAACCACACCCGCATTAATATCGAGCATCGTGGCCCCAGCGGCCACTTGCGCCAAGGCGTCAGATTCGATGGTTGAGAAATCTCCTGCCTCCAGCTCACGTGCAAGTTTTTTGCGCCCCGTGGGGTTAATACGCTCGCCGATCACGCAGAAGGGCTGGTCAAAACCGATGATGGCGGTTTTGGATTTTGATTCAACAATGGTGCGGGTCATGAAATGTCCTTAGGCTCGCAGGCGGTCAGCGGGGTCGCTTTGCGCTGAAATATAGTCGGTTGTGGCTCGTATGCCACCCAGCGGAAAGAAATGCACCGATTCTATCGCCGCAGGGCGGGTGGCGGCGAGCTCGGCCAGCAGGGCCTCGGGTGTGAAGGGGCGCATGAGCTTGGTGATATCACGCGCGCGGCGGGTGAGCACCCGCAGGCTGGCGCCTACTCCACACGCCATTGAAAATTTGATTAGGGTTTGCAGCTTGGCAGGGCCAGCGACGCCGATATGCACCGGAATATGCACGCCAGCGGCTTCCATACGAGCGCACCACTCCACAACGGGTGGGGCTTCAAAAACGAACTGGGTGGCAATGGCCATGCGGGCATCTGTGCGGCTCTGGAAATCCGATTTCCACTTAAGCGCGGCCATCACTTCGGCCTCACCGCCGATGTCCCTATTACCCTCGGGGTGGCCCGCCACATGTAGGCGCTTAAAGCCATGGGCATCAAAAACGCCGCTCTCCAATAGCTGCATTGAGTCAGCAAATTCGCCCTCGGGCTTATCAACCCCTCCTGCCAGCAAAAGCGCCGACGAAACGCCTATGTCTGCATAGCGCTGCACCCAGTTTTCCAGCGTGGCTTTATCTGCAATGATCCGCGCCGGAAAGTGGGGCATGACCTCAAAACCGTCAGCGGCCAGCCTCTTGGCCGTGTTGAGCATGTCCTCAATCGGCGTGCCTGCGATGTGTGCGATATAAACCCGAGTGCCTTGTGGCAGGATGGCCTTGAAATCGGGAATTTTGGCCGCCGTGCGGGGCATAACCTCAATGGAAAAACCATTCAGAAAGCCTTGCGGGGAAGGGGCGGGGGTCATCGGCACAACATTCATGGCAGCTCCGTATCAGGCTGGCTCCCAGCCGTCATTCGCAATAAGTGATTTGATCTTGTCTTGATGGTAGGCCTGCTCAATCGCCTCGGCCTGCGCATTTGCGACATCTTGGTCGCTGCCAGAGACCTCAACCGGCGCGCTTTTGCGCCATTCGGCCAAATAGTCATCGCTACCCGCCGCGCCCACCTTCATGGCCGCGCGATCAATCGCTTGCTCGAATCGCTCCGGCAGCTGCACCTTTGCCGCGCGCCGCCCTTTGCCCACAATCACCTGCGCCGGAATATCCCGCCAATACACAATTACAACTTTCGCCATTTTAGCACTCCCTTTTAAGCTCAAATGGGCCGGAAAGGCCTGTTTGTAAAGGGTGCGTCGGAAATGCATGTTGAAATGCCGCGAATTGCGTGTATGTTGTTGCCATAGCAAAACTCATTGACGGTATGGACCGATGCACACAGATACACAAAAACAGACCCCGAGTCTGTCCTTTGAATTTTTCCCTCCCCATTCTACAGAAGCAAACCTGCGCCTTTGGCGTTCGGTTGAGCGGCTTGCGCCTTTAGCGCCGAAATTTGTTTCGGTAACTTATGGGGCTGGGGGTGCCACGCGAGAGCGGACGATGGCGGCGATTGCCACCATTAAAGACCGCGCGCGGCTTAGTATTGCAGGGCATCTTACCTGCGTTGGGGCCTCGAAGGCGGAAACGCTCGACGTGGCGCGGGCCTATGCCAAGATGGGCGTAAAGCGGATTGTGGCATTGCGAGGGGATGCGCCTAAGGGCGAAAGCCACTTTACACCGCATCCAGAAGGCTTTGCCAGCGCCGCTGAGCTAGTGGAAGGCCTGAAAGAGGCCGGAGATTTTGATATTTCGGTGGCGGCTTATCCTGAAAAGCACCCTGAGGCGGTATCGCTGCAAGCTGATATTGAAAACCTGAAGCGCAAAGTTGATGCGGGCGCGAGCCAAGCCATCACACAGTTTTTCTTTGAAAAAGATGACTTTCTGCGCTTTCGTGATGAGGCCGTAAAAGCGGGCGTTACCGTGCCTGTTATCCCCGGCATTCTTCCGATTGAAAACTTCGCGAAAATGACTCGCTTTGCAAAAATGTGCCAAGCGAATGTGCCAGACTGGATGCATAAAGCATTTGAAAATGCCGACACCCAAGGCGAAACCGAAATCCTTTCCACGGCGCTGGCTACAGAGATGTGCGATGACCTGATGATTGAAGGCGTGCAACATCTGCACTTTTACACCCTCAATAATCCGGACCTCACCTATAATATTTGCCGTGGCCTTGGGGTTCCGGTAAATAGTTTTGCTGCGCAAAACGGACTGGTTGCCTAAACCCGCATTCTGCGTTACGCTATCTCTCAAACACCCTGCTAAGGCAGGGGCAGAGATTGGCTTGAACAATGAATAAAGCGAGACCGAAGGGTCTGGCGCCACACCATCGCCTGAACGCAGGCGAGGGGCCGTTTTATGCGGCGCTTGACTTGGGCACAAATAGCTGCCGGATGCTGATTGCTACCCCGAAAGGCGGGCATTTCCAGATCGTAGATGCATTTTCGAAATCCGTTCGGCTCGGCCTTGAGTTGGAGCGCACGGGTGCGCTTTCCAATGCCGGCATTACCCGCACCGTGCAGGCGCTGCATGTGTGCGCTAAAAAGCTACGGATGAAGGGGGTTGTGGCAAGGCGGTTGGTGGCCACTGAAGCTTGCCGCCGTGCCTCGAATGGCGAGAAATTCATGAACCGGATACGCAGCGAAACCGGCCTAAAGCTTGAGATTATTAGGCCCTCGGAGGAGGCCCGCCTTGCTGTGGTTGGCTGCGCGCCTCTCGTGGCCCCTCAGGCCAAGCAGGTGTTAGTGATTGATATTGGCGGCGGTTCCACCGAGCTGGTTTGGATTGACCTTTCAGAGGTAAACCCCGCGCAAAAAACCAAAGCCATGATGGAGCTTTCACCTGGCAATGGCACCAAGGGTATTCATATGCCGCTTGGGGCAAAGGTGGTTGACTGGATATCCGTGCCGCTGGGTGTGGCCACGCTGTTGCAACGCTATTCTGATGTATCCGATGATTCAGCTCGTTTTGCCCTGATGGCGTGCTATTTTGAGGACATGCTGGAGAGTTTTAGCCCCTATATTGAGGGTGGTTCGCCAACTAATATGAACGGACTTCAGGTTATTGGCACGTCGGGAACGATCACCACAGTAGGTGCCATGCATCTTGGCCTTAAACGTTATGACCGCAACTTGGTAGATGGCATGGCCATGGGCGCGCTGGACGTAAACCGCGTGGTTGATAAGTTCCTTAAGCTCGGCCCCGTGGGGCGGCGCGAGGAGCCGGGGATCGGGCGTGACCGCGCGCAGCTTATCATGTCTGGCTCGGCCATTTTGCAAACCATATTGCGCATTTGGCCAACAAAGCATATTCGGGTGGCCGATAGGGGGCTCCGCGAGGGGATGCTCTATTCAATGATGAACGCCGATGGCGTATTTGAGGACCAAGCATGAGAAAACCGGGCCAAAAGATTAACAATTCAGGCCGTGGACAGCGCGACCTGAAGGTGCGCGTAAAAACCGCTAAAGGCCGCAAACTTGCGAGCACCCTTTGGCTGGAGCGCCAGCTGAATGACCCCTATGTGCAGCGCGCTCAGCGCGAGGGCTATCGGGGCAGGGCGGCTTTTAAGATCATGGATCTCGACGATAAATACAGGTTTCTTGTGCCCGGTGCCAAGGTGGTAGACCTTGGCTGCGCGCCGGGTGGTTGGTGCCAGATGGCCGTTGAGCGGGTGAACTCACTGGGCGAGCGCAAGGGCAAAAAAGTAGGTACTGTGCTTGGGATTGATCTTCAGGAGGTTGAGCACGTGGCGGGCGCTGAAATTTATTTGTTGGATTTCTTGGAGGATGATGCCGACCAGAAGGTTAAAGACTGGCTAAGTGGCAAGGCTGATGTTGTTATGTCTGATATGGCGCCATTTTCATCGGGCCACAAAGGGGCTGACCATATCCGCATTATGGCACTGGTTGAGGCCGCGCTTTACTTCGCGATTGATGTGCTGGAGCCGGGCGGCACTTTTGTAGCCAAAGTGCTGGCAGGCGGGGCCGAGGCCGACGTGCTTAAAATGTTGCGGGCGAATTTTACCAAAGTTATCCACGTAAAGCCACCAAGCAGCCGTAAAGATAGCTCAGAGAAATTTGTGGTGGCGACGGGGTTTAAGGGGCGCGAAACAGACTAGTTTTCTTCAATGATCCCGATGATGTTTTCAAGCGGTACAAAACCGACGCCGCGCATCGGTCCCGTTTGCGAAAACCTGCTGTCGATCGAATTATCTCGATGGTCCCCTAAAACAAAGACAAAGCCTTCAGGGATTATAAATTCTTCCGTATCATCGGTTCGCGCGTCACGCACGTTAAGCACTTGATAGCTGCGGCCATTGGCCGCTGTTTCGATAAAACGTTCGGTGCGGCATACATCCCCAATTTCGGGCCTGTTTTGGCACATAGGCAAGCGGCTCTCCGGCCCTGTGTGCTCAAACGGAATTGTATAATCTGCCATTTTCACCTGCAATAACGGCACACCGTTTAGCCAAACTTCGCCCTCAATCATCTGTACAGAATCACCGCCCATGGCAACGACCCTATCCAAATACTGCCAATCATTTGTTGGATGCTGAAAAAAAATCACATCGCCATATTGGAGGCGCTCGAATTCTCCATTTAGATATCGCGCGTAGTGGCAATCCCCGGGTTCGAATGCTGGCGCCATGTTTTGGCTCATCGGCTGCACCATCCGATGCTGCCCCATTAGGCACTTAAGGCAAATACAGCTTTCCTGCGCCATAACAGGTGTCGCAAGGAGCGTAGCCAAAACAACGATTAGGCGGGAGATATGTTGCATGGGAATGGCACGCTTCCAGTAATAATCGGCTTTAAAGCGTATCGCATAAAAATGAGCGGCGCTATTTTGAATAAGGCTTTGCTAATTCAAAGGTGCGCCGCTCACGTGTTTTCTAGGTTAGTTAAAAATCACCGGGGGGAATATCACCTGGGGGTACATCGTCAACCGGTGTAGAAGGGCACGAAGATGAGCCGCCAGAGGAGGAGCCACCTGAAGAGGAGCCACCTGAAGATGACCCACCTGAGGAAGAGCCGCCAGAGGAAGAGCCACCCGAGGAAGAGCCGCCTGAAGATGACCCACCTGAGGACGAACTGGAGGCAGATGCGCCAGAAGAAGCCCCTGAAGAAGATGCACCCGATGATGCACATGAGGAATTACGGCGGTTCCGGCGTCTCTCGCGGCGTCTACGGCGCTTCTCAGCCCGTGTGAGCTTTGATCCAGCTTCCGCGACGGAAAGCGTGCTCATACCAGTAGCCACATACACGCCAGCTGTGGAAAGGCCAATTCTCCTAAGAGCTTGGCGGCGGGAAACAACCCCGTCTGTTTTTTTGTCTTCCATACGAATATCCTTATTACTTGGGCTAGACCGTCCAGCCGATACATTGTCATCGTACCCCAATATCTATAATTTTCAATTATTTGTTGTGTAACTTGGCCGACAGTATCGGGAATAAGGCACCATCAGGTTGGAAAAATGAGCTACCCAGGGTAGAATTATTGCGGTTAATTGTCCGCATCGGTGGATAGTTTGTCCTAAATGTGGCGGGCATTATTACTTGCGATTTCTCGCATGCGATCAAATAGGTATTAGGCAATTTGTAGCTTCTCAGGATTTTCCAGACAAATTGTAGATAAGTATCGGAAGTCTAATGATAAACTGTGCTGTCTCTATAATTTCTTTTAGTAAGCCGCCATTTCGGAAAGGCGTAACAGGAAAAATATTGTGACAAAATTATGGCAAATCTAAAGTATTCGCCACAAGCCATGAAGTAAATCTCATATTTATACTTAAGAAAACCGATAAACTCTAAAATAAGCTGCGTATCAGTGAGCAATATGCGATTTTTGATGGATTCATCGCCGAATCATAGCTTCACATTTGGAATATTTGATCAAACCTTTGCGCTTTTGGCGCGCCCACGCAGACAACCCGTCAGAATTAGGGTTCGGCATTTGTGTAACAGGCTCCCTCAAAAGCGCTGGACCAATTTTGGGCAGCGACCTCGGCGGGAAGCGAAAATGGTGTGATTTCACGGCCATTCACAGATAGTTTTTGGGCAAGCATATCAATTGTGCAGTCAGTGTAATTGTCTGGATCTAGCGAGTCATAGGCGCTCAAATTGAAGGCGCTTACAATAAACGTGCCATTTCTTTCAATAATTGAAAGCGTGTTTTCCCATTTATTGCGTCCATGCCCTCGGTTTTCGCTGTGCAAAAGCAAAGTGCCGCCTTCATCGAATTCGAGCCACGGGATAGTGGACCAATAATCGCCAGTGATCGCCGCATAGGGCAAATAGACCAAGGGCGTTTGGTCATACGGGCCTCGAAAAATATAGAGCGCGGCGTATTCGCCCTCCCGCAATAAAACGGCTTTATAGCTTCCGGCCGTGTTCCAGCTTGGCCCAACCGCTGAAATTATGTCTTGAATAGGTGTGTTCGTAGGATGTGGAGAATTTGTGCCCGCCATTAGAATGGTTGGCATTAAAATAAATAGAAAACTCATGAGTTTCATTTGATGATCCTAAATAGTTTTCTGTCAGAATGCGACCTGTTGGCGCTGTGGGCAAGTATAGCTTGCAAACTTGGTTACATTCACAATATTGTATGTGAACAAAAAGGGGATAAAAATGAACCGTCAGCCATTGTGGCGCAGCACACCACCTGCGATCTTTCCGGTAATTCTGGGCCTTGTGGGCCTTTCGCTTGC
>WTAL01000035.1 GCA_013139635.1 Paracoccaceae bacterium
ATGCTGGATGCATCGGGCGGCGTGCTTTATGTGGGCAAGGCGCGGCAACTCAGGAACCGCGTTTCGAGCTATGCGCGGCCCACGGGGCATTCGGCGCGCATTGGCCGGATGATTTCGGCCACGGCCAGCATGATGTTTTTGACGACGCGCACGGAGACTGAGGCGTTGCTTTTGGAGCAAAACCTGATCAAGCAGCTGAAGCCGCGTTATAATGTGCTGCTGCGGGACGATAAATCATTCCCGAGCATTTTGGTGACAACCGAGCACGGGTTTCCGCAGATCAAAAAACACCGTGGCGCGCGGCGGGAAAAGGGGAAGTACTTTGGGCCGTTTGCCTCCATTGGCGCGGTAAACCGGACGCTGGCGCAGCTGGAACGAGTGTTTTTACTGCGGAATTGCTCGGACGCGGATTTTGAGGGGCGCACTAGGGCTTGCCTGCAATATCAGATCAAACGCTGCTCGGGGCCGTGCGTGGGGCATATTGCGGCCGATGAATATGGCGCGCTGGTAAGCGAGGGGCTGGATTTTTTGGGGGGGAAATCGAGTGATATTCAGCAGCGGTTGGCGCTGGAAATGCGGGCGGCGTCTGAGGCGATGGCGTATGAAAAGGCGGGGGCGATTCGCGATAGGCTGGCGGCGATGGCGCAGGTGCAGGTTTCGCAGGGGGTTAATCCGGCGGGGGTTTCGCAGGCCGATGTGATTGCGCTGCACCAAGAGGGTGGGCAGGCCTGTGTGCAGGTGTTTTTCATTCGGGCTAACCAGAATTGGGGCAACAGGGCGTATTATCCGCGCACGGGCGGCTCGGCGGATGCGGCGGAAATCCTTGAGGCCTTTATGGTGCAATTTTACGATAACAAGCCGCCGCCGCCGCTGATTTTACTAAGCGAGGCGGTGGAACGGCCCGACCTTTTGGAGGAGGCATTTAGCGCCAAGGCCAGCCGTAAGGTTGCGCTTTTGATGCCGCAGCGGGGCGAGAAAAAGGAGCTGGTGGATAATGCCTTGCGCAACGCGCGGGAGGCGTTGGCGCGGAAGCTGGCCGAGACCGCCTCGCAGGCGCGGCTGCTGGAAGGGTTGGCCAAGGCTTTTAGGCTGCCAGCAGCACCGCGGCGGATTGAGATCTATGATAACTCGCATATTCAGGGCGCGCACGCGGTGGGCGCGATGGTGGTGGCGGGGCCGGAGGGCTGGGTGAAGTCGTCTTATCGGAAGTTTAACATTAAGGGTGATGACATTACGCCCGGCGATGATTTTGGCATGATGAAAGAGGTGCTGACGCGGCGCTTTCACAGGCTGGTAAAGGAAGACCCTGACCGCTCAAAAGGCCTGTGGCCGGACCTTTTGCTGATTGATGGCGGCGCGGGGCAGGTGAGTGCGGTGCGGCAGGTGATGACCGAAATGGGCGTTGAGGGGATTGCTATGGTGGGTGTGGCTAAGGGGGTGGACCGCGATGCGGGGAAAGAGGAATTCCACGTTTCTGGCCAGCGCCCCTTTGCGCTGCCCTACCGTGACCCCGTGCTTTATTTTGTGCAGCGTTTGCGTGACGAGGCGCATCGTTTTGCCATTGGCACCCACCGCGCCAAGCGCAGTAAGGCCATCGGGGCCACACCGCTGGATGGCGTGCCAGGGGTGGGGGCGGCGCGAAAACGGGCTTTGCTGGCGCATTTCGGCTCGGCCAAGGCGGCCTCACGGGCTGATTTGGCGGATTTAAAGGCTGTGGAGGGGATTTCTGGCAAAATGGCGGAAACCATCTATTCATATTTCCATGAAAATGGTTAAGTTAGGGCAAAAGCTAGAGGGCGCGCTGTGAATATTCCAAATCTACTAACTATGTTTCGGCTTATTGCCGCCCCCGCCGTGGGGCTGGTTTTCGTATTTCTGCCCTCTCCCTATGCGGATTGGATTGCGCTCGGGCTGTTTATTACGGCGGCCTCGACTGATTATCTGGATGGATATCTGGCGCGCAAATGGAACCAGATTACCAATTTGGGCCGGATGCTGGACCCGATTGCCGATAAGGCGATGGTGCTGATTGCGCTCTTGGTGATCGCGGTGCGTAGCCCCTATGCGGGGCTGGATTTGCTCACGCCAATTATTCTGATCACCTTTCGGGAGGTTTTTGTTTCAGGCCTGCGGGAGTTTTTGGGTGATAAAGCCGGCACGCTGAAGGTGACGGGGTTGGCCAAGTGGAAAACCGCCAGCCAGATGGTGGCGATTGTGGTTATTTTGGCCTCGTTCCTGTTTGGGCATTATTACTGGGCGCTGTCATCGGGGATGTCAGACGAGATCGTGATTGGCATCATGGAAGGCGAAATTGAGGATGTGTTTGGCCTGCGCTGGATTATTTTCGGCGCTGATTGGAGCAGCACTATTGGGGCGTGGCTATTGTGGATCGCGGCGGGGTTGACGATGATTACGGGGTTTGATTATTTCCGTAAAGCCTTGCCTATATTGAAGGAAATATAATGCAGGTGCTTTATTTTGCATGGATGCGGGAGCGAATTGGCCTGCCTAAGGAAGAGGTGGAAACCTCGGCTGAAACGGTGGCTGAGCTGGTGGAGGAGCTGAAAGCGCGCGAAGAGCGCTATGCGGCGGCTTTTGCGGATATGGCTTCGGTGCGGGTGGCGGTTGATCAGGAATTGACTGAGTTGAGCGCCTCGATCATAGGCGCGCGCGAAGTGGCGTTTTTCCCGCCGATGACGGGGGGCTGAATGGCTGTTTCTGTGCAGGCTGAGGATTTTGACGTGGGCGCGGAGATGGCTTTGATGACCGCTGGGCGGGCCGATATCGGCGCGCTGGTCAGCTTTACCGGGCTGGTGCGCGAAATGGCGGGCGGTTCGGAAATGGTGCTGGAGCATTATCCGGGAATGACCGAAAAGGCGCTTGAGAAGATAGAGGCGGAGGCGCGGGGGCGCTGGGAATTGCAAGATTGCCGGATTATTCATCGCTATGGCCCGCTGGCGGCGGGCGCGCAGATTGTGCTGGTTATTACCGCCTCACCGCACAGGAAGGCCGCTTTTGAGGCGGCTGAATTTAT
>WTAL01000082.1 GCA_013139635.1 Paracoccaceae bacterium
CACACAGGCCAAGAGTTCGAGGCGGTCTTCACGGGAAAGAAAATTAGGACGGATCATATCAGAAACAGAATCTATGCCCGCCAAAACGTCAACAGGATCTTCGCGTACTCAAGGACGCACAGTATAACGAAAACGCCGCAAAGCCAAAGCTCAAAGAAGACAGCAGCTTTGGTCCCCGAACGGACGCCGCCGTGCGGTCTTATCAAAAAAAGAAAAAGATGAAGACTGATGGTGTAGTCGGCCCATTGACCGGGTTTTCTTTGGGGGTCTCACCCCGGCCAAAATCGCTGGATTGGCCATTTCCCGATCTGGAAAAAACTGCAAATTTTCTTGAAAATATTGACGGTGAAGTCTCCGGCGATATGAAGAAATATTTCGAGGTATTAAAAACGGCCATCAAGGAGGGCGATGCGTTAAAAAAGATCCTTATTGCCCGCGCCAAAATGATGGATGAAAGAAAGGCTGCTGTAGTGAAGTTTTTTGCTGCTGAATACAAGAAATTAAACGAATTTCGTGTGTTCGAAAAAGCATCAGCATCATCGGTAAATATGGGTGAAATCCTTAAAATTCACGAGAAAGCGCGGGCCGCACACAAAGGACTATCGGGTAAGGGCTATGACAAAGTTCAGGCGGTCTGGACCAAATTTCACGATACTGTTGAAGACATCAAAAAATTTCAGGACGGCGTAAACGCCTTGAAGCCTAAAATGGAGAAATAGCAACAATCATAATGGGAAGCTGGGTCGCCCCAGCCTCCCGTTCACTTACTTAAATGCCGGAATGATCTTCTCGGCGTAATCCGCAATAATCCGCTCTTCGTCGCCATTATCAAGGTAGATGTTAAACTGGGTCACGCCCGCCGCCTCAAGTTCACGAAGCTTGGCGATGTGCTCGTCAGGGCTGCCAAGCACCGCAAAGCTTTCCACAATATCATCGGTGATGAAATCAAGGTAAGGGTTGCTAGTTTGGCCGTGCTTTGAGTAGTCATAACCCTTGCGGTCTTCGATATAAGCCGTAAGGCTGGCAGGCACCATATCGCTATCAGTGCCATATTTCTCAACAATATCAGCCACGTGATTGCCAACCATCGCAGGGAACCAGCGCGTAGCAGCAATGCCATCTTCCTTCGGACCTGTCCACGCAGGGGCAGCCGCCATTACGCGGTAGCCAGACATATCACGGCCAGCAGCCTTACCCGCCGCAATCGCCTGATCCGCCAGCCATTTCACAATCGCAGGCTCAGCAATTTGCAGCACGAGGCCGTCGCCAACTTTACCAGCCGATGCCAGCGCTTTGGGGCCGTATGCAGCGACCCAAACCGGCAGCTCATAGCCATCAGCCCATGGCAGCGTTACCGGATTAGGGCACTCACCATATTGCTTTTCTTCGCCGCGAATAAGGCCTTTAACAACGTCCACAAACTCTTCCAGCTTGGCCAGTGGAGCGGGCTTTTTGCCCATCACGCGCACGGCGCTATCGCCACGGCCAAGGCCGATATCAAAGCGGCCCTCAGATTGCTTGGCAAGCGAGCCAAACAGACTAGCCGCGACCGACCAATCACGCGTGTTGGGGTTGGTTACCAGCGGGCCAAAACGCATGGTGGTGGTGTGTTCCATCAGCATCGCCATGGCCACAAAGCTCTCGCGCCATAGGATGTGGCTGTCATAATACCAGCAATAATCAAAGCCTGCATTCTCGGCTTGCCGCACCAGCGCGCGGGCGCGTTTTGGCTCTACGACGCCTTTAAATGTAATTCCGAATTCCATTGTTTTTCTCCCTGTTTTAAGTGATTTGTTTTAGGTTTCGGGCGCCCAAATTTTGAGCCCCGCATGTGAAAAAGGCACTGCCTTTGAAATGTTTAATCTGATCAGAATGGGCGTAATCGCCTCAATGCAGCGCGCCGCCGAAGCCCCGCCTGCATTATAAGATTGCACCCCGAGTTGCTCGACCAGCGCCATCACCTTTTTGCGCGGCTCCAGCTTGTTGCCGCACACCAGAATGTCACAATTGATGGCATGGTCGAGGTCATTCAGCGTTTTGGCCGAAACATTATGCAGCGCGCCTACAACCGGAATATCCGGCCCCAAAAGTGCCTGCGCCGCCTCGGTGGCAGAGCCTTCAGAAGGCATTTCCACAATCTTTGGATCATTCGGGGAAAGCGGCACCACGATATCGACCAAAATCTTGCCCTCAAGCCCGCTCTTCAGCGCCTCAAGCGTGGCATTATGCGCCGAAAACGGCACCGCGAGGATGACCATTTCGTCAGCCGCCGCAACCGCCCCCGCATTGTCAAACCCCTCAATCAGCGCGGTGCCCAGCTTGGCATTCAGCCCCGCCACGATCTCGGTGGCGCGCGCCCCATCTCTTGAACCAAGCGCCACCTTCACACCCGCGCGCGCAAACCGCAGCGCTAGGCCTTGGCCTTGCGGGCCTGTGCCGCCAATAATTGCAATAACCGTCAAAATACATTCTCCTTGCTGGGGCGGAGGATATCCGCTGCTATATCGTTTGAAACTTGCCATGTAAGCCCGCGAAATCGCACCACGGGGGTTTGCGCGGCTTTACCCACCACCAGCCCGCTGGCGGTGGCAATCTCATCTGCAAATGCTGGCTCGGTAACGGCCAGCTCGCGGCCATAAGCATCGGTATTGCCGCCCTCATGAACGGTTGCAGGCACGCCCGCCAAGCCGATGGCTACATTTACCTGCCCCAGCCGCCAAGGCCGCCCGAAGGTATCAGTAATCACCACCCCGAGGCGCACACCAAAGCGGGCCTCCAGCCCATCGCGCAGCCGCCGTGCGCTGGCATCAGGGTCTTTGGGCAGTAAAATCACGGTTTCATCTGCGCCTGTGTTGCTCTCATCCACCGCCGCATTGGCCGAGATAAACCCCAGCCGGTGCTGGCAGATCATCACGCCCTCGTTTTGGCCGGGGTGGCGGAAGGTTTTCACCACCCGCGTGCTTTCCCGCAATATCACCTCGACCTTACGAGGGTCTTTATTCAGCGCCTCCGCATAGCGCAGGGCCTCATCTGAGGGCGTCACGCTCGCCAGCGCCACAACCTGCCCCTCGGCCTTTGAGAAAACCTTGTGCGCCGAAGTCAGGATATCGCCATCCTCAAGCCCCAGCGGAGCTAGCGCATCGCCAATGATCTGCACAATATCATCGCCGGGTTGAATGTCCGGTATCCCCGGAACCGGCAAAAGCTCTACGCCCATTCCACCCCCCTTACCCGCGCAAGGTCAGCGCTGGTGTCTATGTCATACCGAAAGCTCTCCAGCGGGATAATCGTGCAAGCCAGCCCCGCCGCCGCGCGCTGGTGCGCAAGGCAAGAGCCCTTGCCATAGTGAAACGAAATCGCATCCGGTGGCGAAACCAGCAGCGCATTTGTGCCGCCATCATGCGCTGGCGCAATGCTGACGCCTTTGCCCAGAGCCAGCAGTCGCGAAAGATCATCTGCCGAAGGATCAGCCAAATCAGCGGGCAAAACGCATATGGCATTATAGCCGTTCACCACCGCCCATGCCGCGCCCTCGGTCACCGCTTCATTCAGCCCGCTTCCTGTTTGGCGCAGAAAAAACCCCGTAGCCTCGGCCTCAATCGCCGCACTTTCGCTCACCACCAGCACATCCACGCTCGCCTGCGCCTCGGCCAAAAACCCGAGCGTCCGCCGAAAAAGCGCCATAGCCAGCCGCGCCCGCACCGCGTCCGACAGCACCTCGGCAAGGCGAGATTTTGCCACCGCAGGGTCTTTCATCGGGATGATAAACAACAGGTCCTTCATGCCATCGCCCCTACCATGCCCGCCGCAAGCGCTTCCTTCTCAGCGCGCTCGGTCATAAGCGTCGGCAGCACAGTGCAGCCTTGCCCGAGCGCCATAATCTCTGCCTTCAAGCCCATATCCAGCGTGTCGATCACCATGTGATCCACCACGCCTCTATAATATTCCGCCACCCCCTGCGCATCGGCCCGCAGGCCCAGCGCTTTCATCATCCGATCAGCTGGGCCTTTCACAACCTTGCCCGCAATCAGCGGGCTTATGGCCACCACTTTGGCCTGCGCCGCCTGCACAGCTTCACGGATGCCTTGCACCTCCAGAATGGGCGTGATCGACACCAAAGGGTTGCTCGGGGCCAGCACAATCAAATCAGCCTCAGCAATGGCCGCCATAGCGCCATCCGTCGGCTTTGCCGCCTCAATACCCTCATAAGCCAGTTCCAAAACCTCAGGCTTGCACTGCTCACGCACAAAGTATTCCTGAAAGGACAGCCAGCCCGAAGCCACCCGCACGCGGGTTTGCACTACGTCATCAGTGGGCAGCAGAATGTGGCTTTTAACTCCAAAAATCTGCGCCACATGCGCGGCGATTTCACTGCGGCTCTGCCCCTGCGCCAGCGCGTGGCTGCGGTAGATGTGCAAGCCAAAATCGCGGTCACCAAGGGTCATCCATGTATCTGCCCCCAGCTCGTTCAGCACGCTCAATGCGCGGTGGCTTTCATCGGCCACGCCCCAGCCCTGCGCGCGGTCTATCCGCCCAGCTAAGCTATAAGTCAGCGTGTCAATATCAGGTGAAACCCACAAACCGTGGAAACTTGCATCATCGGCGATATTGCCAATCACCGAAAGCTCAACCCCTGCAAGCCCATCAAAGCCCTCGGCCATTTTAGCGCCGCCAACACCACCCGCTAATAGCGTTACTTTCATCATACGGCCTCCCGCAGGAATTCCGGCAGATCAGTCATAAAGTCCAGCGGTTCGGCTTGCCGCTCTACCAGTGGTTCTTGCCGCGCTGGATCATGGTTAGCAAACTCCTCTAGTACCTCATAGCGCGTGTTCCGCTGGTAAGGCACGTGCCCCGCCGCGCGGATGATTTGCACCATCTCGAAGGCCGTCACCTCTTGGCCGTGCTCACTGCCCGCCGCGCGCGAAATGCTTTCGTTCATCAAGGTGCCGCCAAAATCATTTACACCCTTGGCAAGCATCCTCTGCGCCCGTTCCGGTCCCAACTTGGTCCAGCTGGTTTGAATATTATCAATCTGCCCGTGCAGGAAAATCCGACTAACGGCGTGCATCGCGTCGACCTCGTCCACGGTCGGGCCGGGGCGTACTTTGCCGGGGTTATTGGTATAAAGCGGGCTGTCATAATGCACAAAACTCAGCGGCACCAGTTCGGTAAACCCGCCGGTGTCCTTCTGGATATCCCGCAGTTGCGCCATATGCGTGGCCCAGTGCTCGGGGCCATCCACATGGCCATACATGATGGTGGCAGTGGTGGGCACGCCCAGCCCATGCGCCGCGCGAATAATCTCAACCCACTTCTCGGTGCTGAGCTTATCTTTCGTCAGCAGCTTGCGCACCTCCGTGTCCAGAATTTCAGCCGCCGTACCGGGCAAGCTGCCAAGGCCGCATTCCTTGAGGTCTTGAATGAAATCCGCATAGGACATCTTGGTTTTCGCTGCGCCATACCAGATTTCAAACGGCGAAAAGGCGTGGATGTCCATGTCCGGCAGCTCGGCCTTAATGGCCAGCAAAATATCACGGTAATACGTGCCCGGCATTTTCGGGTGAATGCCACCCTGAATGCAAACCTCTGTCGCCCCCCGCGCGGCGGCCTCGTGCGCCCGCTCGACGATGGTATCCAGCGTCAGCCACTCCGCGCCTTCATCCTCTCGCCGCTTGGCAAAACCGCAAAAAGTGCAGCCCATATAGCAGATATTGGTAAAATTGATGTTGCGGTTCACCACAAAGCCCACGCGGTCGCCGTTCACCTTACGCCGCAGCCCGTCGGCCACGTTGCAAATCGCTTTCAAGTCAGCCCCTTTAGCACCATAAAGCACGGTGGCCTCGGCTTGGGAAACCTCTCGGCCTTCAGCTACACGATCGAGGATTTTAGTAACAGCATGGCTCATGGGGTAGCTCCCAAACATTGGTGGCGGGCGAGGCCGTCGGCGCGGGCCATCTCGGCCAGCCGCGCGGTGAG
>WTAL01000098.1 GCA_013139635.1 Paracoccaceae bacterium
AATCCTGCCCAATCTCGCATTGCGGCGCGTCGCGGTCATCGCCCGCTTCCTCGCACCAGCTTGGGGTCCAGCTTAAAGCCAGCACGTAATAGTCAAAATCCCCCGCGGGCTCACCATCAGCAAGAAGTGGCGCAGGGGCAAGGGCGATTATGGCGGCGCACATAAAGTGCTTTATCATTTTGATCATTGGGCCTATATAGACGGTAATTCCCCCCACGAAAACCTAAAATAGCGCCTTGCGCACCCGGGATTTCGGCAAGGGATCAACCGTGACCAAAGGAGCTTCCCCATGGCGCTGCCACTTATGCCCAAAGCCACCGCCGTTTGGCTGATTGACAACACAACGCTCGATTTCAAACAGATCGCCGCCTTCACCGGCCTGCATGAGCTGGAAGTGAACGGCATCGCCGATGGCGAAGTTGCGATTGGCGTGAAGGGTTTTGACCCCGTTGCTAATAAGCAACTCACAGCCGACGAGATTAAACGCGTTGAGGACAACCCGAAAGCCAAGCTAGAGCTGATGTTTAACCCCGCCTCAGAAGGCGAGCTTAAGCGCAAAGGCCCGCGCTACACCCCACTTTCCAAGCGCCAAGACCGCCCCGCCGCCATTGCGTGGCTGGTAAAATTCCACCCCGAGCTGACCGACGGCCAAATCTCTAAACTTGTTGGCACCACCAAGCCCACAATCATGGCGATTCGTGAGCGCACCCACTGGAATATCGCCAACATTCAGCCGATCGACCCTGTGGCGCTCGGCATGTGCCGCCAGATAGAGCTTGATACGGTTGTTGCCAAAGCCGCTGCCAAGGCGGCCAAAAATGGCGAGGTCATGACAGACGAAGAGCGCATGAAGCTGGTTTCCACCGAGCAAAGCTTGCAGATGGACGAGGACCGCCCCATGCCGTCCAATGTTTCCGGCCTTGAAGGATTTTCGCTGACCGAAAAGCCTGAAGCTGAAAAGATTGTCGATGCCGACAGCTTGTTTAACCTGCCAAAAGGCGACGGCGAAGAATAACTATTGCCAGCGCATTTTAAACTGATACATCTGGGCCATACGCACTCCAAAAGGAATGATTATGGCCCATACCCTCGAACCCCAAAGCGCCCCGTCTCTCAGCTCGTTTAACTGGGAAGACCCCTTCCTGTTTAGCGATCAGCTCTCGGATGAAGAGCGCATGATGCGCGACGCAGCCCACGCCTACGCGCAAGAAAAGCTGCAACCACGGGTGATTGAGGCTTTTCGTGAAGAAAAGACTGACCCAGGAATTTTTGCCGAAATGGGCGAAATGGGCCTGCTGGGCATAACCATTCCTGAAGAATACGGCGGGCTTTCGGGCAGCTATGTGTCTTATGGCTTGGTCGCGCGCGAAGTCGAGCGGGTCGATAGCGGCTATCGCTCCATGATGTCGGTGCAAAGCAGCCTCGTGATGTATCCGATCTATGCTTATGGCACCGAAGCCCAGCGCAAAAAATACCTGCCCGGGCTGGCCGCTGGCACGAGTATTGGCTGCTTTGGCCTCACCGAGCCAGATGCAGGCTCAGACCCCGGCAGCATGAAAACCGTGGCCAAACAGGTCGATGGCGGCTACGTGCTTTCCGGCGCCAAAATGTGGATATCCAACAGCCCTATCGCCGATGTGTTTGTGATTTGGGCCAAATCAGAGGCCCATGGCGGCAAGATCAAAGGTTTTGTGCTGGAAAAGGGCATGAAGGGCCTGAGCACGCCCAAAATCGGTGGCAAACTCAGCCTGCGCGCCTCGATCACCGGCGAGATTGTATTGCAAAATGTTGAGGTCTCTGAGGACGCCTTGCTGCCAAATGTCGAAGGCCTAAAAGGCCCGTTTGGCTGCCTTAACCGCGCCCGCTACGGCATCGCATGGGGCGTGCTCGGGGCCGCCGAGTTTGCGTGGCACGCTGCACGGCAATACGGGCTAGACCGCAAGCAATTCGGCAAGCCCCTCGCCGGCACCCAGCTCTACCAGAAAAAGCTCGCCGATATGCAAACCGAAATCACGCTGGGCCTGCACGCCTGCCTCCGCGTTGGCCGCCTCATGGATGAAGGCCGTGCCGCGCCCGAGATGATCTCAATGATTAAGCGTAATAACTGCGGCAAAGCGCTCGATATCACCCGCATGGCCCGTGATATGCACGGCGGCAACGGCATTTCGGAGGAGTTCCAAGTTATGCGCCACATGGTCAACCTCGAAACGGTTAACACCTATGAAGGTGCACATGATGTGCACGCGCTCATTCTTGGCCGCGCCCAAACCGGCCTTCAGGCGTTCTTCTAGCTTCATTCTTCTCTAAATACTCTGGGGTGAATGCGCTTGCGCAGAGGGGCAAAGCCCCTGCCGAGCGAAGCGAGGCCACGCCCAACTGCCGGCGTTTTGCGCAGCAAAATCGTCCGGCAGGCGGGAGGGCTACGCGCCTCTAAATGGGTTATTCTGTCGCCAAGGCCTGCGCGAAAAACCCTTTAGGGCTGTCTATTTCGCGCAACGTCTTCCCCTCAATTAGCCAAAACCGGCTCCCGACTTCGCGCACAAACGTGCGGTCATGCGATACCAGCAGGCTGGTGGCGTCATGCGCGGTCAGTTCCTCCTCCAGCGCCTCTTGCCCCTCAATATCAAGGTGGTTTGTTGGTTCGTCGAGCAGATAAAAATTCGGTTTCTCTAGCCGTAAAATTAGCATCGCCAGCCGCATTTTTTGCCCGCCAGAAAGTGCCGTCAGCTTGGCTTTTTGCAGATCAATCGAAAACCCGGCCCCTGCCAAAAGCCCCCGCGCCCGCTGGTCGCCAATATCAAAACGTCGGGTTATTTCCTCAAGCGCCGTGCGGCTGTGGTCAAGCTGTGAAAGCCCTTGATCAGAATAGCCAAGCTGAATCGAGGGCGTGGTGCGGATACCCGCGGCCTCGCCCGTAATAGCGCTATGCAGCAGTGAAATCAGCCGTGTTTTACCAGTGCCATTGGCCCCAAGCAGCACAATCCGGTCACCTTTATTTATCCAGACCTTTCCGGTTTTAAACAGCACGCGGCCATCGGGCGTGGTCACCTCCACATCCTCAAACGCCACCAGCGCTTTAGCGTGCGTGCCGCTATTGCCAAGCTTAATATCCCCCGCTGAGCGCTCTTGATGTGCGGGCCGCGCCGTGGTTTCCAGCCGCTCGGCCCGGTCTTTCAACTGTTTGGTTTTGGTGATCAAAAGATCAGACCCCGAGTTGACCCCGATGTTCTTCAGCTTGGCCGCTTGCCGGCGCAGTTGCTTGGCTTGCTTGATGTCATTGCCATATTTGCGCGCGTCCGCGGCGTCGGCCTCCTCCAGTGCTGCGCGCGCTTGGCTATAGGGCAGGGCAAACAGCCGCGAGGCACTTTCGCGCAGAAAAAGCGTGCGGTTGGTCATCGCGTCCAGAAAGGCCCTGTCATGGCTAGCCACAATCAGCGGCACGCCCCGCGCCGTGGTTTCCAGCCAGCTTTGCAGCAGGCCAATGCGGGAAAGATCGAGGTGGTTGGTCGGCTCGTCCATCAGCATTAAATCCGGCTCAAGCACCCAGACCCGCGCCAGCATGGCAATGCGCTGCCACCCGCCCGAAAGTGCGCTCAGCTGTTTTTGCTGGTGCTCATAAGGCACCTTAAGGTCATCCAGCACCACATCCACGCGCCAGCTTTCATATTCGGCCTGCTCGGGCGGCAGGGCCGAAAGTACGGCCTCATAAAGCGTAAGCGGCAACAGTGCCTCGGGCACCTCTTGCTGCAAATGGCCCACGCGGAGTCCGCGCGCGCGGGTGATCTCTCCACCGGTAATATCGGCCGTGCCGGCAATGCAGTGCAGCAGGGTAGATTTTCCCCGCCCATTACCTGCGATCAGGCCAAGGCGGTCTCCCTTTTCAAGCGAAAAGTTCAGATCGGAAAACAGCGGCAAGCCAAGGGTGACAGACAGGTCGTTGAGATTTAAAATAGTCATGGGAATCCAGTATTATATAACAAGCCCAAAAGGCGGGCAGGCATAGGCAGACCGGAAAACAAAACGCGCTTTGAGCCTGCCCTACAAACGTGTTTGCAGGGCGGTTACAGGGCCACGGGTTCGATCATGATAATGGAATATTTTCATAACGCCCCCTTTTGTGTGCGGTTCCCATGTGGCAAGCTTAGCAAGCAATACATGAAGCGGCAATGGCGAAATAATGCGGTTGCCAGAAACCCAAGGGAAACAGAACAGTGAGTAAAACTGACGGATACAGAATTTATGCAATCGGTGATATCCACGGATGCCTCGCCGAACTGGAGGGCATGCAAGCGCGCATCGCAGCGGATCTTGTAACAAGCCCCCACCCCAAGCCGTTAGTCATTTACCTTGGCGATTACATGGACCGTGGCCCCGACTGCCGTGGCGTGCTGGAAAACCTGATGAAGGCCAACACGCCCACCCTGCCAGCCCGCTTTTTATATGGCAACCATGACAGCTACCCCAAGCTGTTTTTGAACGACCCTTTAGGTATGCACGGCTGCCAATACCATTGGCTTGATCCCGTGATGGGTGGGCAAATCACGCTCGAGAGCTACGGCGCGTGGGGCGCAACAGAGGATAAGGCCGAGGCCTTTAGGGATGCGTTTCAGGATGTCTATCCACAAGCGCACTTTGACTGGGTCGAGGCCTGTGAACGCTCTATCCATATCGGTGGTTATTTCTTTGCCCATGCAGGGGTGAACCCCGAGCGAGCCTTGGATGACCAGCTAGAATATGAGCTGATGTGGATACGAAAGCCCTTCCTGACCTTCAAAGGCGATTTTGGCGCGGTGGTGGTGCATGGCCACACACCGGTGCAAGAAGTGGAAAACCACGGTAACCGGATCGGGGTGGACACGGGCGCCGTTTTTGGCCGTAAGCTTTCTTGCCTTGTGCTGGAAGATGAAGTGCAGGAGCTGTTGGCGACGAAAGGGCGGGTCGCTTGCCCTGTGGGTCATGATCTAAACCAATAGCTCCGGCATCGCCTTTAGCTCGGGGCGGGCAAGCCCACCCGCTCGCCAAAGGCGCGGTTTTCAGACAAGCTGAAAACTCGGTTTGCCGACGGCCCTAGCCTCGCTACGCTCGGTGGGTGCGCGCTTAAAGACTGGCAGCAATGCGCAACGTTTGAGAGCGGCGCGGGCGCTGTGTTTCGGCAAGCGCAAACGGTGGTGCGCCGCGTTAGTTGGTCTGGTAGTTTTGGCCAATATCGTCTTCGCGGACAATCAGGGTATCAATCGCGTCATTGCGTGCTACGCGTTTCATGATCGCCCCTGGAAAAAACGTGACGGGAATATCAGCGAATTGCGGGAAGTCATTCAGCACATCTGAAATGGCATTGGCGCAAAACATCTTGCCGACATGGCCACGGGCCTTTGAGGCAGCGATCATTTCATCAGCCTGCTCGCGGCTAATTTCCAGCGTTTGTACTTTTACGTAATAGCCAAAGCGCGCGTGGTAAGAATTGTAATAGCGCGCAAACCGCGGGGTGATTCCATAAACGATGTCGTCTCGTCGCGGCAGCTCTGAATGCCTGAACGAGCCCGCCGGATCATATATAACCTGCTGGGAGCCATTGATAAGCAGGGCTGAATGCTCGCCGAAATCCGATTTGGCATTGACCATAGTTATCAACGAAACCGAAGCCGGTGCCGGATTGCTAAATTGGGCCGCCGAAATTTCTTCTACGGGCGCCATGCCGCTATTACTGGCGCAACCAGAAATGAACAGGCTTAGCCCAAGTAAAACTACTGATGAAAGCGCCCGCATAGCCCGCCCCGATCAGGAGTTGAATACGGCTAGGAAAACCAGAATGCCGATGGAAATATATGTTAGCCAAATACCGCCCTTGATAAAACCAGCAAAGGTTTTTTCCTGATTGCTTACGTCCATTGTACCGTGCTTGTGTTCACTCATTTTGCATCTCCCGATTTTTGTTTTGTCTGGTGTGCCAGAAAATGGTCGCTTTGAAAAGGGGGTTTCAGAGGCTGCGCCACAGAAACGCACCATCTGCCCGCCGCTCACGGCTAACCTCGCCGATTTGGTGAAGGTGGTTTACATGGCCAACGGCCTCAACCAAGGCCAGCCCATATTCGCCATCGCCGATTTTGCGCTTAAAAAGCGGCTGGAAGCATTCGGCGGCTGTGCGAGGCTCAACAAGGTGGGTTTTTAGGCGCTCAAGGGCGGAATGGTGGTTGTTAATCAGCTGGGTAAGGCGGGTTTTTAGGCCCGTAAACGGCAGCTTATGGCCGGGCAGCACAAGGTGGTGCGGCTCGGCAAACGGCCTAAGCCGCTCACAGCTTTCAAACCACGCGCCCACTGGGTCGGCCTCTGGCTCGGTGGCATAAACGCCTAGGTTTGAGGAAATGCTGGCAATCACCTGATCGCCCGCGATCACCACATCGTCTGACCACAGGGTTATATGGTCGGGGGCGTGGCCCTGCCCAAGCCGAACGGTAAATGCGCGGGCACCGATTTGCAGCGTGTCGCCCTCGTCCAGCCGCTTAAAGCCAAGTGGCATGGGGGCGACCACATCTGAAAAGTTAAAAGGCCGCTCGGCGCGGCGTTTTTCATAAAAGGCGCTGTCCATGCCTGCACTGCGGTAAAAAGCCAGCGTTTCCTCGGGCCATTGCTCTTGCACATCCAGCGTTAGCATACGGGCAAAAAGCCACGCGGTGCGGGTTGTCCAAAGCTCAGCCCCGTGCTCTGATTGCAGCCAGCCCGCCATGCCCACATGGTCTGGGTGGTGGTGCGTAAGAATCACCCGCTTTATCGGGCGGCCTTGCAGCGGCCCTGCCATCAGGGCCTCCCACAATGCACGGCCTTTGCGGGAGTTCATGCCCGCGTCAATCACCGTCCAGCCGTCGCCATCTTCCAGCGCGTAGATATTAACGTGGTCAAGCTTCATTGGCAGCGGCAGGCGAATCCAGTGGATACCTTTGGCCACTTCAATCATCTCCGCGCCTTCGGGCGGGGTTTCATGCGGGAATTTTAGAACGCTCATAGCGCAAGCGGGTCTGCATAAAGCGGGGCGTCACCCTCTCGGGCTGCTGAGCAAAGCGCATCAACCACTTGCATAGTTTGCCGGATATGGAAGCGTGCCAGCGGCAGGCGGGCCTCGTCTGCCAGCGCGGCTTTCAGCAAATAATGCCCACCAAGCGCCAGCGCAAAGGCACGCAAATACTGCGTTGCCCCCGCAAAGCGAGCATTTGGCGGAGCAGACGCCATCCAGTGGGTTGTCACTGTAAGGCTGTTTTCAACACCATACAGAAAGGCGGAAAGATCAGGGTGTTTCTCTTCAGCAATCGCCGCCGTCAGCCCGATTTCAGCCAGCAAGGCAAAAGCCGCCTTGCCACCATCTTTCAGCTTGCGGCCCACCATATCCATGGCCTGAATGCCGTTGGTGCCTTCATAAATCGCGGTCACCCGCACATCGCGGTAAAACTGCGCCGCGCCGGTTTCCTCAATGTAGCCCATGCCGCCATGCACCTGCACGCCCAGCTCGGCCACTTCGCAGCCGGTATCGGTGCCAAAAGCCTTGGCGATGGGCGTAAGGAACGCCGCGCGGGCGGCTTGCGCGTCATCATTATTGGCGCGGGCAAGGTCAAGGCTCACCGCGCAATCAAGGCAAAGCGCGCGGGCGATTTGGGTGAGGGATTTCATCGTCATCAGGTTACGCCGCACATCAGCATGGCCAATAATCGCCGCCTCGCCCTCAACTGGCGTGCGCCCCTGCTTGCGCTCATGGGCAAACTCCAAGGCCTGCTGGTAGGCCGCCTCAGCCTGCGAAAGCCCCTGAATGCCAACCCCAAGGCGGGCGTTATTCATCATGGTAAACATCGCCGCCATGCCACCGTTTTCTTCGCCAACCATCCAGCCCGTGGCCCCTTCAAAGGCCATCACAGCGGTGGGTGAGCCATGTAGCCCCATCTTATGCTCAAGGCTCACCGCGCGCAGGCTGTTGGCCACACCGGGGTTGCCTGCCTCATCCGGAATGAACTTTGGCACCGCAAAAAGCGAAATCCCCCGCGTGCCCGCCGCGCCCTCAGGCAGCCGCGCCAGCACCAAATGCACAATGTTTTCCGCCACATCATGGTCGCCCCAGCT
>WTAL01000224.1 GCA_013139635.1 Paracoccaceae bacterium
GGCTCGCGGTCCATCTCGGTGGGGCGAATGCACTCGTGAGCTTCTTGCGCGTTTTTGGCTTTGTTTTTGTAAATGCGAGGGGAGGCGGGGATGTAGTCCGCGCCGTATTTGTTTTTGATGAAGTCACGTGCCTCGGTCACGGCCTCGGGGGCCATATCAATGCCGTCTGTCCGCATATAGGTGATGTAACCGGCCTCATAAAGCCGCTGGGCGGTGGACATGGTTTGCCGCGCGCCAAAGCCGAACTTGCGGCTGGCTTCTTGCTGGAGGGTGGAGGTCATAAACGGGGCAGACGGGTTGCGGGTGCCGGGCTTGGCCTCAACCTTTTGGACACTCAGTGTCCGAGAGGTAATCGCCTGCACAGCCAGCTCTGCTGATGCTGCGGTATTTAGGTCAAATTTCTCAAGCTTCTTGCCGCCGAGCACCGTGAGGCGGGCCTCAAAGGACTGTCCGCGCGGGGTCTCCAACAGGGCCTTTACGCTCCAGTATTCCTTGTTGTTAAACGCCTCGATCTCCATCTCGCGCTCAACGATCAGCCGCAGGCAAACCGATTGCACACGGCCCGCCGATTTAGCACCGGGCAGCTTGCGCCAGAGCACAGGCGAGAGGTTAAAGCCCACGAGGTAATCGAGCGCGCGGCGGGCGAGATAGGCCTCCACCAGTGGCATATCCACTTGGCGGGGGTTTTTCATGGCCTCGGTCACGGCGGTTTTGGTAATGGCGTTAAAAACCACCCGCTCTACGTGTGTGGATTTTTTAATCACTTTGCGCTTTTTCAGCGCTTCCTCAAGGTGCCAGCTAATGGCTTCGCCCTCGCGGTCCGGGTCGGTCGCAAGAATGAGTTTATCTTCACTGTCGGCCTTCATGGCCTCCACAATCGCGCGCACATGTTTTTGCGACTGGCTGCCAACCTGCCACTTCATGTCGAATTCGTTTTCGGTGTCGACCGAGCCATCCTTGGGCGGCAAATCACGCACGTGGCCATAGGAGGCGAGCACGGTAAAGCCCGGCCCTAGGTATTTTTCAATGGTTTTAGCTTTGGCAGGGGATTCGACGACAACAACAGCCATAAAGGATTCTCCGGAATTACAACACCTCGTTGGGCGCGGAACATGGTTGCTATCACAGGTAAATGTCAATGGGGAATAAACACGCGCCCTGTTTTGACCTAAAAATAAGGCAATCAGCGATGCAGAGGTCGTTGGTATTACAATCCACATTTACGGAATGTAAAAACTTTTCCAATATTCGTGCATTTATATTTTGTTTATGCAATATATAGTAGGACTCTGGAATTCTTCATTTGCTGGGAGGCATGAATATGGCTGAAATCGTAGTAATCGGGGCTGGCATCGGCGGTTTGCCCGCTGCTTATGACTTGAAAAAGGAATGCAGGAGCGAGGATAACATTACGGTTATCTCCAATAATCCTTATTTCCAATTCACCCCGTCTAACCCTTGGGCGGCCGTGGGCTGGCGCAAGCGCGAAGATATTACGATTGACCTTGAGCCAGTGCTGAAAAAGCAAGGCATCAAGTTTTTGGCCGACCCGATGGTGGGGTTTGACCCTGAGAATAACACAATCAAGCTGCAAAGCGGCACTGAAGTTAAGTATGACTATGTGATTATTGCCACTGGCCCCGATTTGGCCTTTGACGAGATCGAGGGCCTTGGTCCGCATGGCTTTACCCAGTCGGTTTGTGATGTAAACCACGCCGTGACCGCAAGTGCGGATTGGGAAGAGTTCTGCAAGAACCCCGGCCCGATTGTGGTTGGCGCGGTTCAGGGGGCCTCATGCTATGGCCCTGCGTATGAATTTGCCATGATCATGGATACGGATCTGCGTAAGCGCAAAATTCGCGACAAAGTGAAGATGACCTTTGTGACCGCAGAGCCATATGTGGGCCACCTCGGCCTTGGTGGCGTGGGTGATACCAAAGGTATGCTGGAGCGCGAAATGCGCCATCGCCACATTAACTGGATCACAGATGCTCGCACTGACAAGGTGGAAGACGGCAAGATGTTTGTGAGCCAGATGGCAAAGGGTGGCGAGGTTATTGAGTCTCACGAGCTTGAATTTAATTTCTCCATGATGCTGCCGGCGTTCCGTGGTTTGCCACCGTTTATGCCGGCGAATGCGCCAGAGGGGCTGGCCAATCCGCGCGGGTTTATTGTGGTCGATAAACACCAGAAAAACCCGAAATTCCCGAATGTATACGCTGTGGGCGTGGCCATTGCGATTGCGCCGCTTGAGGTTTCAGCTGTGGCTGTGGGCGTGCCTAAAACCGGCTTGATGATCGAGTCGATGGTGGCAGCGGCCGCTGGCAACATCGGGCAAGAGCTTCGGGGCCAAGAGCCAACACACGAGCCAACATGGAACGCGTTTTGCTTGGCAGACTTTGGCGACAAAGGCGTGGCCTTTATGGCGCAGCCGCAAAACCCGCCGCGTAACAAGAACTGGGCGGCTGAGGGCAAGTGGGTGCACTGGGCTAAAATCGGTTTTGAGAAATACTTCATGCGCAAAATCCGCAAGGGCCAAAGCGAGCCATTTTTTGAGAAGACGGTGATGAAGACGATCTCGATGACTCGCTTGAAAGACTAATATTTTAAACCATCGGTTTGCAGCTCGCGTGACAAGCGCGGGCTGTTTTTATGTCCGGTTGTGCTTGCACAACCCGCGCCGACAAGGTGGCCCGAAGGGTCGCCGCGGAGGCGCGATGCTAGAGCTGACCGAAAGTCCCGAGCTTGCTTTGACCTCTGCGGGGGTAAACCCCCACTCGGCCAAAGCACATTTTTTAGTAAACTAAAAAACGCCTGCCGCTGGCCGTGGCCTCGCTGCGCTCGGTGCGCTATGCTGCGGCAAAGGGGAAAGAGATGAAATCTGTTATATTATTGCGCGGCATCAATGTGGGGGGGCATGGCAAGCTGCCGATGAAAGAGCTTTGCGAGCTGTTGGAAGGGCTCGGGGCGGCGAACCCTCGGAGTTATATTCAGAGTGGAAATGTGGTGATTGAGGGGGATGTCGACGCCGAGGCGGTAGAGGATGCTGTTGAAGCGAGCAAAGGGTTTCGGCCGCGAGTGTTGGTGATGCCTGCCAATGCTTTTTTGGATATTGCGGTGCAGACCCCCTTTGAGGAACCCGATGGTAAGTTTTTGCATATCTGGTTTGCCTCGACTGCTTTTACCTTTGATCAAGAAAAAGCAGATAGCTTACGGGCTGAAAGCGAGGCTTTGCATATTGGCGCGCAGGCAATTTATCTGCACGCCCTCAAGGGCATTGGTCGCTCAAAACTTGCGGAGAAGATCGAGCGGCTTGCCGGCGTACCGTGCACAGCGCGCAATATGAATACAGTACGCAAGCTGCTGGAGATGCTTGACGCTTGACCGCCTGCGCCCTTATCTTGCACGAAAAAGGTTTTTATGCCCCAAGGCCCTCTCTTTAAATACCGCGCGTTGATCGCCGTTGACGAGCTGCGTGATGACGCGGCCCAGCGGTTGGCGATTGAAAAGTTGCAGCTTCTGCACCGGCGGCTGCAAGGGTATAACCCTGCCAAACCAAGCCGCTTTGGGCGTGGGCTTTTTGGCTGGGGGCGTGAGCATATTGAAGAGGTCGATATTCAGGGGCTTTATCTTTATGGCGGCGTTGGGCGTGGGAAATCTATGCTGATGGACCTGTTTTTTGAGAACGCGCCGGTGGCGAAAAAGCGGCGGGTGCATTTTCATGCTTTTATGCAGGAGGTGCATAAGGGGATTACTTTAGCGCGGCAGGATTATGCAAAAGACCCGATTGAGCCGGTGGCAGCGCGCATTGCGGAGGGCGCGGCGCTGTTGTGTTTTGACGAGCTGCAAATTGGGGATATTACCGACGCGATGATTGTAGGGCGCTTGTTTGACAAGCTGTTTGCGCGTGGCGTGGTGATTGTGGCGACGTCTAACCGACACCCTGATGATTTGTATAAGGACGGGCTGAACCGCCAGCTTTTTGTGCCGTTTATTGAACGGATTAAAGAGCGGCTGGAGGTGTTTCATTTGGTGAGTGATACGGATTATCGGCAAAACAAGCTGGCGGGGGGCAATGTATATTTTAGCCCGCTGAATGCGCGGGCGCGGCGTGGTATGGATGCGGCTTGGGAGGTTTTTTCGGTATGCAAGGGCAAGCCGCTTTTGCTGGCGGTGCACGGGCGCGAAGTGCGCTTGCCGCTGCATTGCGAAGGCGTGGCGCGGGCCAGTTTTGCGGACTTGTGCGAGGCGCCTTTGGGGGCGGCGGATTATTTGGCGATCGCGGACGAGATCGCGATATTGCTACTGGATGAGGTGCCGCTGTTGAGCCGCGAGCAGGCGGGGCCAGCCAAGCGGTTTGTGACGCTGATTGATGCGCTTTATGAGGCCAAAACGCGGTTGATTTGCTCGGCGGATGCGGTGCCGGAGCAGCTTTTTGAAGCGGGAGACGGGGCTTTTGAGTTTGCGCGCACGGCGTCTAGGCTGCATGAAATGGCGAGTGCCGATTGGGCAGCGCGGGGCTGAGGCGCGCGGTTGGAGAAATCGGGGCTTGCAAAGCTTGGGGATAGGGCCACACTTGGCCGGAGCTTTTGAAAGGCAGAAAAATGACGGATATCGTAATTCTTGATGGTGCGCGCACGGCGATCGGTGGTTTTGGTGGCAGCTTGGCGGGGGTGCCGCCGACGGAAACGGCGGCGCATGTGAGCAAGGTTGCCATGGCGCGGGCCGGGGTTGAACCGGGGCAAATCGGCCATGTGGTTTTTGGGCACGTGATAAATACTGAGCCTAAGGATATGTATCTTTCGCGCGTGGCAGCGGTGGAGGCAGGGGTGCCCGAGGCGGTGCCGGCGATGAATGTGAACCGGCTTTGTGGCTCTGGGGCGCAGGCGATTATTTCGGCGGCGCAATCGCTCATGCTGGGGGATGCTGAGTTTGCTTTGGCAGGCGGGGCGGAGGCAATGAGCCGTGCCCCTTATATTTTGCAAGACGCGCGGTTTGGCAAGAAAATGGGCGACATGCAGGCGGTGGACATGATGCTGGCCACGCTGCATTGCCCGTTTGGCTCGGGGCATATGGGGGTTACGGCTGAGAATGTGGCGGCTAAATACGGGATTAGCCGCGAAGCGCAGGATGCGTTTGCGCTTGAAAGCCAGCGGCGGGCGGCGGCGGCGGTTGAGGCAGGGCATTTTGCCAGCCAGATTACGCCGCTTGAAGTGCGGCAAGGGCGCAAAACTGTTGTGTTTGATACTGACGAGCACCCAAAGGCGACCTCAGCTGATGCCCTTGGCGGACTGCGGGCGGCCTTTCAGAAAGATGGCACGGTGACAGCGGGGAATGCCTCAGGCATTAATGACGGCGCAGCGGCGCTGGTGCTGGCAACCGAGGCGGCGGCGGCCAAGGCGGGGCTGACACCCAAGGCACGTATTTTGGGCTATGCCCATGCGGGGGTTGCGCCCGAGCTAATGGGCATTGGGCCTATTCCGGCAGTGCGGGCGCTGCTGAAACGCACGGGGTTAAAGGCAAGCGATTTTGCCGTGATTGAGAGCAACGAGGCGTTTGCGGCGCAGGCCTGTGCCGTGAGCCAAGAGCTGGGGCTGGACCCAGCGCTTGTGAACCCCAATGGCGGAGCGATTGCGCTGGGGCATCCGGTAGGGGCCACCGGCGCGATTGTGACCCTAAAGGCGATTTATGAGCTGGAGCGGATTGGGGGCGGCAAAGGGCTGATCACGATGTGCATTGGTGGCGGGCAAGGGATTGCGCTAGCAATTGAGGTGTAGCTTTTATTGCGCCGCAAGAAGCTGGCCCTTATCTAAATATGCTTGCACCTCTGGGGCCATTTTAGGAGACACCGGAAGGCGCTCTCCATTCCGCAACGTGAGGAAATAGCGCTCGCCTTCCTTGGAGAGGGTGAACATGGCCCTGTGCGCGACCCAATGGGAGCGATGCACCCGCAAACCTTCGCCTTCGTCTGTTTTGGCAACGGCAGATTTCATGGTCATCCGGTGCATATGGCGGCCCTGTTCGGAGATGATCTCCACGTAATGATCTGCAGCCGAGATCACCCAGATTTCACTATACTTTTGTGCCGGCAACAAAGCTTTGATCGATTGGGTTTTGTGACGCTTTGTATAGGTTCGCAGGCAAATTTGAGATTTAAAAAGCCAGAGGATAAAAACATCGACCAACCCGTTCAGGAGCAGAAATGGTACAAATACTTCGAGCCGTGTGGGCACGGGATAAGGGTGAAGATATCTAATAATCTCGGGCTCGATTAGGCTAAAAACGGTAGCCGCAAGAAAGGTATGAAAGGCGGCAATGGACCAAAGGCTGATGTTTTTGACGAGGTGAATCGGAAGCAGCAAATACAAGATAAGCGCGGAAAAGGACGTGCCTGTTAGCATCGCAACCGCGATAACGCTAATGCGAGTCAAAATATCGGTGGCGCCATAAGGAATAAATATGCCGGTGCCGATAGCTATAATTAAGATAACGAAGGAAACAGCATGGGTTTCTACTCGAAGCATGCTGCATGTCATTATGCTGCGAGAATAGCTGAAGGCATCTTTTAAAGAGACCCGTTTGTTTTGTGCTGTGGTGTCCAACACGCGTTCAACTTCGCGTTGAAACCCCTCAGCGCGGAATATGGCATTCTTGCGAAACCTGGCGAGGGTGTCATGAAAGGCGCGCTTTGAGTATTGCAATACAAGGCTCTCAGATAAATATTGAGCCTTTCACATAGCACAAAAATTAACGGTTTTGAAGTGTGTTTTGTGAATATGTGTGGAAAGCATGATTGGGAGCAATCATGTAACTTGTTTTTACCTTTGTAACATGAATGCACGGCCGGCTATGGCTTATGCCAGAACCGGCCGTGCGGTTTTAATGGTCGTTGGCAAAAGGAGCCTCATCGCCCCAAAGGGCGGCTACGCGCGCGTCTCGGCCACAGCCGTTGCGGTAATAATCATAGCGGTTTGGGTTTTTCTGGTAGTAGTTCTGGTGGTAGTTTTCGGCGTCCCAGAAGTCTCCGGCGGGGAAGACTTCGGTTACAATGGGCGCACCAAGGCGGCCACGCAGGGCGGCTTTTGAGGCGCGAGCGGCGGCGGCTTGCTCATCATTTAAGGCAAAAATGCCGGTGAGGTAGCTATGGCCGCGATCACAGAATTGCCCGCCAGCGTCGGTGGCGTCTACCGTGCGCCAGAAAACATAAAGCAGCTGATCATAGGAAACCACGTCAGCGTCAAAGGTGATTTTTACGGCTTCGCGGTGCTGGCCGTGGTTGCGATAGGTGGCGTTTTGCAGGGTGCCGCCGGTATAGCCGGATACGGTTTCCACCACGCCTTCCACTTTGTCAAAATCACTTTCGACACACCAAAAGCAGCCCCCCGCAAAAATGGCGGTTTGCAGGGTTTCGGCTTTGGCAACAGTGGCGCCCGCCATCAAGGCCAATAAAACAGTTAGGATTCGCATTCTCATTTCCTTCAAAAGCTGATATGGCGGCAACATGCTGGCTTACGCGGTCACATGCAAACAACATTCCGGTGAGGAAATGTTTCAACTTTTCAGGAGCCTAATATGCCCGGACTTTTACCCAACGTAGACCCAGACGGCCTTCAGGAATTCTCGGTGGTGTTTACCGACCGCTCGCTGAACCATATGTCAGCCAGCTTTCAGCAGGTTATGCGTGACATTTCGGAGACGCTAAAGGGCGTTTACAAGGCCGAGGCCGTGGTGGTTGTGCCGGGTGGCGGCACTTTCGGCATGGAGGCCGTGGTACGGCAATTTGCCAATGATGCCAAGGCTTTGGTTGTTCGGAACGGTTGGTTTTCCTACCGTTGGACACAGATTTTTGAGGCGGGGAATATCCCGTCTGAGCACACGGTGCTGAAGGCGCGCCAAACCGGAAACGCGGTTACGGCCCCGTTTGCGCCAGTGGCGATTGAAGAGGCGGTTGCTCGCATTCGCGAGGAGCGGCCTGCGCTGGTTTTTGCGCCGCATGTGGAAACTTCCAGCGGGATGATTCTGCCGGATGACTACATTAAGGCGCTGGCGGATGCCGCGCATGAGGTCGGCGGTTTGATGGTGCTTGATTGCATTGCCTCGGGCACGATCTGGGTGGATATGGCGGCAACGGGCGTCGATATTCTGATCTCGGCCCCGCAAAAAGGCTGGAGCAGTTCGCCCGCGGCGGCGCTGGTGATGCTCTCAACGGCCGCACTTGCGCGGATGGAGGAAACCACGTCCAGCAGCTTTGCGCTGAACTTGAATACGTGGCACGCCATTATGCAGGCCTATGAAAACGGTGGCCACGCTTACCACGCGACTTTGCCAACGGACTCGCTGAAGGCCTTTCGTGATGCGATGAAGGAAACTGAAGCGCTGGGCTGGGATAATATTGCCGCCGCGCAGCAGGAGCTGGGCGACAAAGTGCGGGCGATGCTGAAGGCGCGGGGCATTGCCTCGGTGGCCGCCGCTGGCTTTGAAGCGCCGGGCGTGGTGGTGAGCTATACGGCTGACGCGGATATTAAATCAGGCAAGAAGTTTGCTGCGCTCGGGATGCAAATAGCCGCGGGCGTGCCGCTACAATGTGATGAGCCCGAGGGCTTTAGCACCTTTAGGCTGGGGCTGTTTGGGCTGGATAAGCTGGCCGATATTGACGGCACAGTAAAACGGCTGGAAGCAGCGCTTGATCAGGTGCTGTGAGGGCTAGGCCCTTGCGGCCTCTAGCCACGCATTCACAATCGGCGATATCTTTTCAGCGGCCCCGCCGCTGGTAAGTGCCGAGGTGAGCGGCGTGTTGGTTTCGCCATGCCCATCCCGCATAACCAAAATCAGGCGACTGACTTTGCTGCCCGCGCCCGTGCTGCCTGTCGAAACCTTTGATTCAATCGTCGTGTGCCGCAAGTCCTTGAGGGCATGGGCTGTGTGCTTCATTCGCCGCATGGATTTTTTGCGAATTTCCAGCTGCCCCGTGCGGGCATCAAGCACCAGCTGGGTGCGCTCGACCAGAAAATAAAAGGCAGCAAAAACCGATCCGGCAATGAGAAACATGACAATGCCGGCCAACAGGCCCTCCAAAAGCATGGCCACGCCAATGCCTGTAAAAATGGTGATAAACCCTATCAGGATGCCCCCCAATAGCCACGGGCGGTCATCAATGACGAGGAGGTCGGGGGTGTTTTGAGACATTTTCATGGGCGAAGTATAGACCGCCTTGCGCAATTTGCACGCGATTTTTCCTGAGGTAGCATTGGCTTGCTGGGTGTACGTGACAACGTTGCGCGGTTATCTGCGGCGCACTGTGGGGGCGCGCTTTTCGGGCGCATCAGACGAGCTGTAGCTATAATCTGGCTTTTTGGCTGTGCTGGGGGCGGTTTCTGGCGTGGGCTGGCCTGCTTTGGTGCGCTTGGTGGCGACAAAGAAGATGCCCCCGCCCAGCATGATGAGCAGGCCAATCGTCAGGAATATCAGGCCAAAGCCCCAGAGGGCAAACCAGCTATCAATGCGCAGGCTGCTCGGGTTTTCGGGATTGTAAAGAATGTTTAATTTGGTGCCGATGGGGTAATTATAGCTGGAAGACGAGAGGAAGGTTTGCGCGCGTTGCTCGGTGCCGTTCTTGTCAAAAAACGAAATGGTGGGTTTGTAGGTGGGAGCGGAAGAATTGCCGCTGCTGCTACTTGACCAGTTCACCTCGATATCAACCACATTGCCGCTGGTGGCGACGGCTACTTGCGAAAATGTGTAGGAGAAAACCGTTAGGCCGCCGCCGGTGGCTGTAAATATTAGCCCAAACAGAACAACGAGGATGGCGATGATGCGGGTTTTTTGTTTTTTCGGCTTGGCCATGGCGGCAGCTCCTACAAAATTACATAGTACTTAGTGTTAGCGCATACGGCGCACAACCGGCTTATCGGTGTCTGTCATATTTTGGGTGTGATCCACGAGGTGGCTAACATTCAGCGTGCTTTTGCGTTTTGCGCTCTTGCGTGCAGGGGTGCGTTTGCTGGCCTTGGCAATGCGCGTGTGGAAAAACAGGAAGGGGATTAAGCCAAAAAGCAGGCTGGCCACACCGCTGCCCCACATGCCCAAAAACGTATCTAACCGTAAAATGCGGGGGTTATCAGGGCTATACCTGATCACGACTTTTTGCCCGAGATAAGCAGCCTCTGTGCCAAGAGCGCTTTCGGGCGTGGCGAGCTGTTTTTGATCGGCGAAGTCAATAAAAGCAATAAGAGGTGTTCTTGCAGGGGCAAACGCTTCTTCTGTCGGTTCGAAATCAAGAATAATGCCTTGGGCGAAAAAAGAGGCATCTTTAAAGATAGCGGTGGAAACCAGCTTGTAGCCACCAAGCAGGGTGGCAGCAAATGCTAACAAGCGCAAACTGCGCAGCACAAATGAGGGACGTTTGGTGGCCATAGCGCATCTATAGCACGCCTAAAGCATAAGGCAATGCGTGCAACATTGAAATCAAACTACTCGCAGCGTTGTAGGATGATGGTCTGGTCGCTGCTGCTATAGGTCAATGTGCCGTCTGCGTTTAGCAATAGTAGTCCGCGCGCGCCCCATTCCTCGCCCTCGCCGGTGCAGACAAAATCAAATAACTGGCCATTCATATCGCGGATGTTGACGGGATTTGTAAGCTCACACCGGCTTTCATAAAACAAGATGCTTGTGTCTGAAATACGCATGGGTATCAGGTCGGTGTTGGTCACGTTACAACTGTCTGGGTTGTGTGCCCAAGAGCCAGCAAAATTAAGGGTTTGCGCCGTGGCGGCATTGAAAAGGCTTGAAACGGCAATGATGAGGGCGAAAATTCTGGTCATGAGAGGCTACTCCTACGGTTTCTTTATAGAACCATACATAAACCGTAGGCGTAGACAATGTTTCAAATCAAGAAAGCCGTTATTTAAGCCGACGATCCCGTGCCGCCAATAGCTTCAGCCGCAGCGCGTTGATCTGGATAAAGCCCGCCGCGTCTTTTTGATCATAGGCACCGGCGTCATCCTCAAAGGTTACGTGCTCTTCGGAGTAGAGCGAGTGCGCGGACCAGCGGCCAACGGTTTGGCACAGGCCTTTGTAAAGCTTGAGCTTTACGGTGCCGGTTACGTGCTTTTGGCTTTCATCAATCAGGGCTTGCAGCATGTCGCGCTCGGGGGAATACCAAAAACCGTTATAGATCAGCTCGGCATATTTCGGCATAATCTCGTCTTTTAGGTGGGCAGCACCTCGGTCCAGCGTGATGCTTTCAATGCCGCGATGGGCTTCCAGCATAATGGTGCCACCGGGGGTTTCATAAATCCCGCGGGATTTCATGCCGACAAAGCGGCCTTCTACGAGGTCGAGGCGGCCAATGCCGTGCTTGCCGCCCAGCTCATTGAGCGCGGTCAGCATTTCGGCGGGGCTGAGAGCCTTGCCGTTGAGGGCTACGGGGTCGCCCTTTTCGTAGGTGATCTCGATATGTTCGGCCACGTCGGGCGCATCTTCGGGTGCAACGGTGCGCTGATACACGTAATCTGGCGCTTCAATCGCCGGGTCTTCCAGCACTTTGCCCTCGGACGAGGTGTGCAGCAGGTTGGCATCCACTGAGAAAGGCGCCTCGCCGCGTTTGTCTTTCGCGATCGGAATCTGGTGCATTTCAGCAAATTCCAGCAGGCGGGTGCGGGAGGTCAGATCCCACTCGCGCCAAGGGGCAATCACCTTGATCTCGGGGTTGAGCGCATAGGCGGCCAGCTCAAAACGGACTTGGTCGTTACCTTTGCCGGTGGCCCCGTGGGCTACGGCATCAGCGCCGCATTCGGCGGCGATCTCAACAAGGCGCTTGGAAATAAGTGGGCGGGCAATGGAGGTGCCGAGCAGGTAAAGGCCTTCATATTGGGCATTGGCGCGGAACATCGGGAATACAAAATCGCGCACGAACTCTTCGCGCACGTCTTCAATGTGGATGTTTTCAGGCTTCACGCCCATCAGCTCGGCTTTGCGGCGCGCTGGTTCCAGCTCTTCGCCTTGGCCAAGATCGGCGGTGAAGGTCACAACTTCACAGCCATATTCGGTTTCGAGCCACTTCAGAATGATCGAGGTATCCAACCCGCCTGAATAGGCGAGGACAACTTTTTTAGGGGCAGACATCTGGCGTTCTCCGGCTAAATATTTTATAGGCTGGCAATACGTCAGTTTTCCTCGCCCTTCAAGCGGGAAAGCGCTTTTGGCACTATAGGAACGGAAAAGGGAACCGAAATGCGGACTGTCGAGAATTCGCAATTCAAAATCGCATATTTTCCTGTGCCGAAAACCGCCAGCACCTCGATGAAACATGCGTTTTACCAGCTAGAGCACGGAAAACCGTTTGAAAAGGGTGAGAAGGTGCCGGGGCGGAAAGGCGGTATTCATGATAACTACCTCAATACGCAGCAGTTTTACCAAATAGACCACAAGCGCTATGAAGATTATTCTCGGATCGCGATTATCCGCGACCCCGTTAAGCGGATCATTTCTGCCTATAATCATCGGGTCATGCGGGAGCGCGAACTGAGTGAAAGCCGCATTGATATGGATCTTGCCCGCGCATTGGATGTGCCGCCAAACCCAACCCGCGGCGTGTTTTTGTGCAATCTTGAAAAATATCGGCTTTTGTCCAAAGCGATAAAACACCACACTGACCCGTTTACCAATTTTCTGGGGCATGATCTTTCGTATTTCAGCGATGTGGTGAAAATTGGGAAAGTTGCCGAGCTCGCGAAGCAAATTGAGGCGCTTACGGGGCGAAAGTTTGAACTCGAACACCTTCAAAAAGGCAGTGATGCGCCAAAGGCCCTGCGGATGGAGCGCAAGGCTCGTGATGCGTTGCTAAACTATTGCGCCGGGGATTATGCTTTGATGAAGGGCTACTTTTCGATCCCCGAGGTTTTGCAGCTATAGCGCGATCAAGGGTCTGGCTTGCTGTATTTACTTGTGTTAATTAATGCAAAATTTTGGAGGCAGGCATGAACGGTTTAACGATATTAGCACATAGTTTTCGGCAGGTGACGGGCAACCTTGGCATGGCCGTAAAGGTGAGCGGCTGGCTGGTGGCGATTTATGCTATTGCTGGCGCCGTGCTGCTGAGTATGGCGCCGGATTGGCTAAATGCGGCCATAGATCAAAATGCGCAAGGCATGACAGACGCCACCGATTTAACGGGTGGCAGCGTTGGGCTGGTCTTGTTGCTCATTTTGGTCGCGACTGTTTTCCTGCTGTGGTCAATCTCACTGGTCGCGATTGTGTGGCACCGCTATATTTTGCTGGAGGAAATTCCGCAGGGGGTTATTCCTTATCGGTCCGATTATAGAATTGGCCGCTATTTTTGGTATGGCGTCGGGATATCTTTGCTGGCATTGCTGATTGTCAGCATTTTGAGCGGCATTTTGGGCATGATTTTTGGGCCATTTTTTATGAGCTCATTGCAAGGGGGTACCGGCTTTTTGGGGGCTACGTTTTTGATGGGGCTGGTGGTCGGCATTGTTGTTTTGGTGCTTTATATGCGCATGGCGCTTATTTTACCCGCTGTGGCGCTGGATGAAGAGCTAACGATCGGGCAGGCTTGGAGCCAAACCTCTGGCTATACAGGGGCGATATTGGGGCTGGCATTGGCAATGGCCTTTATAAATGCGGTGGTGCCGATGGTGATAAGCCTCGCTTTTGCGGAACTGGTGTGGGTTAATCTTGTGCTTTTGGGGCTGTATCAATGGTTTTATTTTATGCTTAATATCAGCGTTTTAAGCACGCTTTATGGGCATATTGTGCAAAAGCGCGAGGTTTACTAAGTGAGTTTTGCCGCCGAAGTGGCTCGGGCAGAGCGGCGGATGCGCTCGCTATTTGAGCCCACGCCGTTGCAGCGGAATGATTTTTTGAGTGCGCGCTATGAGGCTGAGATTTACCTGAAGCGGGAAGATCTTTCGCCGGTGCGGTCTTATAAAATTCGGGGCGCTTTTAATGCGATTGTGAAGGCGCTGGATGCGGGCGAAACGGGGCCGTTTGTGTGTGCTTCAGCGGGCAACCACGCGCAGGGCGTGGCCTATGTGTGCGCGCATTTTGGGGTGCAGGCCGTGATTTATATGCCCGTAACCACCCCCAAGCAGAAGGTGCACAAAACCGGCGCTTTTGGCGGTAGCCATGCCGAAATTCGACTTGAGGGTGACTATTTTGACGAGACGCTGGCAGCGGCGCAGGCTTATTGCCGCGAGGCAGGCGCGGTGTTTGTGCCGCCGTTTGACAGCGATGATGTGATCGAGGGGCAGGCCACGGTGGCCGCCGAGATAATGGCACAGATGCCTGAGGATGAAGCGGTTGATATGCTGGTGCTGCCTGTGGGCGGCGGCGGGCTTTCGGCGGGAATAACGCGGCTGTTGGGTGATAGCGTAGACTATCGCTTTGTAGAGCCAGCGGGCGGGCCGAGCCTGCGGGACTCGCTGGTGGCGGGCGCGCTGGTAACGTTGCCAAAGGTCGACAGTTTTGTCGATGGCGCGGCCGTGGCACGCATTGGCGAGCGGAATTTTAATGCGCTGGCACATGTGCCGGCTGACCATGTGTTTATAGCTCCTGAAGACCGGATATGCGCGACAATGATTGAAATGCTCAATGTTGAGGGCGTGGTGCTAGAGCCAGCGGGGGCGCTGGCGATAGATGGTTTGCGGGACATTGAGGGCATAGCTGGGAAAACCGTGGTGGCGGTGGTTTCGGGCGGGAACTTTGATTTTGAGCGGTTGCCGGACGTGAAGGAGCGGTCACTGCGCTGGGCGGGGCTGAAGAAATATTACATATTGCGGATGCCGCAGCGGCCGGGGGCTTTGAAGGATTTTTTGAATATTCTGGGGCCGGATGATGACATTGCTCGGTTTGAATACCTGAAGAAATCAGCGCGGAATTTTGGCTCGGTTTTGATAGGGATTGAAACCCGCAAGGTGGGTGGCTTTGCGCGGATTGAGGCCGAGATGGAAGGGCATGGATTTGCCTTTGAGGACATTACGGACAATGCCACTTTGGCGAATTTTATTGTGTGAGGGATAATGCTGAACACGGTTGAAATGGGCGAAGGCGAGGTGCCTTTGGTGATTGTGCACGGGCTGTTTGGCTCGGCGCGTAATTGGCGGGTTTTGCAAAAGCGGCTGGCGGAAACGCGGCGGGTGATTGCGGTGGATTTGCGCAACCACGGCAGCAGTTTTTGGAGTGATGATAACAGCTATGAAGCCTTGGCGGATGACCTGGCGGAGGTGATTGAAGCGCAGGGCGGGGTGGCCGATGTGCTTGGGCACTCTATGGGTGGCAAGGCGGCGATGGTGCTGGCTTTGGCGCGGCCTGAAATACTGCGGCGGTTGATTGTGGCCGATATAGCGCCGGTGGCTTATGGGCATACGCAAGCGCGGCATATTGCGGCGATGCAAGCGGTGGATATGAGCGTGGTGACTCGGCGGAGCGAGGCGGATAAGCAACTTGCGGCAACGGTGGCGGCGGTGCCACTGCGGGCGTTCTTTTTACAATCTGTCGAGCTGGGGGAAAGCGGTGCGCGCTGGACGCTGAACCTAGAGGCGCTGGCGGCGGAGATGCCGAAGATTATGGAATTTCCTGAATTTGATGGCGCTTTTGGCGGGCCGGTTTTGATGCTCAGCGGGGCGGAGTCTGATTATGTGAAGCCTGAGGTGCGGCCCGAGATTTTGCGGTTGTTTCCGCAGACGGAATTTGAGGCGATTGAGGGGGCGGGGCATTGGTTGCACGCCGAAAAGCCTCGGGAATTTCAGGCAGCGGTTGAGGTGTTTTTGGGATAGTTCTGGCGGGCGCGCCGCGCTCGGGGAGCAAAGGCGGGGCGTGCCGCCCCTGTTTGCCCCCTCGTGCGGTGCCTCGGGCTTGCAGGGCGCTAGGTGAGGTGGGTGCGCAAGGCCTTGGCGGCGGCGAAGGGGGTGAGTGCGACTGTGAACAGCGTGAGGCCAGCCATGAGGGTGAAGGCGGGCATCGGGTCTTGGCCCTCAGCGGCGAGGCTGGTTGCTTTTGCGCCGAAAATCAGCGTTGGGATGTAGAGCGGCAGAACGAGCAGCGAAAGCAGGAGGCCGCCGCGTTTAACGCCAACGGTAATGGCAGCGCCTGCCGCCCCGATAAACGACAATGCAGGCGTGCCAGCGGCGAGGCTGGCGACGAGCCAGAGGTAGGCGCCTTCGGGCAGGTTAAGCGTGAGGCCAAGCACGGGAGCCATGACGACCAGCGGCAGTCCGGTGGTGAGCCAGTGGGCGAAGGCTTTGACGGCTACGAGCTGCTCAAGCGGCATGGGGGAGAGGGCGAGGATATCTAAGGTGCCGTCCTCTGAGTCAGTTTGAAAAAGACGGTCTAGCGAGAGTAGGCTGGCGAGGAGGGCGCCTATCCAGAGGATGCCCGGCGCAATGAGGCCAAGGATTTGTTGGTTGGGGCCAACGCCGAAGGGCACCAGCATAACCACGATCAGAAAGAACCCGAGGCCAAGGCCTGCGCCGCCACCAGAGCGCAGCGCGAGGCGGAGTTCGCGGATGAGGAGGGCGATCATGACCAGTCTCCCTTTAGGAAGGGGTCGTGCTCGGGGGCGCTGGCGGATGGCTCATAGGCCTGCATATCGAACGTGCGGGGGGCTTTGAGGCCGAGGTCTATGTGGGTGGCGATGAAGGCTATGCCGCCTGCGGCGCAATGGGCATCAATTGTGGCGGCAAAGCGGGCGGTGGTTTCGGTGTCTAGCGACACGGTTGGCTCGTCTAGCAGCCAAAGCGGGCGGCTGGTGACGGCGATGCGCGCCAAGCCAAGGCGGCGCTTTTGGCCGGCTGAGCAGGCATGGGCGGGGCGGTCTGCGATTTCGGCAAGGCGGAAATCATCCATGGTTTGTTCAAGGTTTTCGGAATTGAACAACTGCGCCCAGAAGTGGAGATTTTCGGCAACGGTAAGCTGGGGTTTGATGGCGTCTAAATGGCCAGCATAGGTGATTTGGTTTTGGAAATCATCGCGGTTAGTCGAGGCTATGCCATTAAGGGAAACTTCGCCGTATTGCGAAGGTATCAGCCCCGCGATCACCCTTAGCAGCGTTGATTTGCCCGCGCCATTTGGGCCACGCAAAAGGACGGCCTCACCGGGAGCTATTTTCAGAGAAAGATCGCTGAATATGGTGCGTCCGCCACGCTGGCAAGACAGGGTGTTGACCTTAAGACTCATAAAGGAGGCTTAGCCTATTGGTGCGGGTGGGGGAAGGGGGAATGGCGAAGTAACGTGTAAGGTTAATTTGACATTAGGAATTACATGGCATACATAAAGTAAAATAAAGTATACACGATTCGAAGGGGCGCAACGAAGTGAATTTTGAGATGAAGCATATTTATGCGGGCTTTGGCAATGCGGCTACACAAGTTACGATGACGATTCTAGCGAAAATCATTTCTCCCATAATTCAAAGAGAGCCAAGGCCGCGTTTTGTGGCAGGTGAGCGCGACAAGCTGACAGACTTGCGTGGGTTACGCAGCGCATTTTGCGCGCTGTTAGGCATTTGCAGAAGGTTTGGTGAAACCGGCATTTTATTACAGGGGGTTTTGGTGTGGCCAAGGGGCATGTGAGCAATATCATCCGGCGGCTGCGCTTTGAGCACAGTGAGATGACGCAAAAAGAGCTGGCCGAAAAGGCGGGGGTTACGCGGCAAACCATTGTGGCAATTGAGGCGGCGAAATATGCGCCCTCGCTAGAGCTGGCCTTTATGGTTTCTCTGGTTTTCGGCCAGCCTCTGGAAGAGGTTTTTAGCTACCAACCAGAAGAGGGGAGAAACGCATGAGAGCAGCGGTTTACCACAGATACGGTGCGCCCGAAGTTGTGCAGATAGAGGATATTCCGACCCCAGAGCCGAAGGCGGGAGAGGTGCTTATACGCGTGCGGGCCACCACGGTCACGGCCGCCGATTGGCGGGTGCGCAGCCTTTCAATGCCGCGCGGATTTGGGGTTTTTGGACGGTTGGCTTTTGGTTTGTTTGGCCCGCGAAAGAAGGTGCTCGGCATGGCCGTCGCGGGTGAGGTAGCGGCCTGCGGCGCAGGGGTGGCCAGCTTTGCGGTGAAAGACCGCGTGCTGGCAGATTGTGGCGCAAAAATGGGGGCGCATGCGGCATTTTGCGTGGTGAAGGCTGACGGCACACTGGCGAAAATACCCGATGGCTTGAGCTTTGAAGACTCAGCCGCCTTGGTTTTTGGCGGCTCTACGGCACTTCATTTTTTGCGCAATGTCGGCAAAGTTCAGCCCGGTGAGCGGGTTTTGATTAACGGCGCCTCTGGAGAAACAGGGGTGGCTTTTGTGCAGCTTGCGCGGCATTTTGGAGCCGACGTGGTCGGGGTGTGCAGTGCGGCCAATGCCGAACTGGTGCGCGGACTAGGGGCGGAGCGCGTGGTGGATTATACGCAGGAGGACTTTGCACTTTCTGATGAAAAATATGATGTTATCGTGGATACGGTCGGCAATGCGGGCTGGGTGCGCAGCCACGGGGCGTTGAAAGATAACGGGCGATTGTTGCAGGTTTTGGCGGGTCTGGCAGACATGATAAAGGCGCCGCTTGTGTCTCGTCGTACTGGCCGCAAAGCGCTGGCCGGGGAGGCTAAGCCCATAGCGGCAGACTTGGTGTTTTTGGCGGACCTGGCCGTGAAAGGCGAGTTTATACCCGTCATTAGCCAAATATTTGAGCTAGAAGATATCGTGGAGGCCCATCGGTTGGTGGATAGCGGCCACAAGGTCGGTAGCGTGGTTGTGCGGCTGTGATCTCCTTCACGCAATATTGTATACATTAGCATACAATAAGCTTGCATTTCCCTTGCTCCCCGTGGCAATAAAGGGCATATCCGTATGAAATAGCTTTCAAGGGAGGCCTTAAGTGACCATTCAAGTTGGAACCGACACCGCAAATACCCGCCGCGAATTAAGCGTGGGTGCTGCCAAAATTGCCTATTATTCAATAGAAGCCGCCGAGGCCGCGGGCTTGGGCGATTTCTCACGCCTGCCAGCTGCGCTGCGGGTGGTGCTGGAAAACATGCTGCGCTTTGAAGACGGCAAAACTGTTTCAGTGGATGACATTAAGGCCTTTGCTGACTGGGCGAATAACGGCGGTAAAAACCCGCGCGAAATCGCGTATCGGCCCGCGCGCGTGCTGATGCAGGATTTTACCGGCGTGCCAGCGGTGGTAGACCTTGCCGCGATGCGAGATGGCATTGTGGCCCTTGGCGGTGACGCTGAAAAGATTAACCCGCTGACGCCAGTTGACCTCGTGATCGACCACTCGGTGATGATCGATGAGTTTGGCAACCCGCGGGCGTTTGCCATGAATGTGGAGCGGGAATATGAGCGCAATCTTGAGCGCTATACTTTCCTGAAATGGGGGCAATCTGCCTTTGATAATTTCAAAGTTGTGCCTCCGGGCACGGGGATTTGCCATCAGGTAAACCTTGAGTATTTGGCCCAAACGGTGTGGACCGATAAGGACCAGAACGGCGTAGAAGTTGCTTATCCGGATACGCTTGTGGGCACCGACAGCCACACAACCATGGTCAACGGCCTTGCGGTTTTGGGCTGGGGCGTGGGTGGCATTGAGGCCGAGGCCGCGATGCTGGGCCAGCCGATTTCGATGCTGATTCCCGAGGTTGTTGGCTTTGAGTTGACGGGCAAAATGATGGAAGGCACCACCGGCACAGACCTTGTGCTTAAGGTCGTTGAGCTGCTGCGCGCCTTTGGTGTGGTTGGTAAATTCGTTGAGTTTTACGGCGAGGGGCTGGATAGCCTGCCGCTGGCAGACCGCGCGACCATCGCAAACATGGCGCCTGAATATGGCGCGACCTGTGGCTTCTTCCCGATCGACGGCGAAACCCTGCGCTACCTGCGCACCTCGGGCCGCGATGAGGACCGTATTGCACTGGTGGAAGCCTATGCCAAGGCCAACGGCTTCTGGCGCGGGGCGGATTATGCGCCGGTTTACACCGATACGCTTAGCCTTGATATGGGCACGATTGTGCCAGCGATTTCGGGGCCAAAACGCCCGCAAGATTACGTTGCGCTGGATGGCTCGGTTAAGGCCTTTAAGTGGGAAATGGAAAACACCTTTAAGCGCCCGCTGGATAAGCAGGTGCCGGTGAAGGGTGAAGATTATACCATGTCGTCGGGCAAGGTTGTGATCGCGTCGATCACGAGCTGCACGAATACTTCCAACCCCTATGTGATGATCGGCGCGGGGCTTGTGGCCCGTAAAGCGGCGGCGCTGGGGCTAAACCGGAAGCCGTGGGTAAAAACCTCACTCGCGCCTGGCTCTCAGGTGGTTTCGGCTTATCTTGAGGCGGCTGGATTGCAGGAAGAGCTTGATAAGCTTGGCTTTAATCTGGTGGGCTATGGCTGCACTACGTGTATCGGTAATTCCGGCCCTATCCAAAAAGAGCTTTCAGATGCCATTGCCGAGGGTGACCTTGTGGCGACTTCGGTGCTGTCTGGCAACCGTAACTTTGAAGGGCGTATCAGCCCCGATGTGCGGGCCAACTACCTTGCCTCGCCGCCCCTCGTGGTGGCCTATGCGTTGGCGGGCGATATGAATATCGACCTGACAACCGAGCCGCTGGGGCAAGACCGTGAGGGCAATGATGTGTTCTTGAAGGACATCTGGCCAACGTCGCAAGAAGTGGCGGAACTGGTCGAGAAGACTGTGACCCGCGAGGCGTTTATCGAGAAATATGCGAACGTATTTGCGGGCGACGAAAAGTGGCAGGCGGTAGAGACCACAGATAGCCTGACTTATGATTGGCCCGCCTCAAGCACCTACGTGCAAAACCCGCCATACTTCCAAGATATGTCGCCCGAGCCGGGCGTGATTTCGGACGTAAAAGGTGCCAAAATTCTGGCGCTGCTGGGCGATATGGTCACGACGGACCACATTTCACCAGCTGGTGCTTTTGCGGTCGATAGCCCTGCGGGCAAATACCTTGTGGACCGTCAAGTTGGCCAGCGGGATTTCAATTCCTACGGCTCACGGCGCGGCAATCACCAAGTGATGATGCGCGGCACATTTGCCAATATCCGCATTAAAAACGAAATGCTTGATGGGGTTGAGGGCGGGTATACGCTCGGGCCGGATGGCGTGGAAACCTCGATTTATGAGGCCGCGATGGCGCATAAGGCGGCGGGCACGCCGCTGGTGGTTATCGGTGGCTCGCTTTATGGCGCTGGCTCTAGCCGCGATTGGGCGGCCAAAGGCACTAGCTTGCTGGGTGTAAGCGCCGTGATTGCCGAAGATTTCGAGCGTATCCACCGCTCAAACCTCGTTGGCATGGGGGTTATCCCGTTTGAGTTTACGGGTGGTGACAGCCGTAAAATGCTGGGCCTGAAGGGGGATGAAACCATCTCGATCGCGGGCCTTGAGGGCGATATCAAGCCGCTTTCAGACGTGCCGTGCACGATTGAATATGCCGATGGCCGCGTGAAAGAGATCACGCTCAAGTGCCGGATTGATACCGAAGTCGAGGTTGAATACGTCGAAAATGGCGGCGTGCTGCACTATGTGCTGCGGAACTTGGCTAAAAGCTAATGGCTGAAAAGCGCGCGCCGTTCAGGGGCGCGCTTTTTGATATGGACGGGCTGCTGCTGGATAGCGAGCGCGCTTGCGTGGTGGCTTTTAACGAAACCGTGCAAAGCTTTGCTTTGCCCTCGATGCCCGAAATTGCACTGGCCTGCATTGGCCTGCGCAGCGATGGTGTGCGCACTAAGGTGAGCGCTGCGCTTGCGGGGCGGGTGAAATATGATGCGTTTTACAGCGCATGGGGCCAGCGGATTTCGGCAGCCTTTGCGCAAGGTATTCCGGTAAAACCCGATGTTTTTACCCTGCTGGACGCGCTAGAATACCAAGGCACCCCGTGCGCAGTGGCCACCTCTACCCGTACCGCAATCGCCGAGGCACATCTGCAAAAGGCGGGGCTGCGCGGATATTTCAAAGCGGTGATTGGCGGGGAGCAGGTGGCTAATGGCAAACCCGCACCGGATATCTACCTGATGGCTGCAAAAGCGCTGGGCTTGTTGCCACAGGCATGCGTGGCGTTTGAGGATAGTGACCCCGGCACGCTGGCCGCCATTGCCTCAGGGGCCACGGTGGTGCAGGTGCCAGACGTAAAGCCGCCAAGCGCGGCGCTTTTGGCCAACGGGCATCTTATTGCCAGCACGGTATTTACCGGCGCGCGCCACGTAGGGTTGATCGCTAAATAGCATTGTAAAGCGCGGGCTATTGCATGAGACTGCATGGGCGCAAACCAAGGAGCCCTCCATGCCCAGCACAACCCCTTACATCATCACCATGCTTGCCGCCGGCTTTGGCATTCCCATTCTGGCGGCTTTAAACGCGGCCCTTGGGGTCAGGCTAGGCAGCCCTGTGGCGGCGGGTGCGATTTTGTTTTGTGTGGCGCTGGGGGCTACGCTGGTGGTTCTGCTCTTCACGGGGGCTGCCCCTGTCGCAAAGGCCATAGACGCGCCAAGGCATTTGTTTTTGGCCGGATTTCTGGTTGCATTTTATGTGCTGAGCATCACCTATGTGGCCCCGCGCTTTGGCGTTGGCAACGCGGTGTTTTTTGTGCTGCTAGGCCAGCTGATAAGCGCCGCCGCGATAGACCATTTCGGCCTGTTTGGCGCGCAGATCAGCCCGCTTTCCCTCACGCGGGCCACAGGGATAGCCCTGATGGCAGCCGGTGTGTTTGTGACCCAGCAAGTCTAATCTGCCGAAGGGCGCCGCGTTAGTTCAGCACTAACGCCCGATAAGCCTCGGGCGACCACCGACAAGCAAAGCCATCGCCATCAGGGTCTAAATTCAGCGGGTCATCTTGCGGGCCGCCATTGGCTAAAAAGTTGCGCTGGGCATCGTCAGCAGTGCCAAACTTACGGCACTGCGATGCAGAGCTTGTGCGCCGGATGCTTGGCCGTCGATACACGCGCTCACCCACCGCATTGGTGGTTTCCCGTGCAAAGGTGATGATATTTGCACCTGATACAACAGCGGGCATTTCTTCGGGCTGGATAACCACGCGCTGGGCAGCCGCGGCGGCCAAAGCGGCGGCGTCAGCTTCACGCAGGCGCAGCTGCTCAGATTGGCTTTGCTCAGCAAGGTTTAACACGCCACTATCAGAGGCAATAGCTTCGCCGGAATCAGGGTCGATACTGACATTGGCTTCACTGGTATTGTCAGTTTCGGCCTCTGTTGCATTTAGCGCGTCATTTACGGCATTACTCAGCGCTTCGGTCGTCCCGTCAACCTCTGGGTCCGTGGGGGTTATATCCGTAGGCATGCCTGCATCAGGCATAGAAATCGGACGTGGCCCGCCAACAGGGGGGAAACGGGGGTCAAAGCCCGCTTCTTCTTGGCACGCGGCCAGTGTGAGGCCCATTACGGCCAGAATGCTGAGCTTTAGTCGTGCCATTTCTATCTCCTTACCACCAACGGGCGGGCTTGGCGGCAAAGCCGCTGGCCTGTTCTAGCGCATAAGCCGTATTTAGCATATCCGCCTCGTTCCACGGTTGGCCGATTAGCTGCAAACCAAGCGGAAGTCCGCTGGCATCAAGGCCCGCAGGCACGCTCACACCGGGCAAGCCCGCAAGGTTCACTGTAACGGTAAACACATCGTTCAAATACATTTTGATAGGGTCGGCATCGGCCATTTCCCCAAGGCCAAAGGCGGCGGAAGGCGTGGCGGGCGTTAGGATTTGGTCAATGCCTTCGGCAAACACCTTCTCAAAGTCCTGCTTAATGAGCGTGCGCACCTTTTGGGCGCGTATATAATACGCATCATAAAAGCCAGCTGAAAGCACATAGGCCCCGATCATCACACGGCGCTGCACTTCGTCGCCAAAGCCCTCGGCGCGGGTGCGTTCATACATTTGGGTAATGCCATCGCCTGCGTTCAGCTTGGCGCGGTGGCCATACTTTACGCCGTCATAGCGGCTAAGGTTGGAGGAGGCCTCGGCAGGCGCAATCACGTAATAAGCGGGCAGGGCGTATTTGGTGTGGGGTAGCGAGATGTCTACGATCTCGGCACCCGCATCGCGGAGCTTTTCAGCGCCCTCGTGCCAAAGGGTTTCGATCTCGTCGGGCATGCCATCTAGCCGATATTCCTTCGGAATGCCGATTTTCTTGCCGCGAATATCACCCGTGAGGGCCGCTTCAAAGTTAGGTACAGCGAGGTCAGCTGACGTGCTGTCTTTGGCATCATGGCCCGCCATGGCTTCCAGCATAATAGCTGAGTCTCGCACGGTTTTAACCATTGGGCCCGCTTGGTCGAGTGACGAAGCAAAGGCTACAACGCCCCAGCGTGAGCAGCGGCCATAGGTGGGTTTTACGCCTACAATGCCGGTAAACGCCGCTGGCTGGCGGATAGAGCCGCCGGTATCGGTGCCGGTGGCGCCCAAGCACAAATCAGCCGAAACGGCTGAGGCCGAGCCGCCCGACGAGCCGCCGGGGGTGAGCTTGGCTTCCTCGTTTTTCCGCCGCCAAGGCGAGGTAACCGGACCATAAAAGCTGGTTTCATTCGAGCTACCCATGGCAAATTCGTCCATGTTGAGTTTGCCGAGCATAACCGCCCCTGCATCAAACAGCTGGCCCGTGATTGTGCTTTCATACTCGGGCTTGAAGCCATCCAGAATGTGGCTCGCGGCCTGCGTTTGCACGCCCTTGGTGCAGAAAAGGTCTTTAATGCCCAGCGGAATGCCACACATATCGGGCGCGTCACCCTTGGCGATGCGCATGTCAGCCGCCGCCGCTTGGGCGCGGGCGATCTCGGGCGTATTGGTGGAAAAGGCATTCAGCACCTCGGCGGCCTCAATGGCACCAAGGTATTGCTCGGTCAGCTCGGCGGCGGTGAAATCACCTTTGCGCAGTGCGTCTCGGGCGTCGGCAATCGTCAGTCTGCTTAAATCAGTCATGGCTTACTCCACCACTTTCGGCACGGCAAAAAAGCCTTCGCGGGTGTCAGGGGCATTGGCGAGGATTTCGGCTTGGTAGCCACCATCCGTCACCTCATCCGCGCGCTTTTTCAGCGCCATTGGGGTGACCGATGACATCGGCTCAACCCCCTCGATATCAACCTCGTTAAGCTGCTCCATAAAGGCCAGAATATTGGAAAGCGCATCGGCCAGCGGCGGCAAGGCCTCCTCGGCCACTTCGATGCGGGCCAGATGCGCCACTTTGCGGGCGGTTTTGATATCAATCGACATGTGAATTCCAAGCTAAATGATTTAGAAATCGGTTTAGCTTGGAAGGCGACGGGGTGCAAGACTTGATCGAAAGAGCTGAGGGTGGAGACCGCCGGAAATGAAGCGCTTAATTGACTTCACTAAACCAGTTTAGTGAAGTCAATTGGGTGCAAAGAATATGATGGATAAACAGCGTGTTAACGCGATGGTGCGGGGTTAGAGTTTGGCTAATTTATGCGCCCAGCTTAGCTGCCAATCTTATCCTGCGTGCGCAGCTCAAAATCGCTGGCATCATGGCGCTCATGCAACTGGCCTTCTTCTGGCCCCCACGAGCGGTTCACCATTTTGCCCCGCTGCACGGCAGGGCGGGCTTCAATCTCTTTGGCCCAGCGCAACAGGTTGGAATAGGCGGCTGCATCGAGAAACTCGGCGGCCTCGTAAACGACATCGAGCACCACGGCGCCATACCACGGCCAGATCGCGATATCGGCGATGGAGTATTCATCGCCACACATATAGCGGTTATCGGCAAGATGCTTATCCAGCACGTCCAGCTGCCTTTTTGTTTCCATGGTGAACCTATCAATCGCATATTCGATTTTAACCGGCGCGTATTTGTAGAAATGCCCAAAGCCACCGCCAAGATAAGGCGCGCTGCCCATCTGCCAAAACAGCCAGTTAAGGCATTGCGTGCGGTTCTCCGGCAAAAACGCACCAAACTTTTCGGCAAGATAAAGCAGGATAGACCCGGATTCAAACAGTCGCTCACCAGTTTTGGTGTCCAGCATGGCCGGAATTTTTGAATTCGGATTCAGTTCAACGAACCCGCTGCCAAACTGGTCCCCCTCGCCAATATTGATGAGATAAGCATCATATTCAGCGTCATGCCCTGCGGCCAGAAGCTCTTCCAGCAAAATCGTAACCTTCACCCCGTTGGGCGTGGCAAGGGAGTGCAGTTGCAACGGATGCTTGCCCTTTGGCAGCACCTTTTCATGCGTTGCGCCGCTAACCGGCCGATTAATATTGGCAAAAGCACCACCACTCTCGGATTCCCATTGCCAAACCTTGGGAGGGGTATATTCATCAGCCATCTTTTGCTCCTTTTTTAATCTGAAATTGAGGCTAACCCCAGAAATATGACAATGCCAAGCAAGAAAGCGTGACCAAGCCCGAGTTTTGACTTGCAACGCAATTTAGAGAACGCTAAGAACGCGCCAAATGCCCCTATAGCTCAGCTGGTAGAGCAACTGATTTGTAATCAGTAGGTCCGCGGTTCGAGTCCGTGTGGGGGCACCACAATCACCTTTTATATTGTCCAGTGACATCCGATATAGCCTTGTGTATAAGGGTATTTATGAAGTTGTTTGTCCAGCCTGATTTTATACTATCCAGCGAAATACCCCCAGATTGGGGGTATCGCTGGGGGTATTCTGAAATCACCAAAAATACGATACCCCCAGCATGACTTTAAGCGACGTAAAGATTCGGAGCCTGAAGCCCAAAACCAAGACGTATAAAGTCTCTGATTTTGACGGGCTGTTTGTGGCGGTAAATCCCAACGGCTCAAAGCTGTGGCGCTTCAAGTATCGCTTGGACGGAAAAGAAAAGTTGCTTTCGATTGGGGCTTATCCAGCGGTTAGCCTTTTACAAGCGAGACAAGCGCGCGATGCGGCGCGGGCTGAGCTTGCAACAGGGGAAGACCCGAGCGAACGCAAGCAGGAAGAAAAGCGGATCAGGCGCGAAAGCCAAGGGCACACCTTTGCCAAGGTGGGCGCGGCTTTTCTGGATAAGCAACGCAAAGAGGGTAAATCATCGGCGACGCTTTCCAAGACCGAATACCACTTGAAACTGGCCAACAAGGATTTCGGCAAGAAGCCGATATCCGAGATCACCTCGCCAATGGTGCTGCGCTGCCTGCGCAAAGTGGAGGCTAAGGGGAATTATGAAACCGCCCACCGCTTGCGCTCCCGCATTGGCTCGATCTTTCGCTATGCGGTGGCAAGCGGCATTGCCGAGCATGACCCCACCTACGCCCTGCGGGATGCCCTGATCCGACCGACAGTCAAACACCGCGCCGCTATCACCGAGCCAAAAGCGCTGGGCGCGTTGCTGGTGGCGATTGATGGCTTTGACGGGCAAGCGACCACGCGGCTTGCGCTGCATTTGATGGCGATCCTTGCCCAGCGGCCCGGCGAATTGCGCCACGCGCGGTGGGATGAGTTTGATTTTAAGGAGGCAGTTTGGTCGATCCCTGCCGAAAAGATGAAAATGCGCAAGCCACATAATGTGCCATTACCTGCGCAAGCTTTGGCGCTGTTGGAAGAGTTACGCCCAATCACCGGCGCGGGCGAACTGCTGTTCCCAAGTTTGCGCTCGTGGCAGCGCCCAATGAGTGAAAACACACTAAACGCGGCCTTGCGGCGAATGGGCTATTCCGGCGATGAAATGACCGCCCACGGCTTCAGGGCCAGCTTTTCCACTTTGGCCAATGAAAGCGGGCTGTGGAACCCTGACGCTATAGAGCGCGCGCTCGCCCATGTGGAGAAAAACGAGGTGCGACGGGCTTATGCGCGGGGGGAGCATTGGGAGGAGCGTGTGAGGCTTGCGGATTGGTGGGCTGGATTTTTGAGTGAGATGCGGGCAGAGTAATCTGGAGCCATCTAAAGAAAGTCAGATATGCAAGCCAACCGTGGTAAAATTGACGCCGACGTTCTTGAAACGTTACTCAAAAAGAAATTCGGTAATTTGTTTGGCTGGACGCTGCCGGTTACCCTCAAAACGATTGGCCCCTATTCGCCAGAACCATTTCTTTCATTTGAAGTTCGACGCAAACAATTAGTCGACGAGTGCAGGTCTTTTCTTGAAGGCATTCCGACGCCTGATTTAGCCATTTTATTTCATCCAGAATTTGACGACCCAGATGATAAAAGGTCGGCTTGGGATAAGCTCTTTAAGTCCGAAATTTCCGACCTATCCATACAGGAACCGGTTTGGATAGCAGGTGGTTTTGGTCATCCGGAATACATCGCCGATACCGACTACTGGTCAAAAATGATGGCGTTTGGTTCTGACGAATTATTGCTTTTATCTGTTGGCGTTGACCCTAATAAAACAGATGTTTTGGGCATATATAACCTAGGGAAATATGGAAGTGAAAATGTTTGGCAAGTTATTAACTACCTATCGAACCGCGACAAATTACTTGGTCGTCATTTTTATCCCAATGGCGCGCGTGGCATCAAAATAAAGCCGGTTGAATTTTTGGAATTTGTAGATTTTGTAAACCTGCCAGTGGAAGCAGGTTTCTTGAACGCCCTACGGAAAATACACCAGCCATCAAAACAAAATGAGACACTGGACCCCCGCGAGAAAACTTCCTTACTTAACCTAATCGCAGTTATGGCGAATGACGCTTATCGCTACGACCCAAGTAAACGCTCGGCGGTGCCTAGTGAAATTTACGACGCTGCCAAAATGAACCGCGTCAATATAAGTAAAGAAACGATTCGTAATCACTTAAAGAATGCCGTTGGGCCACTAACCGAACCATGGCTAACTAAATAGCGGCTAATCGTTTAACGAATAGCGGTGAGAAACCGACGTTATATTGTTGGGAATTCAGCGCTATTCGCGCGCAAAATCCCTACCATGCTTCACTCACATATATCAAACTGTAATGGATGACCCCAATCGAAATGATATGAGGTAAACTTGCAATGGACTATCCAGATTTCCCCAAAACCGGCCTTGTCCGCCTGTCTCAAATACTTGCCCCTAACGGCCCGATTCCAGTTGCCAAATCAACGTGGTGGCAGGGGGTTAAGGATGGACGGTTTCCCAAGCCTCAAAAGCTTGGCCCCCGCACAACAGTTTGGCGGGTGGAGGACATACGCGCATTATTTGAGGGCAGCGCTAATGACTAGGCGTATCAACCCACGCAAAGCCAAAATCCACCAAAGCTACACAGTTGAGGAGGCTGCCCTGTTATTCGGGCGATCCATTCCGACCGTGCGAAGCTGGATCAAGAAAGGGTTGCCGATAATGCGCGGACAAATCCCGCACTTAATTCTTGGCGCGGAACTGCGTGAGTATCTCGACAAGACCCAAAGATCAAGCAAGAGGCCGCTTGCCCCAAATCAGCTTTATTGCTTGAAATGCCGGAAGCCACAGGCTCCCTATGGCGGGCTTGTGGACTATGTCCCCATATCAGCCAAAAGAGGCCGTCTAGAGGGGCTTTGCCCCACCTGCGAGGGCATCTGCAACCGCTTCGCGTCCCGCCGCCAACTCCCCCAATTTGCCGAAATATTCGACCTCACCATTCGACCGCATAAGAGCGCCTAATGGATACCCCCAACCCCTTCCTAAACTATCACTTATGAAAGGACGCCCAACCATGCGAAAATATTGCGAAGAAAACGAGCGGATCAAGCGGCGCTACCTACGTTATATCAAAGAGGCGAAAAGGCAGGATGTAAAGTCGGTGGATAAGGCCGCCGCCGCCATTTTCCGCTTTGAGGAAAGCACTGGATTTAAGCCTTTCAAGAAGTTTCACATCGAGCAGGCAATTGCCTTTAAGCGCAAGCTGGAGGCCGCCAAGAATGAGCGCACCGGCAAGCCGCTGAGTAAAGCCACGGTTGACGCCACCTTGCGCCTAGTCAAAGCCTTCATCCATTGGTTGGCGGGGCAGTCGGGGTATAAAAGTCGGATCAGCTATGACGATGCGGAATATTTCAACAATAGCGCCAAGGATGCCCGCATCGCCCACGCCCAGCGCGAAGCTCCGTTTCCAACAATGGCGCAGCTTGCCCACGCCTTTGCTGCAATGCCGAATGAAACCCAAATCCAGCGCCGCGACAAAGCCCTGTTTGCCTTTCTGGTGCTCACTGGCGCGCGGGTTCAAGCCACGGCCTCCTTGCGCCTCAAACGGATAGACCTTGTGGAGGGCTGCGTTTATCAAGATGCTCGCGATGTGCAAACCAAAGGCGCAAAAACCTTTCAAACCTACTTTCTGCCGGTGGACCCCGCCTATCTGGCTTGCTTCACTGATTGGGTGAATTACCTGCGCAATGGCCTGCTGTTTGGCCATGAAGATGCGCTGTTCTCCAAGCCCAAAATGGGTTGCTCAGATGAGGGAGGCTTTGCTGTCATTGGTCTGTCGCGCGACAACTGGTCAAACGGCACAAAAATTCGCGACATTATAAAAACCGCTTTCACTACATCCGGCCTCCCAGCCTTTGGCCCGCATAGCTTTCGCAAAACGCTTGTAAAATTCGGCGTGGAAACCTGCCAAACGCCTGAGGTCTTCAAGGCGTGGTCGCTCAACATGGGCCATGATAGCGTGGTTACGACACTTTCCGCTTATTGCCCGATTTCAATCAACCGCCAAAAGGAGCTAATCCAAGGAATGGCCCCAAACCCAACTCTCCAAAAAGTTGCGGAATCGCGTTGACTTGTCGGTGGCCCGCTCTATTCATTGAAGCGTAACCTTCAAAGGATCGGCCCAATATGTCAAAATCTCCCTCCGAAACCCGCTCATCCGACCTAGATTTTGCCGCTGATCTGTTTAAAGCCGCTGACAAAATGCGGGGCGCGCTGGAGCCTTCGGAGTATAAGCACGTTGCCCTCTGGCTTATTTTCCTAAAATATATTTCTGAGGCTTTCAGTGCCCTGCACGATAAGCTTGTGGCAGACGAATTCGCAGACCCCGAAGACCCTGAAGAATACCTTGCGGAAAGCGTGTTTTGGGTGCCGGAAAAATCCCGCTGGCAATACCTGCAAGACAATGCCCGCTCGGAAAGCATCGGCAAAATCATTGATGACGCGATGGAGGCCATCGAGGCCATTCCGACCAATGAAAGCCTCAAGGGGGTGCTGCCCAAAAACTATGCCCGCCCAACGCTTGATAAAACCATGCTTGGTGAGCTGGTAGACCTGTTTTCCAACATCAAACTGCATGATGATAACGACCGCGCGCGCGACCTGCTGGGGCGGGTCTATGAATATTTCATCTCGGGTTTTGCGGGGGCCGAGGGCAAGCGGGGCGGCGAGTTTTTCACCCCGCGCTCGGTTGTGCGCACGCTTGTTGAAATGCTGGAGCCTTACAAAGGCCGCGTTTATGACCCTTGTTGCGGCTCGGGCGGCATGTTTGTGCAGTCTGAAAAGTTCATCCAAAGCCACGGCGGGCGGCCTGATGATATCGCGGTTTACGGGCAGGAGATTAACCACACCACATGGCGGCTGGCCAAGATGAACCTTGCCGTTCACGGCATTGATGCTGACATCCGCTGGAACTCCCAAGGCAGCTTTCATAAAGACGAACTGACCGAGGTTAAGGCCGATTTCATCCTTGCCAACCCGCCGTTTAATATCTCCGATTGGGGCGGGGAAAAGCTGGTGGAGGATGCGCGCTGGGCTTACGGGGTGCCCCCCAAGGGCAACGCCAACTTTGCATGGCTTCAGCATATCATTCACCACTTGGCCCCGCGCGGCACGGCGGCTGTGGTGCTGGCCAATGGCTCTATGTCGAGCATGACCAGCGGCGAGGGCGAGATCAGAAAGCAGATGGTTGAGGGCGACCGCGTGGATTGCATGATCGCCATGCCGGGGCAGTTGTTTTACTCCACCCAAATTCCGGTGTGCCTTTGGATTTTGGCACGAGACAAAAGCGCCAATGGCCACCGTGACAGGCGCGGCGAAACCCTGTTTATTGACGCGCGAAATTTGGGCTTTATGGCAGACCGCGTGCGGCGTGAATTTACCGATGCGGACATCGCGCAGATATCCGAAACCTACCACCGCTGGCGCTCCCAGCCCGAGGCACTGGAGGCGCGCGGGCTGGAGGCCTACGAGGACGTAGCAGGCTTTTGCAAATCCGCTGACTTGGAGCTGATCCGAAAATATGACCACGTCCTGACCCCGGGCCGCTATGTAGGTGCAGCAGAAGTGGAGGATGACGGCGTGCCGTTTGAGGAGAAGTTCGTGGCGCTGCGGGAAAGGTTAACGAAACAAATTTCTGATGCCTTGGAGCTATCAGAAACAGTTCAAAAGCTTTTGGGAACCGTAGTAAAATGAAGTTCCCTACTGCGACATTATCAGATTTAGCCTCCTCAGAAAAAGGCTCGATTTCAATGGGCCCGTTTGGTTCTAGAATGAAAGCGGATGTTTATGTTGAAGCAGGGGTACCTGTTATACGTGGAACGAACATTGGTAAAGGGCGAAGGTTAAAAGGCGATTGGGTTTATGTTACTAACAAATTCGCGGACGGCATTTCAAATTGTATAGTTCGCGCTGGTGACTTGGTATTCCCTCATCGCGGTTCAATTGGTGAAGTCGCAATTATTCCCAAAGGTTCAGAACGAATAGTCTTATCTTCGTCAATGATGAAAATTCGAGTCGACAATTCTAAATGTAACCCCTTGTTCCTATATTACTTCTTTAAAGCTGATATGGGGCGAAATGAAATACTCCGCTTCGGTTCGCAGGTTGGTACTCCTGGTATTGGGCAGCCGCTAACCTCACTTAGGCAATTTACAACGCCGCTGCCTGACTTAGCAATTCAAAATGAAATTGCTGTATTGCTTGCTGTCCTCGACGACAAAATCGAGCTTAACCGCAAAATGAACGAGGTGTTGGAGGGGATGGCGCGGGCGGTTTTTCGGGATTGGTTTGTGGATTTTGGCCCGACACGTCGCAAAATGGCGGGGGAGGTGGACCCGCTCAAAATCCTCGGCGGGGCCATAGCCAGCCACCCCCAAGCCCAAAAAACTGCCGCCCTGTTTCCAGACCGCCTCGGCAAAAACGGCTTGCCGGAGGGGTGGGAGGAAAGCGATTTAGGCTCCATTTGTAAAATTTTGGATAACAAGCGGATTCCACTCAGCAAGCGAGAACGACAAAAGCGAAAAGGCCACATTCCTTATCACGGCGCTACGAGTGTAATGGATCATGTCGACGATTTCATATTTGATGGAATATTCCTTTTAATTGGGGAGGATGGATCGGTTGCAAAAGAAAACGGTAACCCGTTTTCCCAATACGTTTGGGGAAAAATTTGGGTAAACAATCATGCTCATGTTTTGGAAGGCACTAAAGTAAGCACAGAAACGTTGAAATGCTTCTTTGACCAAATGAATATTTTGCCATTCATTACTGGGGCTGTTCAGCTAAAGCTCAATCAGAAGAATATGAAAAGCATTCCATTCATTTTGGCTGACACCTCAGTGAACAAAGCTTTTGGCGAGTTCATTTCGCCTTTGTTTGCAAATATCCGATTGAATGCCGAGGAAAATCAAACCCTCGCCGAGATGCGGGATTTGTTGCTACCAAAATTAATGTCGGGTGAAATCCGGTTGCGGGAGGGGGGATGATGTTTAACGAGGATATGGTTGAACAGGCGGTGCTTGAGAGCTTTAAATCTATGGGTTATGCGTTTGGAGACCCGCACCTGATCGGCCCCGATGCCCCGCAAAAGGAGCGCGGGTCGTATGGCGAGGTGCTGCTGCTGGGCCGCTTGCGCGATGCCGTGGCGCGGCTTAACCCCGCTATCCCGCCCGAGGCCCGCGAGGCGGCGATTAAGCAAATCACCGTTTCCGAAACGCCCTCGTTAATAGAGGAAAACCGGCGTATCCATACCCTGCTAACGCGCGGGGTGGATGTGGAGTTTAAGCGCCCCGATGGCTCGCTCAAGGGCGACAAGGTATGGCTGCTGGATTTTGACAATGTGGATGCCAACGACTGGATGGTCACCAACCAATTCACCGTGGTTGAAGGCGGCCATAACCGCCGTCCTGATGTGGTGGTATTTGTAAACGGCCTGCCTTTGGCGGTGCTGGAGCTAAAGAGCGCGGCGAGTGCAACGGCCACGATTGAAGATGCCTATGCGCAGTTGCAGACCTACAAAGAGCAGATCCCCTCGCTGTTTCGCACCAATGCGGTGCTGGTTACCTCTGATGGGCTATATGGCCGCATTGGCTCACTAACGGCAGCGGAAGACCGCTTTATGCCGTGGCGCAGTGTAACGGGGGCCGAGGGGGATTTTACGCCAAGTGGGCCGAGGGAATCTGACACGCTGATAAGGGGTGTGTTTGACAAGACGCGCTTTCTGGCGCTGATCCGCGATTTTACGGTGTTTGGCGATAAGGGCGATGGGCTGTTCAAGATTGTGGCCGGGTATCACCAGTTTTTCGGCGCACAAAAGGCGTTGGCGCGCACCTTGGAGGCGGTGGAGCCAAGTGGCGACCGCAAGATCGGGGTGATTTGGCACACGCAAGGCTCTGGCAAAAGCTTTTTGATGGCGTTTTTTGCGGGGTTAGTGGTGCGAGCCAAGGCGCTGGGCAACCCGACGGTTTTGGTTTTAACGGATCGGAATGATTTGGACGACCAGCTATACGGCACGTTTGCCATGTGCAAAGACCTGCTGCGCCAAACGCCCGAGCAGGTAACCGACCGCGAGGATTTACGCGCGCGCCTTGATCGGCAATCGGGCGGGGTGATTTTCTCGACCTTGCAGAAGTTTTCGCCTGAGAAAGGCGAGGAGCACTTTCCGGAGCTTTCAGACCGGCGCAACATTATTGTGTTGGTGGATGAGGCGCACCGTAGCCAGTATGGCTTTGATGTGAAGCTGAACAAGGGCACCGGCATTAGGCGCTATGGCTATGCGCATTATGTGCGGGAAGCCCTGCCAAATGCCTCGTTTGCGGGGTTCACCGGCACGCCGATTGATGCGGCAGATGTAAACACGCGGGCGGTGTTTGGCGATTATATCGACATTTACGACATTAGCCGCGCGGTGGAGGATAAAGCTACCGTGCCGATCTACTATGAAAGCCGTTTGGCGCGGATAGAGCTGGACCAAGAGGCCAAGCCGGAGATTGATGCGGCGGTGGATGCGCTGTTTCAGGATGAAAGCCTTTCCGAGCAGGAAAAGGCCAAAGCAAGCTGGAGCACGGTTGAGCGACTGGTCGGGGCTGCCCCGCGCTTGGATCAGGTGGCAGCGGATATTGTAAGCCATCTTGAAGCGCGGCTGGAAGCGCTGGATGGTAAAGCTATGGCCGTGTGCATGAGCCGCCGGATTTGCGTTGATTTGTATGCACGGATTGTTGCGCTACGCCCCGAGTGGCACTCGGAATCCGATTTGGAGGGAGCGGTAAAAGTAGTGATGACAGGCTCGGCCTCTGACCCGTTGGATTGGCAGCAACACATTGGCAACAAAAAGCGGCGGGACGGTTTGGCTAAACGCTCGCGGGATGTGAATGACCCGCTGAAGCTGGTGATTGTGCGGGATATGTGGCTCACTGGGTTTGATGCGCCGAGTATGCACACAATGTATGTGGATAAGCCGATGCGCGGGCATGGGTTGATGCAGGCGATTGCGCGAGTGAACCGTGTGTTTAAGGATAAGCCAGCGGGCTTGGTGGTTGATTATATCGGCATTGGGCAAAACCTGAAAAAGGCTTTGCAGAATTACACGGCGTCGGACCGGGGGCAAACGGGAATTGATGAAGAAGAAGCCGTAGCTGTGATGGAGGAAAAGTTTGAACTGGCGCAGCAGATGTTTGCTGGCCATGATTATTCCGCCGGAGTGGACGGCAAGCCAAGTGCGCGCTTAACTGCGCTTGCAAACGCGATGGATTGGATTTTGGGCCAACAACAAGCCGCCGCCAATGCGGTTGACAGTGAAGACGGCAAAAAACAGGCACTAACAAAGTTTCAAGATTTGGTATTGGCGCTGGGCAAGGCTTTTGCACTGGCCGCCGCGAGCGATAGGGCGCGCGAGATCAAAGATGAAGTCGGGTTTTTTCAGGCCGTGCGGGCGGCGATGGTCAAGCCTACGGCAAAGGGCGGATTGAGCCAGCGGGATAAAGAAATGGCCATTGGGCAGCTAATAGATGCGGCCATTGCCAATGCTGAAATTATCGACATTCTCGGGGCTGCTGGCTTTGACCGACCCGACATTTCCATACTCTCGGATGAGTTTTTGGCTGAAATCCAAGAAATGGAACAAAAAAACCTTGCGCTTGAGGCGCTGAAAAAGTTGCTGAATGGCGAGATAAAAGGCCGAGCCGCTAAAAATGTTGTTGAAGCCAAGGCGTTTTCAGAAAGGCTAGAGGCTTCAATCGCCAGATACCACTCAAACGCGATTACCAGCTTGGAGATGATTCAGGAATTGATCGACCTGTCCAAGGATCTACAAGCGTCTATTTTGAGGGGAGAGGAGCTGGGCCTAAGTCCCGAGGAGTTAGCTTTTTATGATGCTCTATCAGATAATAACTCTGCCGTTGAAGTTTTGGGCAACGAGCAACTGCGGGTCATTGCTAATGTGCTTGTTGAACAGTTACAAAAGAACGTAACTGTTGATTGGCACCTCAAAGATAGCGCGCGGGCCAAACTGCGAATTCTGGTGAAGCGAATATTAAAGAAGTTTGGATATCCACCAGATCTTGAAGCGAATGCTATTTCAACGGTAATTTCACAAGCCGAAATGTTGCTGCGCTGGCAGGCTTGAAAATGCGAAATCGGTGATTCCTCGGCGAATGGATTGAAAAGCGGGGGTATGATTGGGGGTATGCTGGTAAATCACATTAATATTTTACATATTAAACAACGTGATAACCCTTAAATCACAGTCCGTGTGGGCACCATTAAAATCAATGACTTACGTGATATTTGCCAAAAGCGCGTTTTGACTTGGCGAGCACATGGCGAGCACCGTGAGCGGTTTCGCGGTAATTGTTGGGATTTTCCCGTAATTATTACTCAAACCAAATTCGCTTTCCGCGCGGGGAAAAGACCATGTCGAATTTTTGTAATCTATTTTCAGTGATTCCCTTGAAATGAAGGGGCGGGTTTTCTGGCTGGGTCTTGCGGCAATCTCCGACAGCTCTTTTCGGCGCGGGCGCTCAGCAAGGTTTCAAAGAAAATGGAAACGTAAAAAGAGCGTGTAACTTTTGTAACCTGTTACTTATATATGTAACCTATTGTTATTATTGTATTATATTTACCGCTAAGGTTACAAAACAGGTTACAGCTTTTTTCCACGTGTAACCTGATAAGTTATTGTAATAAAACAACAATAAAAAAAGTTCTCCCAAAACTTGCGCGACTTTTTACGTTTCTTCACACCGGTCCGCCGTTATTGGATGCTTAGAGATTGAACCCCCCCCTATAGAAACCACTCGCATAAAAATCTGATTACCTACGCCGGTCCCCCATAAATCGCGCCTGAACTTTAGACTCCCCCCGTAGGCTTGGCATCGCAACAGTCATGCACATAGCAACCCACAGGAAAGCTGGGCCTCCTTGGGCTTCATGGGCCGTTCTGTAGGGTTGGATAAAAATTGACTGTGAAGAAATGCGCGCGACTAATCCCATCCCCTAGTGGGGCGCGGGGGTGATTGAGCTTTGCAGGCTAGCGCTGGGCAAGACAATATACATTCCCCTAAAGAAAACGCCGCGCGCTGCACGGGGCAGGCGGGGCGTTCGGGGTGCGACTGGTGAGAGGCCGGTTAGAACTGTGAAGGTGATAGCATCCTCGGGTTTATGTTCTGCCATGATGGGGAGGCAGTCAGGCACTCAACGCCCGCCAAGATTCGCGCCATCAGGATAAAGGCGGGGTCCTTCCGTTCTGTTGAGCTGCCATCACTTCCGGCCATAAACAGCGGCCCATCTTCTTCCCACAGCAATACCAATTGGCAACGCAAACCTTCCAGTGAATTCGCTCGCGTTATAAGCATCTGGTCATACATCGCGTCTTTCTCCGCCCAAGCCTCCAACATTTCCGGCGTATCAAGGCCATCGTGCTCGGGCGCAAGGCTATACCAGCGGCGCTTCGCGCGCGCCCAACGGTCAAACATATCCACCAGCGGGTCAATCGTGCTGGCCGCGCTGGGCGAGGCGGTGACGCCCAGTGCGGCGCTTGAGGCTAGAAAGGTTCTGCGATCCATGCGGTGTACTCCCGTGAAAGATTGAAGGCGGTGGGGTGGCGCTTATGCGGCTACCATGGTTGTGGGGACGTCCTGCTTCCATGCGGCGCGTTGTTGGGCGCGCAGATCATCGAGCTTTTTGAAGTCGGAAGTTTGCAGGGTGTCTTTGCACTCAAGGCGCATGATCTGAAAACTGATCTCTTTGGCAGTAAGGATAACCTCGCCCGCGGCCTTTTGGGCGGCTCTCCATGCGGCTTTGAGCTGGACGGCAAACACTTGGCGCAGTTGGCGCGGCCAGTAGCCCATGACCTTCATCATTAACCTGGTGTTTTTCCAAGCGGCTTTCATGATTTCGGATGTGTTGTAGGTCATTGCGTAATCCTTTTTCCTTTGATAGATTATCTATAGTATCAAACAGACCATCTAGCAATAGATATTCTATCATTTAATAAAGATAATCTATACGGGTGAGCGATGAACGGTGAACATATTAGGGCCGCAAGAGCATTTTTAGGCTGGACCGCCGCCGAGTTAGCTAGGGAATCGGGGGTAAGTTACCCCACAATACAAAGGATTGACGCAACACGCGGCCCAGTCTCAGGCCGCTATGAAACCATTGAAGCCATCCGCAAAACCCTAGAAGCCCAAGGCATCCAGTTCCTAAACACCGGCGAAACCGCGCTGGGAGCTGGTGTGGTGTTGAAGGCGCAAGAGGTGAATTCTTGAGCATCAAGGGGCAGTGTGCAGCCTGTAGCTGGACCACAAGGCGAAACATAGAAAACATGTCACGCCCTTGCCCCAAATGCGGTGGGCGGGTGAGCGTTCACGAAGACGATCAAGAGACAGCCGCAATCATGGTTACGATTATAGTTGTCATAATGGTTGTTGTTGGTTTTCTTTTTGTATCACTGGGAATAACTCAGTGGTGAAAAACTGGACGGGGTCACGATAGGATTGCATAGACGTTTTCGCCATTGTTCGTCGGCGTGTCCGTCGTCATATAAAATGGGACATCAGAGTGGATTGAGTATTGGAGGCTCTGGCTCGCTTGTGTGCTGGATTATGTAGCTTGTTTTGGCTGCCGCCCGCACAGTGTATCAATTCCTTGGAAGTCTAGCATTCACTTTTTCGTCTTGGCTTCATATGATTCATCATATCTTGAGGTGCCCCTAGTTTCCTAGACGCCTTGCTGCTTCCGTTTCTGCTGCCTTTTGAACTCGACGGGCGACAGCATCCCGTTTCTAGCGTGTTTGCGTTTCGGATTATAGAACATTTCAATATAATCGAACACATCCCGCCTAGCATCTTCTCTGGTTTTGTATGAAGTGGTCCGGCAAAACCGGACAGCGTGTTAAGGTGTATCCAGCAACAAAGAATGGATACCAAAATGACCAAGCGACGCAGATTTTCAGACAAGTTCAAAGCGACTGTGGCGTTGGAGGCGCTG
>WTAL01000251.1 GCA_013139635.1 Paracoccaceae bacterium
CGGTTTTCCAATGGCAATACTGAATGGATTGAGGCCGAGGGGTTGGCGATGGCTGGCGGTTGGAATCCGAGCGTGCATTTAACCTGCCACATGGGCGCGCGCCCTGTTTGGCAGGATGATATTTCCGCTTTTGTGCCGCGCGCGGGCGCTGTGTCGGGGCTTTTGGTCGTGGGCGCGGCGAATGGGGAATTCACAGCCCAAGCGGCCCTGCACGGGGGGGCTGAGGCAGCTGCCAAGGCGCTAGGCATAAAGCCTGCCGACATTCCCGAGGCCGAAGATGCTCCCACTGAAATCACGCCTTTTTGGCATGTCGAGGCCAAGGGCCGTGCGTGGCTGGATTTCCAGAATGATGTGACGGTGAAGGACGTGGCGCAGGCCCATGCTGAGAACATGCAATCCGTGGAGCATATGAAGCGCTATACCACGCTGGGCATGGCCACCGACCAAGGTAAAACCGCTAATATTGGCGCGCTGGCCGTGATGGCGGGGCTAACTGGCCAAGAGATTTCGGCAGTCGGCACCACCATGTTTCGCCCGCCCTATACCCCTGTGCAAATGGGCGCGCTAGCTGGCCGCCATGTGGGGGCCGACTTTATGCCCGAGCGCCGGATGCCAGCCGATGGATTTGCTCGTGCCCATGGGGCGAACTGGCTTGAAGCGGGGCTATGGCTACGGCCTTCGCTCTTTAAGCAGGGCGATGAGCGCACGTGGCGGCAAAGCTGTGACCGTGAGGTGCTGATGGTGCGAAATGCGGTGGGCGTGATTGAAGTTTCGTCCTTAGGTAAAATCGAGATTCAGGGGCCGGATGCGGCCACATTCCTTGATCGCATATTCCTGACCCCGATGAAAAAGCTTAAAACCGGCCGCATTCGCTACGGGCTGATGCTGCGGGATGATGGCTTTGTGATGGATGACGGCACTGTGGCGCGGCTGGCGGATGATCACTTCGTGATGCACCCAACCACCGGCGCGAGCGCCGAAGTCCTGAGCCACTTAGAGTTTTGTGCGCAGCTGCGCTGGCCCGAGCTTGATGTACATATTATTGACGTGACGGAAAACTGGGCTCAGGTGGCCGTGCATGGGCCGATGGCACATAAAGTGCTGGCGGGACCAGAGTTTATGCACCTTCAGGCGATGGAGGTCGAGGGCGTAAAGGCGCGGGTTTTCGGGGTTTCGTATTCCGGTGAAGCTGGGTTTGAAATTGCAGTGCCTGCCCACTACGGCGAGGCGCTTATGCGTTGGCTGCTGCGCAAAGCCGAAGCGCTGGGCGGCGGGCTTTATGGCCTTGAGGCGCTGAATGTAATGCGGGTGGAAAAGGGCTATTTAACTCATGCCGAGATTGATGGCCGCGTGAGCCACCATGACCTTGGGTTTCCAACGCCGGAGAAGGATTTCGCCGGGCGTGAGATGTCTCTGCGGGAAGGCTTGCGCGGGCCAGAGCTGGTGGGGTTGACGACCGTTGGCACCGTAAAAGCGCTGGTGGGCGGGGCATTGCTAGTGGAGGGCGACTTTGCCGCTGATAACGTGCAGGGGCATATAACTTCGGCGGTATTTTCACCCACGCTTGGCCATATGGTGGCGCTGGGCCTGCTGGAAAACGGGCGGGCGCGGCATGGGGAGACCATTCGGATGATAGATGCCACCAGTGGCATTTCGGCGATCTGCAAGATCGGCCCGCCAGTGTTTCTGGATGCCAAGGGGGAGCGGCTACGTGCTTGAGGAATCAGAGATTTTCGAGGGGTTGCCGCTAACGATTGGCACGATGCGGCTTGAGGTGGTGGCGCTGCCAGTTGTGACGTTTGTTGCCCCGTTTAAGGGGCAGATGATGGGTGTGGCCGATACCTTGAAAGCTGAAATCGGGATGATTTTACCGCCCGCGGGGCAATGCGGCAAAAGTGATAGCGCCACGGCCTATTGGCGTGCGCCGGGGCAATGGCTGGTGTTTGGTGCGCTGAATGCGGGTAAGCTGAAAGGCATGGCGGCGGTTGCCGATATGTCGGATGCTTTCGGGCGGCTGCGGCTGAGCGGTGGGCCAGACGTGCTAGCGCGGCTGGTGGAAGTTGACGTGGAGATCATGGCATCGGAGCAGGTGGCGCATACGGTGCTGGCAGATATTCCGGCCACGCTGATAGCGATTGAGGGCGGGTTTGAGATAATGCTGCCACGAAGCTATGCGGGCAGTGCGGCAAAGCGCATTGAAGTGGCCATGCGGAGCGTGGCGGCGCGGGGGTTGGTGGGGTAAAACCCTACGAACCCGTGAAATTTGGCGGGCGTTTTTCGCGCATGGCGGCTAGGCCCTCGGCGTGGTCACTTGAGGCAAAACAGGTGCGCACGCGGGCTTTGGCTGCCGTAACATCCAAGCGGTTTTGGCTGGTCTCAAGAATGGTTTGTTTCATGCCTTGCACGGCCATCGGAGCAAGGTTAACGATGGTTGCGGCCAGCTCTTTTACACGGGCTTCCAGCGCGTCTGGCGCAACCAGATCATCAAGGAAGCCATGGGTGAGCAGGGCTTCAGCCTCAAACTTTTCGGCCAGCAAAAACACCCGCCGCGCCATTTGTGCGCCCAAGCGCTGCACGGCACGCTCTATGCCCTCTGGCTCATAATGAATGCCGAGCTTGGCGGGGGGCACAAACATTTTCATGCCCTGCACGCCGATGCGAAAATCGCAGGCGAGCGCGAGGTCAACCCCGCCGCCAAACACCCCGCCATTAAGCGCAGCAATTACGGGGGCTTTGAAGCCCTCAACGGTGGCACAAAGTGGGGTGAGCGGGTTGCTGTCCCAGTCGCCATCGCCAAGCTCATCAAGAGAGGCACCCGCGCAAAAGCTACGGCCCTCGCCGGTGATGACTACGGCGCGAATATCGCTGTTGGCCCAGCCTTCCAGCGTGGCCTGTATCTCACCCATTGCCGATTTTGTGAGCGCGTTATGCGCCTCGGGGCGGTTAAGTGTAATGCGGCCAATTTGGCCCTCAAGCGTGGCGTTGATCATAGGTCAAAGCTGGCGAAGGTTGGCGCGTGGTCGCTCGGGCGCTCCCAGCCGCGCGGGGCGCGTAGGATGCGGCTGGAATGGGCGGTTGGGGCGATATCTGCCGTGGCCCAAATGTGGTCGAGCCGTCGGCCTTTATCGGCTTTATCCCAATCTTTGGCGCGGTAAGACCACCAGCTATAAAGCTTGCCTTCGGGGATGTCTTGCCGCGTGATATCCACCCAAGCGCCTGATTTCATGACATTACCTAGGTGCTCCACCTCAACCGGCGTGTGCGATACGATTTTGAGAAGCTGTTTGTGGGACCAAACATCATCTTCCAAAGGCGCGATGTTCAGATCTCCGACCAACACCGATTTTTGCGGGGTTTCTGCCGCAAACCACTCTTGCATTTCGGTCAGAAAATCGAGCTTATGGCCGAATTTTTCGTTGATCTCGCGATCGGGCTTATCCCCACCAGCAGGCACATAAAAATTATGAATAGTCATGCCGTTATTGAGCCTTCCGGCCACATGGCGGGCATCACCTTTGCCACAAAAATCATGGCTACCGGCGTCTTCCATCGGCAGTTTTGAAAGGATCGCCACGCCGTTATAGCCCTTTTGCCCACGGCCTATTAGGCTGTAGCCAAGCTCGGCAAAGCCTACGGTGGGCATCAGCTCCAGTAGGGATTTGCATTCTTGCAAACACAGCACATCCGGCGCTTCTTCGCGTAGCAGTTTTAGCACGATCTCTTCGCGCAGGCGGATAGAGTTGATATTCCAGGTGCAAATGGTGATGGGCATGATAGTCTCCGCGTTTATGAGCGATAACGATACCCCCGAAAATGCCAAACGGCCAGAGCCAAGCTTGTGGAAAAACCGGAATTTCCGGCTGGTGTTTGGGGCGACGGCTATCAGCAACCTTGGTGACGGGATTGCGATGGTGGCCTACCCGTGGCTGGCGACGCTGATTTCGAAAGATCCGCTAGATATTGCGTTTGTCGCTTTTGCCTCGCGCTTGCCGTGGTTTTTGCTTTCGTTGCCCGCGGGGGTTATCACCGATCGGGTGGCGCATAAAAAGCTGATGGTCGGGGCGGATGTGTTTCGGGCGCTGCTTACGCTTTGTGTAGTGGCGCTGGTGTTTTGGATGCCCTCAAGCGGGGCGATTATGCTGCTGGCAGCGGCGGCATTTATGCTGGGCGCGGCTGAAGTGCTGCGGGATAACACCGCGCAAACGATTTTGCCGCAACTGGTTGAGGAACGCGACCTGCCCAAGGCCAACGGCACCATGTGGAGCGCCGAGCAGATTATTGGTGAGTTTGTCGGGCCGCCTTTGGCTGGGTTTTTGATTGCTATTGCGCTGCCCCTGCCCTTTTTACTGGATGCCGTCAGCTTTGCGGTGGCGGCGGGGTTAGTGTGGCGTTTGCGGCCACGCCCCATACCCGCCGCGCGGCAGGCCCCTGCGCTTGAGGCGATGAAAGAGGGAATGGTGTGGGTGTGGCGGCACACGTTGATTTTGCGGTTGGCAATGGTGACGGGGTTTTTGAATTTTGCGGGCACGGTGGCGCTGACTATTCTGGTGCTGTTTGCGCAAGATATTTTGGGAGTCGGCGCACTGGGCTATGGGCTTATTATGTCATTTGGCGCGGTGGGCGGTGGCCTTGGCGGGCTTCTGGCCCCGCGGATTGTAGCACGGATTGGCGAGGGCTGGGCACTGCGCATTGCGGTCGTGTTGTCTGGCGTAGAGATGCTGATGATCGGGGCGGCCAGCCACCCTGCATGGGTTGGCTTTGCGTTTTTTCTGGCAACCTTTGGCAGTTTGCTCTGGAATGTGGTGGCGGTGCCTTTGCGCCAGCGCGAAACGCCGCCCGAGCTGCTGGGGCGGGTGAACTCGGTTTACCGGTTTATCTCGTGGGGTGTTATCCCGCTGGGTGCGATTTTGGCGGGGGTAATGGTGAAGGGGTTTGACAGCTTTACCAGCTATGAAACGGCGCTGAGGGCACCTTACTTTGTGCTGGGGGCATTGTATTTATTGGTGATTCCCTATGTGTTTTATAAGATTAACCCTGAATCTAAAGTTTAACTTACGCGTTGATTGAATTTGGTCCAAATAAAAGAGGTTTGTATGCGATATATTTTAGTAATCCTAATGGTGCTGGGGTTTAGCCATGCAAGTGCGCGGCCGATAACGAATGTGGAAAAGGCCGCACTGGAGGCCTCCATAAATGATTTTACGGAGGCGTTGGCTGAAAATGATATGATGCGGGTGTTTCGCATTGCGCCTGATAGAGTTCTTCAAAGCTTGGCAGCGCAAGCAAATATGCCTTTGGATGCGTTCCTGAACCTCGTAAAAGAACAGCTTGACCAAGTTATGACCCGAGCCGAGTTTCGACACTTTGAATTCGAAATGGAACGTGTTGATTTAACCGACGCTATCCATTCAGATGGCACCGTAATCGCCTACGGCATTATACCCTCTACGTTTGAAATGGTGGTAGACGGCGCGGTGTTTCGGCAGGAAACCCAATTTCTGGTGCTGAGCGAAAACGGCGTTTGGTATATTATCAGGTTTGCTGAAGTGCAGCAGATATTGCTGTTACAGCAAGCGTATCCATTTTTTGACGACCTTGAGACCGCAAGGAGCTCGGTTACACGGCTCTCAGAATAAAAAAGACCCGCCCCGAAGGGCAGGCTCAAGTTCAGGGAGAAACTGTGTTTTTTACGCTGCCAGCCGATAGCCGCCGCTTTCGGTTAGCAAAATGCGGGCATTGCTTGGGTCTGGCTCGATTTTTTGGCGTAGGCGGTAGATGTGGGTTTCAAGCGTATGGGTCGTAACCCCCGCATTATAGCCCCAAACCTCGTGCAACAGCACATCGCGGGCAACCACGCCATCAGACGCGCGATAGAGAAATTTAAGGATATTGGTTTCCTTTTCCGTCAGTCGGATTTTCTTTTCGTCTTCAGTTAGCAGCATTTTAGCGGCAGGCTTAAAAGTGTATGGCCCCACGGTAAATACCGCGTCCTCAGATTGCTCATGCTGGCGAAGCTGGCTACGAATACGGGCCAGCAGCACGGGGAATTTAAACGGTTTTGTTACGTAATCATTTGCGCCAGCATCCAGCCCCAGAATGGTATCGCTGTCGGTATCGTGGCCGGTGAGCATTAGGATTGGTGCTTTTACGCCTTGTTTGCGCATCAAGCGGCACAGCTCGCGGCCATCCATATCGGGCAGGCCCACATCAAGGATCACCAGATCATAGAGCGCTTCCTTGGCTTTGGTCAGGCCCTCGGCCCCCGTTCCGGCTTCAAAAACATCAAAATCATCGGTCAGCACCAGCTGGTCCGCCAGCGCCTCGCGTAGGTCTTCGTCGTCATCAACCATCAGTATTTTTTTCAGGGTGCCCATGGCATTTTCCTCCGTTTGTATGAGTGTTATTTTGGCTTTCAGAGCGGCTGACGCAAGGGGGCGCGCGAAATCTCACCCGCTTGTGTGCAAAATGAAGCAAATGTTTCAATTCCGGGCCGCGGGGGCTATAGAATGGGCAAGAACTGAAACAAGGAATCGCCGATGTTGGCCTTGACCGCCGCCGAGAGGCTCGCCCGTGCCGCGCATGATTTGCGCCTTGGCTTGCCCGTGGGCGTGCAGGTGGGCGACGATTTGTGGCTAGTGGCGGCGGTTGAAACGCTGGGGGCGGCGCGCTGGGAAGCTTTGCGTGCGTTGGATGCGCCGGTTTTAGCGCTCACTGCGTGGCGGGCCGAGACCCTGCATATTCCGGTATATGACGGTGACCTTGTGCGGGTAAAGCTACCGCGCAGTGCTAACCTTTCATGGCTGAAGGCCGTGGCGGACCCATCGATTGACCTTGCCACCCCTCTAAAGGGGCCGTTTAAGGCGGCACGCGGCGGCGAAGTGGGCGCGCATCGTGCGGCGATTTCCCTTTGCAAAAAGGCCCATCTACTCCCTGCTGTGCTAGCGGTACAGGCTGAGGCTCTGCCAGAGGGCTTGCTGCTGCTTGATGTCGAGGACATCGCAAGCGCCGCCACTACCCGCCTGCATGAGGTTTCTTCCGCCCGCGTGCCGCTTGAAGTTTCAAAGCTTGGCCGCGTGCATGTTTTTCGGCCTGATGACGGCTCCGAGGAGCATTACGCTATTGAAATCGGCAGTGCAGACCGCAGCCAGCCCGTGCTGGCTCGCCTGCACTCGGCTTGTTTTACAGGAGACCTGATCGGTTCGCTTAAATGCGATTGTGGCCCACAGCTTCGGGCGGCGCTGGCGCAAATCGGTGCTGAGGGCGCGGGCGTGCTGCTTTATATGAACCAAGAGGGCCGGGGCATTGGGCTCGCCAATAAAATGCGCGCCTACAGCCTGCAAGACCAAGGGTTTGATACGGTTGAGGCCAACCATCGGCTTGGTTTTGAAGATGACGAGCGCAATTTTGAACTGGGCGCGCAAATGCTGAAAGCGCTGGGCTTTAGTGCCGTGCGGCTGATGACCAATAACCCCGCTAAACTGGCCAAAATGCAAAGCTCTGGTGTGCAAGTGGCTGAGCGGGTGGCGCTAAAAGTCGGCGAAAACCCGCATAATAAGGGCTACCTTGCGGTGAAGGCCGCTAAGAGTGGGCATATATTTTAGGGATCAACGGGAATCTGAGAACCCAAAAATATGCGGCCCTCTTTGATCGTTTTGTAGCTCTTTCTAATTATTTGTGGACACAATTTTTTGGAGCTCGTACAACGATGTTTATGGCATATAGTTTTAAAGGTTTCTTTTCCACGGCAAGCGATATCAACCGGAGCGCTCTGCCGGATCGATGCGTATTTCGTAATGTAACCGAGCCATTTAAAGGATGTGGGATTCTAGCTCCGAGCATGCCGCCAGTATTCGATGAATGCGAAGATTTCCTGAGGATGCTAGGGATTTCTGAAAATGACTGGCTATTTCTAGACTATGAAACTTGGGCTGGCCCTGTTGATTATGTACTTGCATTCGGTAGGCGTTCAAATATCAGATTTGGGCCGATAGAGGCAGATGGTGATGCGGCGGAAGATGCGTTCTATCAAGCATTATCCGAGTTCGGTCTTGGCGAAGATATAGGGGTAATTTTTCCGCCATTTGAGCGCGGTTTTTTTGGGGAATTTGATCACCTATAAAATCCCCTAGGCTATTTTATTGTTATGCCAAACTACGAACCTTAGACACGCGACATGATCAAATGAGCAAAAGAGCCAGATACCTTACCTCTTTGGTGCCCCATTTTCCCTAAATCACCCCCCATCGAGTCCTGCGCCTCAAACAAATTTGGTGGGGCCATCTTCGTAACACAAGCGTAGTGAAACTCATGCGCCTTTAGGGCTTCCCCCGCATATGGACCACCAAGGGCTTTCAGTTTTCGATACCCCAAATGCAGCTTTCGTGCGGCAAAGCTGGTGCTTACCGGCAGAAGCCCCAGCATTTCGTGGCGAGTGCCATCCGCATCCACCAGCCCTTCGCCCAGCGCCATATAGCCGCCGCACTCGCCATAGATCAGCGCCTTGCTTTCCCACATAGCGGCCTTGAATCGCGCCGCGCCTGCCAGCTTGTCGGCATGTAATTCAGGGTATCCACCGGGCAAAAACACAGCGTCGGCAGTGCGCAAAGGCCCTTCATCCGCTAGTGGCGAAAAAAACGAAACCTCGGCCCCAGCCGCCTGCCAGCCTTCCAGCGTATGTGGATAGGCAAAGGCAAAGGCCTCGTCTCGCGCCACCGCTATCCGCTGGCCTAGCGGCGCAACGCGGGGCATTGGCCCTGCCGCCACCAGCCCTTTAGCCAATGCGGCAAGCGCTGCAATATCTACAGCTTCAGCCACCACATCCGCAGCGCCTTCAATAAAACCCTCAAGCCCCGCATCCTCATGGGCTTGCACCAATCCAAGGTGGCGTGACTCCCGCACCATCCGCACATCTCGCGGCACCGCGCCCAGCACTGGAACTTCTCCCATTGCCCGCTCGATCATCATCCGGTGCTTAGCCGAGCCAACTTTGTTTAAAATTACGCCCGCCACGCGCACACCTTTGCGAAACCCCGCCAGCCCCGCCACCACAGCCGCCACGCTTTGTGCCTGCCGCGCTACATCCACCACCAGTACCACGGGCAGGTCCAGCACTTCGGCAAGATCAGCCACCGAGCCCTTCCCCATCGCGCTCCCCGCCACAGGCGCGGCGTCGAAAAGGCCCATCGCGCCCTCAATCAGCAGCAATCCAGAAGGTTGACGATGGGCCATGGCCCTTAGGGCCATTGGCGGCATGGCCCAAGCGTCTAGATTTATACAAGCCTTCCCCGTGGCTGCCGCATGAAAGGCAGGGTCAATATAATCCGGCCCCGATTTGGCTGAGCATATATCCGCCCCCTGCCGCCTCAAGGCCCGCAGAAGCCCCAGCGTAACCACCGTTTTCCCCGCGCCAGATGACGGCGCCGCAATGATCAGCCCCTTCAGCGTCATGTCATCTGCTCGCGCAGCAGGTTACCGCCGCCGATGCTCACAATCGCTGGTGCGCCTATACCACTCGCCGCAATATCCGCCGCCGCGTTCTCAAGAGTGGTTTCCAATACCTTCATGTCAGGCAATGAAGCGTTCATCACCACCGCCACCGGAATATCCGATGGCATGCCGCCTGCGATCAGCTTTTTGGCTATCTCATCCATATGCCGCATCGCCATATAAAGCACGATCATGCCCGCCGCCTTGCCCACAGCGGCCCAGTCTACCCCCTCAGGCGAAAGCCCCGTATGGTCATGCCCCGTTAAAAATATAACGCTTGAATTGAAGTCGCGCGCTGTCACCGGAATCCCGGCATAAGCCAGCCCGCCAATGCCCGCCGTGATCCCCGGAATGACCCTGAATTTCACACCCGCCGCTACCAGCGCCAACACTTCCTCAGCCCCACGCCCAAACATAAACGGGTCGCCCCCCTTAAGGCGCACCACCCGCTTGCCAGCCTTGGCCTCGGCCACCAGCCGCGCGTTAATCTCGGGCTGCTTGGGCGAAGGCATTCCGCCGCGCTTGCCGAGCAAAACCAGCTCGGCTCCTGCAGTATAGGCCAGCACCTCTGCGCTCACCAGCGCGTCATGCACCACAATGTCAGCGGCCTTCAAAGCCTCCACAGCGTGCAAAGTCAGCAGCCCCGCATCTCCGGGGCCTGCCCCCACCAACCACACTTCGCCTTTTGCAAATTCATTCATACCTTCACCTTTGGCCGCAAAACGTGCGGAATGGCGGGGTCATAAAGTGCGGAGTCTTTAAAGTCGTCCGCCGCATCTAGCGCTGGCCCGATAAACACCATCGCGGTGCGGGTAATTTTCTCATCCCGCACCAAGCCATGAATGGTCGAAAGTCTGCCCCGAATAATTTTCTCATCCGGCCAGCCCACACGGTAGGCCACTACCACAGCACAATCATCGCCATAAAACGGCGCCAGTTGCCGCCTGATTTCACGCAAGGCTCGAATGCCGAGATGGATCACCAGCGTCGCGCCTGTCCGCCCGAAATTCTCTAGCGTTTCGCCCGCGGGCATATCGGTTGATTTCATTGAAACCCGCGTCAGCACAATGCTCTGTGCGATTTCGGGAATGGTCAGCTCTTGCCCCATTGCTGCCGCTGCCGCCGAATAAGCCGAAACCCCCGGCGTAATGTCATAAGGAATACCCGCCGCTTTCAATCGTCGGATTTGCTCCGCAATTGCGCCGTAAAGCGCGGGGTCGCCCGAATGCACCCGCGCTACGTCTTGCCCGCACGCGTGTGCGGCCACAATCTCGGCGTGGGTGTCATCCAATGTCATCGGTGCAGTATCCAGCACCCGCGCATTCGCAGGTGCGCAGGCCACCACGGCTTCGGGCACCAGCGAGCCAGCATAAAGGCACACAGGGCAAGCCTCGATCAGCCGTCGGCCTTTGATGGTAATCAAGTCAGGGTCTCCCGGCCCTGCACCGATAAAATGAACTGTCATGATAGGTCTCCGTCAATTTTACGCGCATAGCCGCGCGGGGTATACATGCGGGGGCCTTCACCCAACTGCGCCAGCTTGGAGTTGCTAGAGCCAATTAGCACCACCGTCAGCATATCCACATCGTCCACCTCAAGCGCATCAAGCCGCACATAGCGCACGGCCTCGGTGGGGCGGCCCAGATTGCTGGCCAGCATAACCGGCGTGTCAGCGGGGCGGTGCTTTAGCAAAGTATCTCGGGCTTCCGCCAGCAGAGTGCGGCGGCGTTTGGAAACCGGATTATAAAACGCGATCACAAAATCGCCCTCGGCAGCGGCTTTCAGGCGCTTAACAATGTCCGCGCGGGGCGTCAGCAAATCACTTAATGAAATTGCACAAAAATCATGCCCCAGCGGCGCGCCCGCCCGCGCAGCCGCGCCTTGCAGGGCCGAAACGCCGGGGGTTGAAACCACCTCGGTTCGCCGCGCGGCATCGCTCACACCGAGCGCCTCTGGCCCACGGTCGAGCAGCTCATAAACCAGCGCACCCATGGCATAAATGCCGGCATCGCCCGAGCAGATCAGCGCCACATTGTGGCCTTTTCCTGCCTGCTCTAAAGCATAGCGGCAGCGGTCTTCCTCGCCACCTAGTGGGAAGTTTGAGCGCTTTTTGCCAGCGGCCAAGGGGCCAAGCAGGTCAATATAAAGCCCATAGCCTATCAGCTCTTCGGCTTGGGCAATTAGCATACTGGCCTCAGGCGTGCGCCAGCTATGCTGCCCCGGCCCGATGCCCACGATGGAAAGCTTGCCTCGGGAGCGGCCCGCCAGCTCGATGATCGGTTCATGTGAGCGCGCCAACGCACAGGTGGCATTCAGGGTTTTGCGTTTTTCAACGGTGAGCACCGTCTTTGCCCCCGCCACAGCAAGCGCGGCCCCCTCAGATACACCGTGGCATCCAACTTCAGCGAAAACCACGTCCGACGGATTGGCCAGCCGACCCGCCTCAGACTCCAGCTCAGCCGCTGTAAACACCCGATACGGCACGTCCAGCCGCTTAGCGGTCTCGATCATCGCGGTCTCATCGGCCTTCAGGTCCAGCGAGGCCACGCAGGCAATCGCTTCGGGCGCAATATTTGCGTCCTTCAGGCTTTCCTGCACCAAATTCCACATTTCACTCACATCGCAACCGCGCGCACAGCCAAGGCCCAGCGCAAAGCGCTGCGGATGGTATGCCAGCACTTCTGGCCCCGTTTCTACGGGTGCTTCTGAAGTTATCAGCTTTACCGGCCCTCTGCCCGCCTCCAGCCCCCAGATATTCTCACCCTCAATAATCGGCGTTTGGCCATTCAGCAGAGCCATCATTACCGGCTTGGCGTCTTCAGGGTTGGCCAAACGCCAGCCTGCGGGTGGCTCGTCTAGGGTTATCCCGAGCGACACATCGCCCGCCGTGGTTATAGCCGCATGGCTTTG
>WTAL01000077.1 GCA_013139635.1 Paracoccaceae bacterium
CCAATCTTGGTGAATAAAGGGTAACCAACAGCCAGAATGGATACAGTTTTATGCAGTTTGATTTCGCCCCCCTCACCAGCAAGCTTTCCGCGATTCGCCCCATCACCCGCTACGGGCGGGTTATAGGTGTCGATAGCGGCTCTATCCGTATAGAAGGCCTCAGCCTGCATGCCCGCGTGGGAGACCAAATCACCATTTCAGCCGATGCGGGCGATAGCCGAGGCGGCGAAGTCGTCGCCCTCGCCCCCGATGAAATCCGCGCCATGTCATATGATTCGCCCCAAGGCGTAGCCATCGGAGACCTTGTTTCGCTTGATGGCGTAAGCGGTGCCGCCGCCAGCCCCTCATGGATAGGCCGTATAGTAGACGCTTTCGGCCAGCCGCTAGACGGCGAGCCGCTTTTCCAAGGTCTAGAAACTGCGCCTTTGCACCGCGCCCCGCCCCCCGCCGCCCTGCGCCGTCGCATGGGCGCACGGCTAAATACGTCCCTCGGGATTTTCAACACCATGCTGCCACTGGCACGCGGCCAGCGCATCGGCATTTTTGCTGGCTCCGGCGTTGGCAAAACCACTCTGCTAGGTGACCTCGCCAAAGGGCTAGAGGCTGATGTGGTCGTCATTGGCCTAATAGGCGAGCGTGGCCGCGAGCTGCGTGATTTTGTCGAGGAAACCCTCGGCAGCGAGGGCATGTCCCGCGCCGTTGTCATCGCCGCCACCTCCGATCAATCCCCCCTGATAAAACGCCGCGCCGCGTGGATGGCCATGGCCACCGCCGAGGCGTTCCGCGACCAAGGCAAGCACGTGCTTTTGCTGTTGGATTCCATCACCCGCTTCGCCGAAGCCCACCGCGAAATCGCGCTCACAGCGGGCGAGGCCCCGTCCCTGCGCGCCTACCCACCATCGACGGCCAACCAAATTGCCCAACTCGCCGAGCGCGCCGGCCCCGGCCCCCAAGGCAGCGGCGATATTACAGCGGTTTTCAGTGTGCTGGTCGCAGGCTCCGATATGGAAGAACCAGTCGCCGACATCACTCGCGGCGTGCTAGACGGCCACATCGTGCTGGACCGCGAAATCGCCGAGCGCGGCCGCTTTCCGGCGGTCGATGTCCGGCGCTCTGTGTCCCGTTGCCTCCCCGGTGTGGCCAACACCGGCGAAAGCACCCTGATAAATCACGCCCGCCGCATCATCTCGGCTTATGAAAAGGCCGCGCCAATGATTCAAACCGGCCTATACGTTCGCGGCTCCGACCCGCTGGTAGACGAAGCCATAACCTATTGGCCCAAGCTAGACGCCTTTTTCACGCGCGGGGGCTTTGCCAATACCGATGACGCCTTCATCGAGTTCGCCAACCTCATGGGCCAAGCCGACCCAAACCACGTGCCCGAAGAGCCGCTGATGAAAGATCGCCCGCGCAACTTCCCCACCGGCTCATTGGCTGCCACCGATAAACCCGCACCCGAGCTAGATGTCCGTATCAATACCACCCCAGCGGATTAATCTTGACCCATGCCACGGCGCTGCTAGGCTCGCGGCATGGAACCAACTGATGCCAAAACCCGCCGTGCCATAAAACCCGTGATCTGCTATCCGGATGACACCCTAAAAAGGCCCAACTTGGCGCTTTACCAGGCCGCCCGCGCAGAAGCCACGCTGGTAAACGAAGTCACAATCCCGCCCCGCGATGCCCGTTGCTTCAACGCGCCAGCAGGCCATTTCTTCCGGATCACCTCCATTGAAGGCCCGCAAGTCGGAGACCTCAATCTCTGGAATGCCGAGAACCTCTCCGAGCGCTTTTACTCCGGCAAAACCCGCGCCCTGCACGGCACGCATATTTCAACCGGCCAGCAAATGTGGTCGTCATTCCCCACTCTGCGCCCCATGGCGACCATCGTGCAAGACACCCTCAGCTGGTACGGCATCGACCAATTCGGCGGCTCTGTGCATGATGTGATCGGCACCCGTTGCGATCCCTATACCAACAATCTGCTCAGCGGCGGGCAATACCACCATTGCTGCCACTCCAACCTGACCCGCGCACTGGCGGCCCATACTGGCATGGCGCTATCCGAGGCAGAACCGCACGTGCATGACGTATTAAACGTGTTTATGTGCACCGGTTTCACCCGCGATACCGGCCAATATTTCATGAAAACCAGCCCCGTGCGCCCCGATGACTACCTTGAGTTCTTCGCCGAAATCCCCCTGCTCGGCGCACTCTCCGCCTGCCCCGGCGGTGATTGCTCAAGCGAGCATTCCAGTGACACCGCCGCCTGCCACCCGCTGCTCGTTCAGGTATTTAAGCCCGCGCCCAATGCGCTAAAAGGCTGGCAAGCCCCTGACCCAAATGGCTATGACCAAAGCCACGGCACCTGACGCGCCCTTGGCAAGCGACCAAGTTGCAGCGCGGCGCGTGCGCATTGCTTGCCCCAATCACCATACCGCCGCGCCGCCACCGAGCGAAGCGAGGCGCTGGCCGGAGGCAATTTACCGCTATTCCCCCGCGCGGTGCAAAATCAGCAACTCCACCCGCTTTAATTCCCGTAAAACACGATCCGCCTGAATTTGCGGCATCAGGCTCATTTTCAACATGCCCGCCATTAAAATCAGCACCGCAGCGCTCATCCCCCACTTAACGGCCATAAGCACATCAACCGCGCCAAAAAACCGCCATGCTGCCCAAACGCCGGCCACAAACATCGCGCTCTGCGTCAACATAATGACCCAGCTCACCCACCCTAGCTTGCCGCTAAACAAGCCCATGGTGAGGCTGAAATACCCCAATTCCTCTGTGCTTTCGATTATTTCGCTTTCCTGCTCGGTCAGCGCTTCTTTGATTAGGTCATCAATACTTGTCATCTTCATATCCTTTCAGATGGGTTTTGAGTTGTTTTCTAGCCTGCGAGAGGCGGGATTTTACGGTGCCCTCCGGCACATCCATCGCCAAAGCCACCTCGCGCAGGCTCATTTCTTCGATGTAAAACAAGCGGATCGTCGCGGCCTGCACAGGCTTCAGCCTGTCAATCGCCGCCCGCACCGAACCCACATCCTCAAACACGGCCTCTGGCACGTCCGGCACATGCGCCCGCGCTTTCACGTTCCTATCAATCTGGCGCGCACAGCGGCGCGAGGTTATTCGGTAGGCCCACGCCATAAACGCCGCGTCATCGCGTAGCTTTGGCAGGCCGCGCGTAATCTCTACCCACGCTTCCTGCACAGCATCTTTCGCCTCTTCACGGTGGCCGAGAAGCCGGTAAGCATGGGAAAGCAGGCGCGGGCTAAAATGTGTCACCAACTTACCAAACGCGGCGCGGTCTCGAAGCCGTGCGCGGCCCGCTAAATAAGCGATATAGGCTTTGTCTTTTTGCACGACGTTGGCACCCGGATTGCGTTGCTTTCAGGGTATAGTGGCGCAAAAACTGGTTTTGGTTCAATTTTTTCTCAGGCTTGGCAGAAACCGCCAAATTATAAATTTGAAAAATGGGCCTTTTACCGCTAGACAAATTACAGCAACATCATAGAAAAGGCATTAAACCATGAAATTATCCGAAGCGTTTCTCTGGCCCGGAACCAAGGTTTGCGAGCGGCTCGGGGTGAACCCCGAGGGCGACGGCTCGTTGCTGCGCTGGATGGTGAACACGCTGGTTTATTTGGTGGTGAGCTTGCTGGTTGTGTGGATGATCATGGGCTAAGCCAACCCTTAAAAATCGCGCCGGTTAAACGCTGCAAAGCTGGCAGCCGCCGTGACTGCATTTTGCATAAGAGTCAGCGCGCCCATACCTTTTGTCAGCGGGCCGGGGCCATTGCTAATTTGCTCTTGGGCAAAGAAATTTCGCAGCAACTTATCCACGTTTTCGGGATCTTGGAACACATCCAAAGACTTGCTGCCAAACAGCCGTACATTGGCCTCCTGAAATATCTCGCGTTGGCGATCAATATCCAGCGTGCCGATGGTTGTCGGCAATCCCAAAGCCGTCTCAAGCACTTCACGCATGGGGGGATTGGCCATAACCTGAAACCACCCCGTGGTTTCGGGGTTTGGCCCATCAGCATATTTGCCAATTTCACGCTCCAAATTCAGCGCCAAGCGCATAGAGCTATCAGACTCCCCGACCGCCTTTTCAAACTGGCGCACTTCGTAAGCCTCGGTGATTTTTTGGGCAAAATCAGATTCCCCCACGCGGGAGCCGCCCGCATTGCCAAAACCAAAAGCCTCGGCAAATTCGCGGTAGCGGGTGTCTGTCAGCTTCAGCGCAAAGGCACCATCATCCTCGCTGCCCTCTTCCAAAACCTTTTTGAAAAAGAACTTATCGGCCACATTATCTTCCAGCCCAAAAGCCCCCAGCGCGACCTTAAACAGGGTGTAATCATTCACCAAGTCTTCTGCCGACTCAATTTTGGATATGTTTTCCTTAAAGTGAGTCAGCTCACGGTCAAGCGCAGGAGAGGCCGTAAAGGCCGCCTGTTGGCTTTCCTGTGTGCGTTGCATAAAGCGCCAGCCGGCAATGCCGCCAATGGGGGCTGAGGGGGTCATTGCGCTGCCTCCATTAATCCGGCCTCAATTGGCAGCAAAAAACGCAGGAACTTAAGTGCCTGATAGTCGTTTTCCTCCTGCAGCTGGGCCTTGGCATCTCCGAGATGCGCACGGCATTCGGTATCCTGAAACACTTGGCCAAGCTGCTCTATGCCTTGCATAAGCTGCTTACGTGCTGCCACCGGCTCGGCCTCTCCGGCCAATAAAAGCTGGGCGATATAGCACACGCGTTTTACCGGCGTATTGGCCTCGTCGGGGTGAATAGCATCTCGCAGCCGCAGCACATTGGCATTGGGCGTCAGCACATTCAGCCGCGTGCGACGGTCGCCGTTTTCGATCACCGCACCGTTGATCATTATCCGCTCGGCGGGGCGGAGTTTTAGCACTAAGCCACTCATAGCGGCACCTCCTGAAAGCTACCCGCACAATCGCGCAAGCCGCGCATGATGCTGGTGTTGATCTCAACCAAAACCCCCGGCTCGGCCTCTCCGGCCATAATTTTGCGGGTTTGATGATTGGTGAATTCAGTGAGGTAAAACAGCTGTGCCCGCAGCTGCTCTGGCAGACTATTGCCATTGTCAGCAACATCGGCCCCGAGCACCGTCCATAAAAGTTGGTTTTCACACAGTGCCTCGGCAAGGCTGGCAAAACTGTCTTTGTCTTTATTCCAGCTCGCAAGACGGGCTGTCGCCTTTGAAAAGGCCTTATATTCAATGCCCCGCGCCGTCCCGAGTTCCCGGGTTGGCTTTGCATAGAGCGACTGCGCTAAGATAGCAGTATTCATGGGGTGTATCCTCCCACCCTACCGGAATTCCCGGCGTGTTAACATGATGATGTGGCGGCAAACCAGGCGGAGAAAACTCCCCGCCTGCTTAGTTATCTTACCGGAAAAGCGACAAGATGTTTTGCGGAGCTTGGTTCGCGATCGAAAGCGACTGCGTGGCCAGCTGCTGCTGAACCTGAAGCGCTTGCAAACGAGCCGAAGCCTCTTCCATATTGGCGTCAACCAAGGCGCCAATGCCGGTTTTCAGTGAGTCCGAGAGCTTACCCAGGAAATCTGACTGGGTATCAATACGGGCTTGGCTGGAACCGAACGAAGCCGCAGCATCAATCGAGGTCTGAATCAGGCCCTCAATATCGGCCAGAGCTTGCACAGAGTTACCCCCGCCACCGTCGTCCACGTTAATGCCCGCTAGGCCGGAAAGCCCACCAGTACCAACGCTTACGAGCTCGGAGGTCATGTTAACCGTATCACCGGCAGCATTGGTCACCGTAATGGTATCTGATGCAACATCAGCCGTGATATTGGCATCGCTCATACCGTTAATAGCTGTCCGAATACCATTGGCTACAACTTCTTCAGTGGTCGTCGCGGCTACATCTTCAACCGTTACAACATAAGAAACGGTCTCTTCACCAATCGTAACATTGAAGGTGTCACCCGCAGCCAAAGCCGCATCAACAACAACAATATCACCCGTGCCAGCCGCATCCAAGAAGAATGCTGCCGTGGCGCCGTCACCACCAACACCATCAGAACCCGCAAGGCCCGCTTTAACAGCGCCCGCAGCAGTCGAGAGGTTTTGGCCGGAAACAGCGATATTGGACGCCGTTACGTTGCCAGCAGAATCACGGTCAAGCGAGGCCAGCACGTTTACCGAAGCGTTGGTGCCATCCACAAGGTTAAGGCCGTTAAACTGCGCCGCACTTACCACAGAGCCAACTTGGCCCCGAAGCTCAGCAATATCTGTTTGCAGTTTAGCTTGGTCAGCCGCAGGGTCTT
>WTAL01000252.1 GCA_013139635.1 Paracoccaceae bacterium
GCGCAAAACATACAAAACCAGAGAAAACGCAAGGCGTGAAGTGTTCGACTACATTGAAATGTTCTATAATCCAAAACGTAAACACGCTAGAAACAGGATGCTGTCGCCCGTCGAGTTCGAAAGGCAGCAGAAACGGAAGCAGCAAGGCGTCTAGGAAACTAGGGCTATTCAAACTGGCCGGCCATAGCGCTTAATCACATCTGCATATGGCAGGCATTCAATCACCACCCCTGAAAGGCGCTCGTGCAGGTCTTCCAGCATGGGGGCAATCCGGCTGATATCGAAGCGCACTGAGCGGTCCACTGACACGCCGAAATTTGCCTTTGTGGGCTTGCCGCCAAAGGCCGTGCGTTGGAGGTAGAAGAACCGCGCTGCGCGCTGGAGAACCCAGTGATAACAGGATTGGAATGACCGCTGCGCCGGGGTTAGATAGTATGATTTGTATAGGTCGAACGCCACAGGATCGCACTCCGCAGTGAACCCCGCCTTGCCTTTGTAACGTGTCGCAAGAAACGCCTCCCAATACTGGTTGTCCGTAATCACCGGCTTCACCAGATTACGCCAGTTTTGAACCGTCGTTACCGAAACCCCGAATTCCTCCGCCACCGCGCGACCGCATCGCGCACCCGCACTTTGCGCCGCAACTGCTCAAATAGATTGAGCGCCACAATTTTTTTCCGCGCCTTCGCCTTGCTCTCTGCACTCAGCTTCTCGAATTCTTCCAGCCGCTCCTGTACATTCGCTGGTGCGTTCACAGAAACCGCAGGCTTGGCATCCGCCTGTTTGGCCGCATATTTCAGCCGCAGCTGCTTTTGCTGGGCGGCGGCGAGAACTTCAATCCGGTAGACAAGTCCTTTGCCTTTGCCTTTGCCTTTGCCTTTGCCTTTGCCTTTGCCTTTGCCTTTGCCTTTGCCTTTGCCTTTGCCTTTGCCTTTGCCAAAAACAGCACTTCGCTTTGCACACAGCGGCAACCCGTCAGTGCGCATTTTATCCGACCAGTTTTCACGCTTAGCTTTGCGGTTTAGTCCCTGAATAGTATCGGGCAGACCTTTCAAGTTCGCTTCAAGGAATTCCCTCGTGGAAAACCATTCTGGGAGGTTTGAGGAGTTCATTGGTTATTCCCCTGAGCAACCATTGGAAACGGGTGCCCAAACACAAGCCACTCAAGCGTGACACCCATTGCCCGAGCAAATTCTTGTACTTCGGCAAATGATGGCCGGATGTAACCCGCAATCCAATAAATGATTGTTGGCATTGACCCGTAGTCGCGCTCCAATAGGTGTGGTGGAAAATCCGGGTTCTCCACCGAGCACCGCTTCTTAAACAGAATCCCAACCCGAGCACCAAATCCGAAATTCATATGAAACCGCTTCCGCCAATGATCTTCGACGCTTTTTTGAGTTACCACTTCCATCACCGAACTCCCATTCTTGCCACGCGGCGCGCCGCGTTGAATTCCTTGTCAACGGTCTCTTTGTGATCAGCCAACCGGCCCACATCCACCCAGTTCAGATACTTGTCCTCAATCACCGAATGGCCCATCAGCTCAGCGCCCAGCTGAAGTAACCGCACATCGCCGGTCACATGGCTTAGCGCCAGCAGCCGCAAATATGGGATGGTGTGATCTTCGCCCGCAAGCTGGAGGTCCGCACGCGCTCAGGCGCAAACGCCTCAACAATCGGTTCAGCCTCCCACGAAAGCAGGTCCAAAGTCATAGTATCGCCGCGCAGTTTCGCCATTAGATAACGCCCTCATTCTTCAACACTAGAATGAACTGCGCCTGCGCATCTTCGGTCATCTTTTCCCAAGATTGCCACATCCGGTTTACCTGCTTTGCCACAGGTATAGGCTCAGGTGCCACCTCCGGTTCGCCAGCAACCAATGCCGCGCCTTGGGTCACCGTCTTGGCCTCACCAGCCGAAATCCTCTCGGCAATAGCACGCTGCAACTCAGGGCCAAATTTGATCAGAGCCAGCAGCTCTTTTTGGTTGTTTGATACATCAGTGCCAAACAATAATTCCGCCGACTTCGGGTCAATAGCACTGCCAATAGCCGCTGATCTTGCCAGCGTCCCACCGCTCCACCCTGTCTGACCGACAATGGCTTCAGCCCAAGAACCCACCGAGGATTCTAGGCATTCGCCTTCTTTTCGGAAACCGCCATGTTTGCGATCAGGGTTATGTTTTAGCCAAATCCGCTTAACCTGTGCCACGTGCAACGCCCGATCTAACATAGTCAATTCCGAGCGCGTCAGGTTCTCCAGCCCCTCATCCATATCCTGCTCATCAACCGTGCCCATATGCAGAACCACATCCACTTCATCCCAGCCTAGCTGGCGGATAGCCTCAAACCGATGCCCGCCGCAAACCAGTCTGTGAAAGCCTCCAGCGAGGAACTGGGTAACCGTCAAAGGTGTCTTCAATCCGCGCTTGCCAATATCATTCACAAACCCTGCTACCTTCAGCGGGCAACCGTTCGCAAGCGGCCTTCGGCCTTGATTAAATCAACACGAATCCGCTGAACCTTTATGCCGCTCATGACAGCACCCGAAACACTATTTCACCAGCCAAATACAGTATCGTTGAAACGCCAACCATACGCACCACAAAGTCAAATCCATCCATGTTCACACCGCCTTCGATTTTTGACAGTGACGGCGCACCGGAGCTGGTGTATAACTGGCAGCAGGTTGAGGCTTGTGGCGAATGCCCGTGGCGTCATACCGACTGGGCCAGATCACATGTGCGGGCACTTGCAG
>WTAL01000126.1 GCA_013139635.1 Paracoccaceae bacterium
ATGCACGGCGCGCAATTCAGCCATTTGCTCGCGGGGTTGGAAATTCCTGACTAATCGGGTAAGGCAGTGTCTTACCCAAGCCAGAGATGCAAAATGACCCACCGTTCCGAACTCCTTATGCCTGCGGGCAACCTGCGCAAACTTAAAATGGCCATTCTTTATGGGGCCGATGCCGTTTACCTTGGCACGCCCGATCTGAGCCTGCGCACCAAAAGCCAATTTAGCCTTGAGGAAGTGGTTGAGGGCGTTGAGTTTTGCCATGCCCACGGCAAGCGCGCTTACCTAACGCTGAACCTGTTTTCGCATAATAAGGACGTGCCAAAGCTGGAGGAATACATTGATACTGTGCGCAAAGTGAACCCCGACGGGCTTATCATTGCCGACCCCGGCGTGTTTCAATTCGTGAAAGACCGCGCACCCGATTTGCCGCTGCATATCTCGACACAGGCGAATGTGTCTAGCTGGCTTTCGGTGAAGTTCTGGGAGGACCACGGGGCTGACCTTGTGGTGCTGGCACGCGAGGTATCCTTTGCTGAGCTGACCGAGATTCGCGAAAAATGCCCCGATATAAAACTGGAAGCCTTTGTGCATGGTGCCATGTGCATGACCTATTCTGGCCGCTGCCTGCTGAGCAATTTTATGTCTGAGCGCGGCGCCAACCAAGGCAATTGCGCCAACTCTTGTCGCTGGAATTATAAGGTGCGGATGCGCCTGAAAGACGGCACTATTCAGGAACTCGATATCAACGAAGACAACGCCGATATGTTCGAGTTTTTGCTGGAAGAAGGCTGCCGCCCCGGTGAGTTGATGCCGATCGAGGAAGACGGGCGCGGCTCGTACATTCTGAATTCCCGCGATCTGTGCATCATGCCCAAGCTCGATGATTATCTGCGCGTTGGGGTGGATAGCCTTAAGGTGGAAGGGCGCGGGAAATCTGAATACTACGCCGCGATTGTGGCGCGGGCCTACCGCATGGCGATAGATGATTATTACGAAGACCCCGAAAACTGGAGCCCGCATAAGTACATGCGCGAGCTGGAGAGCGTGGGCAACCGCGGCTATACGCTGGCCTTCCACGATGGCCGCCTCAGCAATTATTCGCACGATTACGAGCAAACCGAAGCGCTGGCGCAGTGGGAATATGCGGGCGTGGTGACGGAGGTAACCGACGACGCCTTCCACGTAGCCGTGAAAAACAAACTCGAAGCTGGCGAGGTGCTGGATTTTGTATCACCGCTGAGCCGCGAAACCGTGCTGCTGCGGATGTATGAATTCGAACTGGTCTCGGGCGAGATAAAAGAGGCCGTGCATGGCGGGGCGCAAGCCACCATTAAGGTGCCTTTTGCGCTGTTTGACCACGAAGACCTTGAGGATCTTAAGACGCGTTTCCCTGTCTATTCTGTGCTGCGTAAAGAAAAGGCGCTGACTACCGAGCAATGGAACCGGGTGAAGTTTGATAAACTGGTGCAGGGGCTGGAAACCGGCGGCAAGCGCAATGAGAAGGCCTACGAAAAGCGCCGCGATGCGTTGGCAGACTCTGTGGCCGAAAACACCTCCGAGCGCCGGTTCAAAACCAACCGTGTGGGTGTGGATGGCTGCTGTGGCAAAGGCTGCAATGGCTGCCTGATCTTCTGGGAAGATGACACCTACGCCCGCGCCCGTGAAGCGCTGATGACTCGCAAAAATGGCGAGCAACTCAGCCGTGCCGAGGCCAAAGCGCTAAAAGGCCCACTGGTTATCCCTGCAGTTTCGGCCTAGCACCGCCGAGCGCAGCGAGGCCACCGCCCAAACGTGCGGGGGTTTTTGCGCCAGCAAAAAAACCCGCACGGAGGGTTCCCCGCTGCGCTTACCGCAAACGCTAGCTTGCCTTTGGCTCTGTGAGGGCTTCAGAGACGTATGTGCTTGAAACGGGGCTCGCGCAAAGCCCCCACTCGCCAAACGCACCTTATCAGCAGAGCTGAACGGCTTTTGCCGCCGGCCCGCGCCTCGCTGCGCTCGGTAAAAACGGCGGATATCTCAGCTTATTGGGGCCCGCCAGTGGGGCTGCGCCTTGAGCTGTGCCACAACCGTATCAATCAACAGCCGAAAGCGAGCGGGCAGATGGCGGGTTGCGGGGTAAACTGCATAAGCCGTTATAGGTGCGGGGCGGTAATTGCACATGAGCGGCACCAGTTTTTTCTGACGCAGAGCCTCCCAAACGATAAAGCTTGGCGAGAGGATAATCCCGTGGCCGTCTATGGCAGCCTGGCACAGGAAATCTCCATTGTTCGAGCGCATTTTAGCTGGAAGCGTGAGCGAGGTTTTGCCGCCTTTGGGTGTCGTGAACTGCCAAGAATCCGGCCCTGTATTGGCATAATGCAGAATATCGTGCTGCTTGAGATCGGCAGGCGTAAGCGGCGCGCCGTGGCGGTGCACGTAGTCTGGGCTAGCGCAAAGTACTAGTGAAATATCGATTAGCTTGCGGGCTTTCAGCGAGGAGTCCTTAAGATTGGCGATGCGGATGGCGAGGTCATAGCCCTCATCCACCAAATCAACCTGTCGATCATTGAAATCCATGTGGATAGAAAGCTCTGGATGGGATTTGGCAAAGTCCGAGATGATCGGCGAAAGATGTGACAGGCCAAAACTAAGCGGGGCTGAAAGCTTGATTGTGCCCGTGAGGCTGGTGCTGGTTTGTGCCGCTTCGGCGTTTATCTCGGCCATTTCTATGAGCAGGTTTTGGGCGCGGGAAAAATAGCGCTGGCCAGCTTCGGTAAGGCTGGACGTGCGCGTCGTGCGGGCCAAAAGCTGCACGCCTAGGCGGGTTTCAAGGTCATTTAACCGCCGACTTACGGCAGATTTAACCACGCCCATCTGGGTAGCGGCGCGGCTAATGCTGCCCGCTTCCACGATGCGCACAAAGGTTTCCATATCTTCCATCTGGCCCATATTGTTCTCCAAATTTGTACAATATGTTTCATTCATGCCTGTTTATTGCCTACAGAACAACGCCTAAGTTAACGCCAACGAAACCTTTAAAGGACAAATGAAATGCAACAGATTGAAAAACTAGCGATGCCAGTGGGCCGTGTTTTAATTGCCATGATGTTTGTAATGGCCGGTTTTGGTAAAATCGTCGACTATGCCGGAACGCAAGGCTATATGGAAATGATGGGCGTGCCAGGCGCGCTATTGCCGTTGGTGATTATCACTGAAATTGGTGGCGGATTAGCCATTATTCTGGGCTGGCAAACACGGCTGGCCGCACTGGCCTTAGCGGGCTTTAGCCTGATCTCGGCAGTGATTTTCCACGCAGATTTTGCTGACCAAATGCAGATGACCATGTTTTTGAAAAATGTATCCATCGCAGGTGGCTTCCTGTTTTTGGTTGCTCACGGCGCGGGTGCTTATGCGCTCGATAACCGCCAAAAAGGGGCCTGAACCATGGACCGTAAAATTGTAAAAACCATCAAAGGCATGGCCGCTTCTGATGGGGACGGTGTGAAGCTGACCCGTATTATCGGCTCGCCTGAGCTAGACATGCTAGACCCGTTTTTAATGCTCGACAGCTTTGCCTCGGATAACCCCGGTGATTATATCGGCGGCTTTCCGGAGCATCCGCATAGGGGGTTTGAAACCGTCACCTATATGATTGCCGGAAAAATGCGGCACAAGGATAATGCGGGCCATGAAGGCGTGATTGAAGCCGGTGGTGTGCAGTGGATGACGGCGGGGCGCGGGATATTGCACTCTGAAATGCCCGAGCAGACCGAAGGGCTTTTGCACGGGTTCCAGCTTTGGGTAAACCTGCCGGCGAAAGACAAAATGCTGCCACCTGCGTATCAGGAATTTAGCGCAGGCGAAATTCCGGTTGAGACGTTTGAGGGTGGCACGGTGCGGGTGATTTCGGGCACCACAGATGCGGGCACGGTGGGTGCGGTGCAAGGCACAGCGACCAAACCGCTTTATCTTGATGTAGCGCTAGACGGGGTTTTTAGGCAAAAAATTCCCGCCACGCATAACGGGTTTTTCTATGTGATAGAGGGCGAGATTGCAGGCGTGCCTGCGGGCCATGCCGGGATTCTGGGCGACGGCGATTCGGTGGCTCTGCGCGGTGCAGGGCTGTTTTTGCTGATCGCGGGTGCGCGGCTTAATGAGCCGGTGGCGCGGGGCGGGCCATTTGTGATGAACACACGGACCGAAATTTTACAGGCGTTCGATGATTATCGTTCCGGCCGGTTTTAGGAGGATAAAATGGGACTATTAGTAGACGGAAAATGGGTTGACCAATGGTATGACACCAAGGCCAGCAAAGGCCATTTTAAGCGTAAGGCAAGCCATTTTCGCAACTGGATAACGGCGGATGGCAGTGCAGGCCCCAGCGGCGTGGGCGGCTTTAAGGCCGAGGCGGGGCGGTATCATTTGTATATCTCCAACGCCTGCCCATGGGCGCACCGCACCATGATTTTTCGTAGCCTAAAGGGGCTGGAAGAGATGATAGACGTGTCGGTTGTGCACCCCTATATGGGCGCCGATGGCTGGACGTTTGCAACGGGCGAAGGCGTGGTGCCGGACCCGATAAATAACGTGGAATTTGCGCACCAGATCTACACCGCGGCCGATGCGGGCTATACGGGCCGTGTAACCGTGCCGATATTGTGGGACAAAGCGCAAAGCACCATTGTGAGCAATGAAAGCTCGGAGATTATCCGGATGTTTAACACAGCGTTTGACGGCATCGGGGCTAAAGCGGGGGATTGCTATCCCGAGGCCAAGCGGGCCGAAATTGATGGGCTGAACGAGCGGATTTATTCAACGGTGAATAACGGTGTTTACAAGGCCGGATTTGCCACCACGCAGGCGGCTTATGAAGAGGCCGTGGTGCCGCTTTTTGAGAGCCTTGCTTGGCTGGAAGGCATCCTAGCCAAGCAGCGCTACCTCACCGGAGCCGAGATTTCCGAGGCTGACTGGCGTTTGTTTACCACCCTTATCCGGTTTGATCCGGTCTATGTGGGCCATTTTAAGTGTAACCTTAAGCGCATTCAGGATTACCCTGCGCTGTCGGGCTATGTGCGCGACTTGTTTCAACAGCCCGGCGTGGCCAAAACCGTGAACATGGCGCATATCAAAAACCATTATTACGGCAGCCATGAAAGCGTGAACCCAACCCTTGTGGTGCCCCTTGGCCCCGAAATTGATAATTTCGCGCCGCATGGGCGGGAGGCTATGTAAACACGGCTAACCCCAATAAAGGCGCATCGGATTATCAACCAGCAGCTTTTGCTGAAGCGTGGCTGTGGGGGCAATCCTGGGTATGAAATCAACCAAGGCCCCGTCATCGGGCATGTGGGATTTCATATTCGGATGCGGCCAATCGGTGCCCCAAAGCACTCTGTCGGGAAAGCGCTCAATGATGTGGGCCGCATAGGGAACCACATCATTATAAGGCGGGCCAGCAACCGTAAGGCGCTCGGGGCAGGTGACTTTGGTCCAGATGTTTTTGTTGCGGGCCATCAGGCTGACGAAGCGCTGAAAATCTGGGTGATCTAGGCCTTTGGTCACGTCGGGGCGGCCCATATGGTCAATGACCAGCACCGTGGGCAGGCTTTCCAGAAAGGGGATAAGCGCCTCAAGATCGGCGGCCTCAAAGTAGACAACGATGTGCCAGCCGAGCTTGGCAATGCGCTCGGCAATGTGGGTGAAAACCTCCTGAGGGGTGTCATCCACCAGCCGTTTAACAAAGTTAAAGCGCACGCCACGAATGCCTGCTTGGTGCATTTCGGTGAGATCTTCATCGCTCACATTCGGCCCAACGCTGGCAATGCCGCGCGCGAGGTCGCCCGCCGTGCGGCAGGCATCCATGAGGGCGCGGTTATCGGTGCCGTGGCAGGTGGCTTGCACAATCACATTGCGGGAAACGCCGAGGTGGTCTCGTAGGGTAAAAAGCTGATTTTTACTTGCATCGCAGGGGGTATATTTGCGGGTGGGCGCAAAGGGAAATTCGGCGGCGGGGCCAAACACATGGCAATGGGCGTCTACCGTGCCTTTGGGCAGGGTAAAATTCGGCTTTTTGGGCGCGGGGTGGAAGGGAATCCAGTTAGCGTCCATCAGGTGTCTCCGGCGAAAACGATGCCGTCCATCAATTTGCGCGCGGTGCGCAAAATGGCGGCAGAGGTGATGGTGGGGCCGTCTAACGTGGCGACCACGGTCATTTGCCCCGTTGGGTGCTCGATTTTTAGGCTGCGGGGGCTGCTGCTGCCCCTGTTTGCAAGGCCATAAGCCGTGCTGCCTTTGGTGAGGCAAGCGGTGGCCACACTCACCGCCCCCAAAACGCCGATGGCTTTGTGGCAGCTATGCGGAATGAAGGTGCGGGTGGCAATAGCGCCATCTTTTGCCGCGCTCACCATGGTCATTTTTGGCACGGTTTTGTCGGTTACATCGCCGAGGTTCATCAGCGGCCCGCAGGCCAGACGGATGACCTCCAGCTTGGCGCGCAAGGCGCTGTTAGCCTCCAACTCTGTGGGCGATTCCAAGCCTGTTATACCCATATCGGCGGCGCGTAAAACCACGCAGGGCATGCCGTTATCTATCATCGTAACGTCAATGCCATTAACCACGTCCATTGCATTTTCTGTCGGCAAAAGCGCGCCGCAAGAGCTGCCCGCTGTATCTTTAAAAGCAATGGGAATAGGGGCTGCGCGGCCCGGCACGCCATCAATTTGTGCATCGCCTTTATAGGTTACCACGCCCTCGGGCGTCTGGATTTTTACCACAGCCGATTGCCCTGTGTTTTCCATAAATATAGTAACAGGCGTTTCGCCAATCTGCGCGCTCACCAAGCTACGCTCAATCGCAAAAGGCCCAACGCCCGCCAAAAGGTTGCCGCAGTTCTGGGCGTCTGAAACAAGGGGGCGGTCTACAAATACCTGCAAAAACAGGTAGTCTACATCTATGCCCTCGCGCTTTGAGGGCGAGATAATCGCAACTTTTGAGGTCAGCGGGTCGCCGCCCCCCATGCCATCAATTTGGCGGGCATCCGGTGAGCCCATCAGGCTTAGCAGCAGGGCATCACGCGCCGCAGGATCTTTAGGCAGGTCAGACGCTAGAAAGTAACCGCCTTTTGAGGTGCCGCCGCGCATCCACATGGCGCGTATGCCTTCAGACATATTTGAGGCCCTTAGCGGCCAAACGGCCCCGCATATCATACATATCTAGCCCCAACTCTCCGGCC
>WTAL01000172.1 GCA_013139635.1 Paracoccaceae bacterium
TTTGCCCCCAAATGCGTGGCTATCCCGCGCTTTTTCATTTGCGCTAGCAGGCCTTTCACGGCCTTTTCCCCCAGCCGAATGCCTGGCTTTTCGGAGCCGTTAAAAAACACGAGGTTAAACTTATCGCGCCGCCCCTGCTTTCTGAGCATGGTTTCAATGTTGAACAGGAATTCAAACATTGGCCCGCCGCGCACGGCTTTTGGCTCTTTCGGATTGGTGCCAAAACCAACCGCAATCGTGCCGCCGTCCATGGCATTAATCCGGTCATGAATTTGCGCGCCAAACTCCGGGCCTTGGCAAGGAATAAGCGCGTGCTCCTTTATGCCGGGGAGCTTTTGGATATAGCGCCCGCCCGTCGCGATGATCAGGTAATCATTGGTGAGTGTGCCGTTATCGGTCTCTACCGTCCGCCCACTATCGGACACATTCACCACTGAGCCTTGATGCCAAATCACACTATTGCGGGCAAAAAATTTCTCTAGGTCCACGTCTATATCAGCGCTGTTGCGCAGGCCGGAGGGCATCCAGATCAAGCTCGGCAAATATGTGAGGTGATTATTGGGGGAAACCACGGTAATTTGGGCGTCCACACCTGATTTGCGAATTTGTTTCACGGCGGTCAGCGCGCCGAAGCCGCTGCCAAGAATGATGATATGGGTCATGGTCCCTCCAAATGGCCAAGCGGGCCGAATGATTTTAGCCCAAAATAGGCCGCAACGCGTTGCACTTTGCGTCTGTCAGCGCCTACCATAGCACAAATTTAGCCATCGGGAATCACCTAATGAAAATTATCCTCCGCTCCGAAGCCCGCACGACCGAGCGCCGCACGCCCTTAACGCCGAAAAACGCCAAGGCCCTGCTGGATGCTGGCTTTGATCTTTCGGTGGAGCATAGCGAGCGCCGGATATTTCCGGATGCGGAATATGCAGCTGCTGGCTGTGAGATAATTGCTGAGGGCAGCTGGGTAACTGCCCCCGCAGACACCACAATTCTGGGCCTGAAAGAGCTGCCCGAGGCCCCCGCCGAGCTGCGCAACCCCTTCATTCATTTCGCACATCTCTTTAAAGAGCAAACCGGCTGGGAAGCAGAAGTTGCGCGTTTCACCAAGGGCGGCGGTTGGCTTTATGATATTGAATATCTCACCGTAAACCGCCGCCGCGTGGCGGCCTTTGGCTACTGGGCAGGCTGGATGGGCGCGGCGTTGGCCGCGTGGCGACAACTAGCTAAGGCGCAGCAGGTAGCTGGCCCTGAGGGTGGGGTTTCCAGCTTTGAAAGCCGTGCTGAAGTGGAGGATATTCTGCGTGGTCTGGCCAGCGACAAAACCGCGATTGTGATCGGAGCCAAGGGCCGCTCGGGCCAAGGGGCCACCGAGGCGCTTAAGCTGGCGGGCTATACCGTTACCGAGTGGGACATCGAAGAAACTCGTGACTTGGACCGAGACGCCCTGCTCGACCATGATCTATTGGTAAATTGTGTGTTGATGACCGGCCCCGGCCTGCTGCTGCTGCGGCCTGAAGACCTCGGGAATGGCAAGCTCCGCATGATTTCCGATGTATCTTGCGACCCGTTTTCTGATTTTAACCCTCTGCCGATTTATAGCGCCCCAAGCACGTGGGACACCCCCTTTGAGGCGCTGGCTGGCGGTGTCGAGATCACCTCGATAGACAACCTGCCCTCTTTATTACCCCGCGAAGCCTCGGAGGATTTTTCAGACCTCATCCTCCCCACCCTGCTGGCCTACCCCGACGGCGAGGCTTGGCAAGCGGCCCGCGCCAGCTTTGATGACGCCGTCGCGCGTGCCAATGGCTGACCCTGTCTCCTCCATCCGCAATCTTGGTCCCGCCTCTGACAAAAGCTTTGCACGGGCGGGAATTGAGAGCGCCGAGGCCCTGCGGGAAATTGGGGCGGATGCGGCTTATGCCAAGTTGCTAAACACCGGAACCCAGCCCCATTTTATAGGCTATTATGCCTTGGTAATGGGGCTGCAAGGCCGCCCCTGGAATGATTGCCAAGGGGCTGAAAAAGCGGCGTTGCGTAAGAAGTTTGATAATATCAAAAGTGAGGCCTCTCCAGAACTGAATGGCGAATTCGAGCGGGCATTAGACGCGCTCGGGGTAGGGCTTTTTTATGAAACACATTAAAAATGCTCTCATAAGCCTGTTTCTCGCTGCCATGCCGATGGAGGTGGCGGCAGAGAGTATTAGGCTGCCGCCGATGCAAGGCGACACCTGCGGCACCACATGCACTATCGGTTTTTGGCGCAATTCCAACCTTCAGGATATTAGCATTGCCCTTGCAGGCCTTGAGAATCTTGACGCTCATGACGGCTATGGAACAACGCCCCTGCATTTCGCGGCCATTGTGGGATACACCGATATTATCAGCACGCTTATCGCATCAGGGGCCAATCCCGATGTGTTGGACCAGTATGACAAAACTCCTTTGATGAACGCCCTGAACTCCGAAACTCCCGCGACGGTTCAAGCTTTTATTGACGCAGGTGTTTCACTCGATTTTGGTAGTCCGCTCGGCTATGTACTGAAAAGCTGCGCCTGTATGAACAGCACTGAATTGGTGCAAATGCTTTTAGACGGGGGAGCAGATATTGCCGCGCCCGATATGTATGGCGACCACCCGGTATTTCTGGCGGCGGGTTGGAGTGGCCCGGCGGAGCTATCTGCAATTTTGGCGGCACGCACCGAATGGCAGCGGGCCCACCCCGCACAGTTTTTGGATGTCCAAAACTGGCGCAGCCACACTGCGCTTACTATAGCGGCCCGCTGGGGGAATACTGAAAATGTGCGGATATTGCTAACAAGCGGAGCTGATCTTCATTTGCAGGACACCTTTGGCAATTCTGCTTTGCATCTGGCCGCGCGCTGGGGAAGACCGGAGCTTGTGCAATTGCTGATCGAAGCCGGGCTTGACGCGGCAGTAACAAATACTGAGGGGCAATCCCCCTTTTTCTTTGCGAAAGATAACCCGCGCCTAAAGGGCGCAGACGTGCTGATCTTTCTTCAGCTTGCCGAAATCACCCAATAATAAGGCCGCGCTGGAAATACCAGCGCGGCCAAAAAACATCCTTAAACGGTGGATTACCCAACCAGTTCAAGGCCGCTAAAGAAGAACGCAATTTCTTCGGCTGCGGTTTCAGGCGCGTCAGAGCCGTGCACAGAGTTTTCACCGATCGAAAGCGCAAATTCTTTGCGGATGGTGCCGGCATCAGCATCTGCCGGGTTAGTCGCGCCCATCACTTCACGGTTTTTCGCAATCGCGTCTTCGCCTTCAAGCACCTGCACCACAATCGGCTCGGAAACCATAAATTCGCAAAGTTCGCCAAAAAATGGCCGCTCAGAATGCACACCGTAAAACTGCTGCGCTTGTGCCAGCGAAAGCTGAATGCGCTTGGACGCCACAATCCGCAGGCCAGCGGCCTCAAATTTGGCAACAATCGCGCCCGTTAGGTTACGCTTGGTAGCATCTGGTTTGATGATCGAAAATGTGCGTTGAATAGCCATGGTTAGGTCCTTTTTAGCGGGCCGCCTTGGCCCCGTTCAATTATGCCGCGCGTCTAGCACGCATGCGCTCATTTGGAAAGCCCCCACTTGTTGACACCCCCGCTTGCATGAGGCAAAAGCCCCCTCATGTTAGCTATCAAAAATATTACGTTCCGGCTGGAAGGCCGCGTGCTGCTGGATGATACCACGGCAATGATCCCCTCTGGCCATAAGGTTGGTATTGTCGGCCGCAATGGCACCGGCAAAACCACGCTGTTTAAGCTTATTCGGGGTGATTGGACTCTGGATGACGGTTCGATCAGCATTCCACGCGGCACCCGCATTGGCGGCGTGGCGCAGGAAGCCCCGGCGAGCGATCTTTCGCTGCTGGAAACCGTGCTGGAAGCCGATCTTGAGCGCCATGCGCTGATGAATGAGGCCAATACGGCCACCGACGAAATGCGGATTGCCGAGATTCACACCCGTTTGGCCGATATCGAGAGCCACTCGGCGGAGTCTCGTGCAGCGGCCATTCTGAACGGTCTTGGCTTTAATGCCGAGGCCCAAGCCCGCCCCTGCAAAGATTTCTCGGGCGGTTGGCGGATGCGGGTGGCATTGGCCGCCGTGCTGTTTGCCAAGCCCGATTTCCTCCTCCTCGACGAGCCGACCAACTATCTGGACCTTGAGGGCACCATCTGGCTGGAAAATTTCCTTGTGAAATATCCATATACAGTGCTGATCGTGAGCCACGATAAAGACCTGCTGAACCGCTCTGTGAACGCCATTCTGCACCTCGACCAGCAAAAGCTGACGTTGTATCAGGGCAATTACGATAATTTCGCCAACCAGCGCCGCGCCAAAATCGAGCAGCAGGTTTCTGCCAAAAAGAAGCAGGACCGTGAGCGCGAGCATATGCAAAAGTTTGTGGACCGCTTTAAGGCGAAAGCTTCCAAAGCCAAGCAAGCGCAGTCTCGCGTTAAAGCGTTGGAGCGCATGAAGCCGATTGCCGCGATTGTTGGCGATGCAGTTGCCAGCTTTAACTTCCCAACGCCTGAGGAGCTTTCTCCGCCGATTGTGCGGATGGAAAATGCCAGCGTGGGTTACGATGGCAAAACCATTTTGCGCGGGTTAGATCTGCGGATCGACCAAGACGACCGGATTGCGCTTTTGGGTGCCAACGGGCAGGGAAAATCCACCCTTTCCAAACTCATTGCGGGGCGGCTCGGCATTATGGGCGGCACCATGCATAGCTCAAACAAGCTGCGTATTGGTTACTTTGCCCAGCACCAAGTTGACGAGTTGTTCCTCGACGAAACCCCAATTCAGCATGTTATGCGTGAACGACCAAAAGAAACGCCTGCGAAAATTCGGGCGCGTTTGGCCTCGGGTGGCCTCGGGAATGAAGCGCATGAAACCGTAGTAGCCAAGCTTTCGGGCGGGCAAAAGGCGCGGCTTTCTATGCTGCTGGCCACCATTGATGCCCCGCATCTGATCATCCTTGATGAGCCGACTAATCACCTTGATATTCAATCCCGTGAGGCCCTTGTGCAGGCCCTTACGGCCTATAATGGCGCGGTGATTTTGGTAAGCCACGACTCTAGCCTCGTTGAGCTGGTGGCAGACCGCCTTTGGCTTGTAAAAGACGGCGCGGTGAAGCCCTACCATGACGACATGGACGCTTATCGACGGATGCTGCTAAGCGAACGCGGCGGTGCCGTGAAGGACGTAGCAAAAAAGCCTAAGCCTGTAAAACCAGTGGCCAAGCCCAAGGTTAAGCCCGGCGCGGGCCTGCGGGCCGAAGTGGCCAAATGCGAAATGCGGGTTAATAAACTCGAAGAAATGCGCGATAATATCGACCGCCGCTTGGGCAACAAAGCGCTTTATGAGCGTGGCGACCACGAGGAAATTGAAATGTGGACCAAGAAGCGCAAAGAGGTCATGAAAGGCCTTGAACGTGCTGAAAGCCTATGGATGAAGGCGCTGGAGCGGGTCGAAAAAGGAAGATAACATGCAAAAAAGCGATGCCACGCCCCGCCGTAAAGACCGCATGGTCACGGATGATCTATGGATCAAAGAGGTGCTGGCGTATGAGCTTTTTTGCACGGTCAGCACGGTTGAGGGAGACCAGCCCTTTCTGCGGCCCTCGGCCTATTATTTTAGCGCGGCTGACCACGCGGTTTATATCCACGGCGCGCATTCGGGGCGGGCGATTAAAAACCTAAATGCCAACCCGAAAATCTGCCTAAGCGTTTTTTCGGTTGGGGCCATGCGGGTGCATGAACGCGCCTTTGATTTTTTGCAAGAACATGCGGGCGTGATGGTGTTTGGCACCGCGTCCATCGTTGTAGATAACGCAAAAAAGCATGAGGTTATGGCCGGTACATTTGCCAAGCACGCACCGCATCTAACGGCGGGCGTTGATTTCCAACCAGCATCGCAAGCTGAAATTGACGAAACAACCATTATCAAAATCAGTATTGATAAATGGTCCGGTAAAATGAAATGGACCGACGAACCAGAGCGGAAGCGGTTCCGCTATGAGGATGTCAGGAAAGATGTTCCGGCGCCCTACCCCTGGGCCAAAAACTCTACTACATCAGCCCCGCTAAATATGGAATGGATGCATTCTACGCAAGATAAAAGCTAGCGGCGGGTGGCCGTTACTTCGGCTTTTTGCCGGTTAACCACCACCTCAAGCATCCCGTTTTCATTAGTACCCTCCGCTGGGTTGTGAAAACTCGTCGGCACGCTGAGCACCAAGCCCTTCGCCGGATCATACTTCGAGACCAGCCCCTCCAACGTCATGCTGACAAAGCCAAGCTCGGCGTTGGAAACCAGGCTACAATTGCGGATATCAGCGTCAGCGCCCGCCCAAAACATAACCATCAGGTAATAAGCTCCGAGCGCTGGCTCCCACGTGTCCATCACCGTAATGCGAATGTCACCATCAGCAAAGCTACGGGTGTTGGCCTCCCACGGCTCGGCGATGGCCGCGGCGGATACTTGATAAGGGATGTTTTGGCCTTCAAAGCAAGGCTGCACCTGCTGTGCTTCGGCCGCGACGCCTAAAAACAGTGGTATTAGTCCAAATATTTTCATTTTGCCCTCACTCCTACGCTACGCCTATCCTGCCATAATAGGCTAAAGATATTTGACTATGCAACCTTGCGCAGCTAAGCAAAACGGGCAATGTTTTTAAAGGAACCCCATGGAAATTGATCTCGCCATCATGGCGTTTGTATCGCTATTTGTGATCATAGACCCCATCGGGCTGGCCCCGCTTTTTGTGGCCGTCACGCAAAACAACACCAAGGCCGAGCGCCGCGGCATTGCCATTCGGGCCTGCCTGACCGGCATTGCCATATTGGCACTTTTTGGTCTGGCCGGCGAGGCTGTGCTCTCCGTCATTGGTATCGGCATGCCCGCGTTCCGAATATCTGGTGGCTTGCTTTTGTTCCTGACCGCCATCGAAATGCTATTTGAAAAACGCACCCAGCGGCGGGAAAATCAGGCCGAGCCCGCGCCAGATCCGTCCGTTTTTCCGCTCGCCATGCCGCTTATTGCTGGCCCCGGTGCCATGACAACGATGATTTTGCTGACGGGTCAGCAAAGTGACATAACCGGCCAAGCCATGATCTTTGGGGTGATGGTCGCGGTCGTTTTGATTGTATTTACTATGTTTATGCTGAGTGGCGTTCTCAAGCGCCTGCTCGGCCAAACCGGAATAAACCTCGTTAGCCGCCTTTTAGGCATGTTTCTAGCTGCCCTTTCCGTTCAATTTGTGATAGACGGTATAAAAGATATTGGGCTGGGGATGTAAATGCGCGATCTAAATAGCGATGATCATGCGGTATTGGTATATTTGATTTTGATCCTGCTCGTGGTGGGCGGCTCGATGGTTATATCCAGCCGTGGGCAGCTCAACAAAACGCTGCAACAAGCCGCCATTTGGGGGCTGATATTTGTGGGGGCCATCGGGGCCTATAGCCTGCGAGACCGTATAGAATCCTCGCTCTACCCTGAGCGCGCTCTGATTTCAGAGCGCGGCACCGTCAGCTTCAACCGCGCACGTGACGGGCATTTTTATGCCGAGCTGGAAGTGAACGGCAAAAAGATCGAATTTGTAATTGATACCGGCGCGTCTGATATTGTGCTCAGCGAGCAAGACGCCGAATATCTTGGCTATCAAATCGGAGACCTTATTTATTCGGGCCGCGCCAGCACTGCCAACGGCGTGGTGCCCATGGCCCGCATCACCCTAGACAGCATGATCCTCGGCCGATTTGCAGACCGCAACATCCGCGCCACCGTAAACGGCGGCGAATTGGATACCTCACTTTTGGGCATGCGATATTTGGAGCGTTTTCGAAAAATCGAGATCGCCGGTTCGCGCTTAACGCTGACGCGCTGACCTATATCAATGCGCACCTGAACTACGTTCTCTAAAATGTGGCCATAGGCAACCTTTTGGAGGACAGACCGATGACCATCAAAAACATTCTCGTTTCTTTTAACGGCGGCGCCCCTGCGGTGAGCGCATTGGAAATGGCGATAAACTTGGCCGAGCGCACGGGCGCGCACCTAACAGGGGTGCTCACGCATGGCCTGCCAAATATGCTATATGCTTACGGTGGGCACATACCACAAGGCGCAATGGACCAGCTTGAGGAAGCCGATAAACTGCACCGTGACGAAGTGTGCAAAACCTTTATGGACATGACCTCAGCGCAGCCCGCTGATCATATCCACTTTCTTGATATTTACGGCGAAGCAGATGAAATGCTTATGGAAACCGCACTGGGGTATGATTTAGTGGTCATGGGCCCGCCAGAAAAAAGCCCGAACTTTCCGCATATGGAAGCCCACGCAGATGTGGTTGCCCGCAATAGCGGCAAGCCGGTTTTGGTGGTGCCAAAGGGCTATGATGCCACGCGGTTTAACGGCAACGTGCTACTGGCATGGGATGGCAAACGCGCCGCGTCGCGTGCTATGTCTGATGTGGTCAAGCTCTTAGATGCCAGCGCAAAAATCGTAGTGCTTTGCATAGGCGAGAAAAAAGCGGCGGCCAAAAAGGCGCAGCCTGTTATAACTCATTTAGAGCGGCACGGCTTTGAAACCGAGCTTTTATGCGAGAAAGCCCGAAAAATTGCAAAAACCATTCTGGCAACGGCGAAAGAAAGAGACGTCGGTATACTCGCAATGGGCGCCTATGAACACGCCAAGCTGGCCGAAGACCTGTTTGGCGGCGTTACCAATACGGTGCTGAAAAAGGCAAAAGTGCCAGTGCTGCTTTCGCACTAATCCTAAGGTAAAGCACCCCTCAGGGGGGAGCGCGCGTGCGCGAGGGGGCGTGTCGCCCCCTTTACCGCCCGACAGGCCAACTAACCACCAGATTTGGCTTTCTGCACCCAGCTACCATTCTCCTGCGCCCAGTAAACAGCTGGTAACCCCGCGTCAGTCACCGCTTTCCAATCTTGCCGCGCAGTGGCAACAGCGCCTTGGTCAGCCCCGTCAAAAAACACGGTCACAAGGTCAAATGCCACCATGCGCTCGGGCATGGCACGCGCACCGTCTATGAGCATCAGCACACCGGCATCATTGGAGTTTTCCTCCGAAGCCGTCAGCAAAATCGGCTGCGCGGCCCCCTCCCCTTCCAGCCCGTGCGGCAGGAAGCTATTATCGTCATAGGTCCAAAGATGTGTGTCCAAAAACGCCAGCCGCGCCTCGTCTCCGCCCTGCACAATCACCCGCCAGCCGCGTTCAAGCGACTTGGCGAGCAAGCCGGGCAGCGTGTGCTCCAGCGGGCTTTGCGTCAGGTGATAAAAGCGAACTTCGGGCATTTAGGCCTCGTAATTGTCAGCGATCAAGCGATTGAGCGCCTGCACGCCCCAGCCCGTCGCCCCCTTTGGCGCCAAGCCCGTTGGTCCTGGTGAGGCAACACCGGCAATATCCAAATGGATCCACGGCATATCGTCTTTCACAAAGCGCTGCAAAAACTGTGCCGCGGTGATAGACCCCGCCATCCGGCCACCTGTGTTTTTCATATCGGCCATACGGGTATCAATCAGCTTGTCATAAGCCTTGCCCAGCGGCATCCGCCACGCGCCCTCGCCCTCGGCCTCAGCGGCTTTCAGGAAAGCATTGCAAAGGGTGTCATCATTGGAAAACACACCCGCTTTTTCATGCCCAAGGGCCACCAAAATCGCGCCAGTTAGCGTCGCGAGGTTAATCATCCCTTTGGGTGCGAACCGCTCTTGGGTGTACCAAAGCACATCCGCCAGCACCAAGCGCCCCTCGGCGTCAGTGTTAATAACCTCAATCGTGTCGCCCTTCATCGAGGTCACGACATCGCCCGGCCGCGTGGCCTTACCATCCGGCATGTTTTCCACCAGTCCGACAACGCCCACCACATTGGCCTTGGCCTTACGAGCCGCAATCGCGTGCATCACGCCTGAAACCACACCGGCCCCGCCCATATCCACCGTCATGTCTTCCATGCCGCCCGCGGGCTTAAGCGAAATCCCGCCCGTGTCAAAAACCACGCCTTTGCCGACCAGCGCAAAGGGGGCCTCATCACCGCCACCCTGCCACTGCATCACCACCACTTTAGACGGCGTTTCGGACCCAAAGCCAACGCACAGCAAACTGCCCATGCCGAGCTTTTCCAGCTCAGGCTCGTCCAGCACTTCTACCTTAACCCCGAGCTTTTCCAGCGCCACGAGGCGGTTGGCAAACTCGGTGGTGGTCAGCACATTGGCTGGCTCATTCACGAGGTCACGTGTAAAATGCACACCTTCAGCCACGGCTGCCAGCGGCGCAAATTTTGCCTTCAAAGCCTCCGCCCCGTTGGCCATCACCATGGCTTTCCCCGCCACTTCCTTTGGCTCAGATTTATGCCGATCAAAGCTATACATCCGTAAAACAAGGCCGTTTAGCAGCTCTTCCGCCCGCGCTTGCGTGGCCAGCAGCAGCGTCACGGCTTCCTTGCCCGCAAACTTCGCTGCCTCTGCCCCAAGGCTCCGCGCCAACGAAACATTCGGGCTGCGCGGGGCTTTTAGCACCAGCAGCGCCGACGCCGCCATGCGGTCCGGCACGTTAATAACCACGCCTTTACCTTCACCCAGCTTTTCCCAAGCCTCGCCCTCACTCAGCCGCTTAAGCGCACCGCGCATCAGCGTGTTGGCTTTGCGGGTCAGCGTGTTCATGCTGCCATCGGCCCCCATCACTACGGTAATTTTACCGTCGATTTCCGCAATGGCATTCGCGTCTGTTTCGATGAAGGTGATGTCCATGGGGGGCCTCGCTGGGGTTAAGAATCTGTTGGCTCTGACCCTAGCGCCTCGGGCCTCCCTTGACCAGTTCAGTGATTGCCAATAGGCAGGGGCCAGATGCTAAACCGACTCAACAGATATTTCCTCGCCCAACTCATCGGGCCATTCGGGTTTTTCTCACTCGTGATCGCTGGGATATTGTGGCTAGCCCAAGCCCTGCCCCTGATTGATAACGTGATCGAGAGCGGCCAGTCCGCCATTGTATTTCTTGAAATCACCTCCTACCTCATTCCGCGCGTGCTTATGGTTGCGCTGCCAATTTCAGCCCTTGCGGCCTCGCTTTATGCGCTCAACAAGCTTTATACCGAAAGCGAGCTGGTGGTAATGATGACGGCGGGGCTTTCCCCAATGGCGCTGGCGCGGCCTGTGGCCATATTCGGCACCATGATCATGGTTCTAATGGCGGTGGTTACGCTCTATCTCGTGCCCGCCTCGCAAACACGGCTCGGGCAGCGGCTGGCAGACTTCCGGTCTGATTTTGCCAAAACGCTGGTTAAAGAAGGGCAGTTTATCCACCCCGTTGGCGGGGTCACGCTGTTTATCAAAGATACCTCAAAAGCCGGCGAGATGGCTGGTTTGTTTTTAAGCGATCGGCGAGACGAGGCCAACCCTGTCATTTACACGGCTCAAAAAGCGCTGTTATTGCAAGATGAAGGCGGGATCAGGATTGTGATGGTGGATGGCAATATCCAGTATTTGCCCACAGCCACCGCCCAGCTTTCAACCGTGCATTTTGACCAGTTCTCCTATGATCTCGGCGCGCTGCTTTCCACGCCTGTGGAGCTGGCACGCACCCCGTTTCAGCGCTTTTTACCTGAGCTTCTTTGGCCCTCAGATAGCATGATGGCCAATGGTTTATGGGACAAAGGTGACTTTTTGGCCGAGGCCAACCACAAGCTCGCCATGCCACTCAGCGCTTTGGTGTTGCCGCTCATTTCACTGGGCGCGATCTTGGCCGGCGGCTTTCGGCGGGGCGGCTTTATGGGGCGGGTTATGGGCGCGGTGGTGCTTGGGTTATTTGTGCAAGCCGGGCTCGGGATTACCAAATCTATGGTGCAAACCAATGCGGGGCTTTACTTGATCATGTATCTTCCGGCGCTGATCGGCCTTGCCATAGCGCTGCTTTTATTGCGGCACGCAGGGCGCGTGCGCAGGCGGGTGGCCGCATGAGAATGGCGCGCTATATTCTTGTCCGGTTTTTGATGAATCTGCTTAAGGTCCAACTGGCATTTTTGGTGCTGGTTTTTGTGATCGACGGCGTGGAGCAAGCACAGTTCCTTTCGCCTTATGACCTGAGCGGGTTTGAGGTTTTGCACCTGATCGCGCTGAGGATGCCACAATTTCTGATGAAAATCTTCCCGCTGGTGCTGATGCTGGCTTCCCTCACCACCTTTGTTGGGCTTTCGCGCAGCTCTGAACTTGTGGTCATGCGGGCCGCGGGGCAATCGGCCCTCAAAATCTTGGTGGTGCCGGTTATGGCAACGCTGATCATCGGCATATTGGCCACGGCCGTTGTTAACCCGCTGGTAGCAACCACCATTCGGCGCACCGATGCGCTTTTGGCGGAGTATAACGTGGGCGGCCAATCGCTGGTTTCGCTTGGCGCTAAGGGGATTTGGCTGCGGCAAGGCGGAGAGGACAGCCAGTTTGTAATTCAGGCTGATCGCACCAGCTTTAACGGGTCTATCCTCTATAAGGTTAACCTGTTCGAGTTTACGCTAGACGGCTCGCTTAGCCGCCGGATTCAGGCAGAAAGCGCGCGGCTGGATGAAGGCGAGTGGCTTATGCGTAGCGGCACTGAGTGGCGTTTTGATTATAGCGAGGCGGATACCGTAAGCAGCGCGCGTGCCTTTGAGGCGCTCCCGCTGGCCACCAGCCTGACCAGCCAAGAGATTTTGGAAAAATTTGCATCGCCGGAGGCTGTGCCTATTTGGGATTTGCCAGCGCTTATCGAGCGGCTAAACGAGGCTGGGTTTGCCTCGCAACGGCAAAGGCTGTTTTTGCAGTCAGAGCTGGCGCGGCCACTGCTTTTGGTGGCTATGGTGCTGATTGGCGCTGGGTTTTCCATGCGCCATGCCCGCTTTGGCCAAACCGGGCTCATGGTCCTCATCGCCGTATTCTCCGCCTTTTTGCTCTACTCGCTAACATCAATCGCTGAGGCCCTCGGCGCGGCTTACGAAATACCAATTGAATTGGCCGCTTGGGGGCCGCCTATCGCCGGAATATTGCTAACCATGGGCTTGCTGCTCCACCTTGAAGACGGCTAATATGGCGCATTATTTCCGGAGCCTCGCTTGCCATTTTTAACCCGCCTCTTTTTAGTATCCATCATTTTGCCCCTGCTTATGGCCCTGCCATTGCGGGCGCAGGTTATTGGCTATTCGACCATGACTGCCGACAATGTTTCTTATAACGCCGCGGCGGGCATCCTAACGGCGTCTGGTCAAGTGGTTGTTATTTATAATAAAACCAGAATGGAAGCGGAAAGCATTAGCTTTAATCGCACCACAGGGCAAATTGAGGCCATCGGGCCGCTACGCATTACCGACCCAAGCGGCGCGGTTTTCACTGCCACAATGGCCTCGCTCAGCGCAGACCTGAGCGCGGGAATCATCCAGGAAGCGCGGCTGCTTTTGGCCAACCGCTTCCAAATCGCGGCGGCAGAAATTCGCCGAAGCTCGGATCGGTTTAATATCCTATATCGGACCGTTGGCTCCACCTGCACCATTGATACCAGCCATCCCGTGCCGATCTGGCAAATTCGCTCAGAGCGGATTATTCATGATACCCAAGCAGAGCGGCTATACTTTGAAAATGCGCGGTTTGAAGTGCTGGGCGTACCCATTGCTTACATCCCGAATTTGCGGCTGCCAGACCCTTCGGTGCAGCGCGCCACGGGGCTGCTTTATCCACAAATCATATCATCTGATATTTATGGCTATGGCATAAAGCTACCCTATTTTGTGACCTTCGGCGATAATGCCGACGCAACATTCACCCCCTTTGCCACCACCAGTGGTGCCTTTTTGCTTGAGGCCGAATATCGGCGGCGCTTTGTGAACGGCGCGCTAAATATTCATGGCGCATTTGCCGTGAGAGGCAGCACCAATGATACCGGAGACTCGTTTCTAAAAGCCGATTTCACCTTTACGCGGCCCAACAGCTTTGAGCTTTTTCTTGACCTTTCCCTCTCCAGCGACGACGCCTTCATGCGCCGCTATGGCTATGATGACGCGGACCGTTTAGTGAGCCAAGTAGGCCTGCGCCGCTTCGATCCGAACCGTTTTTTGGAAGTCAGCGCGATATTTTTTCAGAGCTTGCGAGATGACGAGGTGGACGCCGAAGTGCCATTTGCTTTGCCCTTGGTCAGCTATCGCAAAACCTGGGAAGAGTCTTTAACCGGCGGACGCATTGGCCTGAATGCGTCTACCCTAGCGCTTATCCGCACTGCGGGCCGAGATGTGGCGCGGCTGAGTGCCTCTGTCGATTGGCGCAAAGACTGGGCCGCCCCTCTGGGCATACAGGCCACCACTTTTGCCGAGGTACAGGCTGATGTTTATCGGGTTTGGGACGATGTGGGCTTTGGCGATGATCTGTTATTTAGAGCCACGCCGACAATTGGCGCAGATTTTAGCCTGCCATTATCAAAATCCACCAAATCCGGCGCTTTGCTTGTACTTTCGCCAGTGGCGCAATTCATTTACACTCCCGAGCTTGCGTTTAACGACGTGGTGCCAAACGAAGACAGCTTGCAAGTGGAATTTGATGAAACCAACCTGTTTGGCCTTAGCCGCTTTCCCGGAGAAGACCGGATCGAAACCGGATTTCGCGCCAATGCCGGTGTTAGCTATCGCCGTTATGACCCTTCAGGCTGGACTTTGGGCGTAGATATCGGCCAAATCTACCGGATATCTGCAAACTCGCAATTTTCCACCGGCTCTGGGCTTTCTGGAAGAAGTTCTGATATCCTCGCCGCTGTCAGCTTTGAGCTGCCACCAAATTACCGGCTGATCAGCCGCCTTTTGGTGGCCCCCAGTGTGGGCATTCGGCGTGCTGAAACCGAGCTGACGCTTAATTTAAATAGGCTTGATCTGGAAGCAACCTTTGTTTTTCTCGCGGCTGATGTGGTGGCAGATTCGCCCGTGGACCGCTCGGAAGCCAATATCGCCATGGGTTACAAACTAAGTGAAAACTGGTCCACATCGGCCTCTCTGCGCCGCGATTTGCTTGCAAACGAGAATATCTACGGTGAGTTCGGGCTGGTCTATGCCAATGAATGTGTTGAGGTGGCGGTTTCTCTCTCGCGGCGCTTTACAACGTCAAATAATGTTCCCCCCGATACCAATTTTGATGTATCAGTTAAATTGGCTGGATTCGGCGGCGGAACTTCACGCCGCGAAAGAGCTGGCACATGTATGCGCATAGAATAAAAAAGGGCAAGAGTATGGTTTTGTTGGGTAAACGTTTATTGCTTCTAGGGGTGCTGGTTTTTGGCATGGCCTTTTCAGCCGCCGCACAAGGGGCCTTTTCAATTGCCTATCGTGTAAACGAAGCTGTGATAACGAATTATGATATCGACCAAAGGGTTCGGCTGATGCGCGCCCTTGGCGCCAATGGCGGAAATATACGCCAAGAGGCCATAGATGCCCTGATTGACGACCGCCTAAAGCAAGAAGTGGCAACCTCTTTTGGCGCAAACCTTGACCGTGTGACGCTAGATCAAGCGATTGAAGGCTATGCGCAGCAACGGAATTTAACCACCCAAAGCTTGCTAGCCAAGCTGCGCCGGTCTGGTGTGCAGCCAGAAAGCTTCGACGAGTTTATCTCTGTTTCAATCATTTGGCGCAATATTTTGCGCTCGCGCTTTGGCCAGCAAGCCACCCCTTCTGAAATAGAGCTAAACGCGCAGCTAAACACCTTTGCTATCTCCAGCTCTCGCACCATTCAACTTGGTGAAATTGTGCTGCCTTATTTGGAGCGCGGGCAAGACGCAACCGTTGCCTTGGCCACGAGCATCGTGGCGCAATTGCGTGCCGGAGAAAATTTTTCCAAACTGGCAAAAGAGTTTTCGCGGTCAAGCACGGCTGAGCGCGGTGGCGTGATTGGCTGGGTGGCCCCCAATAGGCTGCCCGCACAAATCGGCGCGGCTATTCGCGGGCTGAGCGGCGGTGGCGTGGCAGACCCAATATACATCCCAACTGGCATTGTTATCATCAAAGTGCTAGATGCCCGCACCGTTACGCGGCAAATCGAGGTACCCGTGAGCGTTAACCTTACCTATGCCGAGCTTGTTATCCCCTATGCCGAGGGCGGAGGCCGCGAGGCGGAGCGGCTGGCCAATAGGCTTAGGCGCTCGCTTGACGGTTGCCGCGGTATTGAGGCACGCGCCACAGAGCTAGGCAATGGCAGCGGCCTGTTTGGGCCTATCGCGCTCAACAGCGTTGATGCAGATGTCGGCTTGGCTTTGGCCCGGCTTGACCCGCGTGATAGCACCGTAATGCAGGGCCAAAATGCCCTGCGCGTGCTGGTGCTCTGTGATCGGGTTTCCGAAATGAGCCCCGAAGGGCGCGCCACATTGCGCAACCAACTGGCCTCACGGAATTTCAATTCCCTTTCAGAAGGCTACTTGCTTGAGCTGCGGCGAAACTCGGTTATTGAGCGCAAATGAGCTTAGAAACCCTGCCGCCTTTACGTGAGGTTATTGCCACCCACGGGCTGGCGGCGCGTAAATCCCTAGGGCAAAACTTTTTGTTGGACCTAAACCTGACCGGAAAAATTGCCCGACAGGCGGGCGATCTTAGCGGGCATGACGTGTTAGAAATTGGCCCAGGCCCCGGCGGGCTAACACGGGCATTGCTGGCTGAAGGCGCACGTAAAGTGGTTGCCATTGAAGCTGATCCGCGCTGCTTACCAGCTTTGGCCGAAATAGGCGAAGCCGCCCCGGAGCGCCTAACAGTGCTAAGTGGTGATGCACTAAAGCTTGACCCGCTGGCTCATTTACAATCCCCAATAAAGGTTGTGGCCAACCTCCCCTATAACGTAGGCACCGAGCTGTTGGTGCGTTGGTTAACCCCCAGCACGTGGCCGCCTTTTTGGGATAGCCTTACCCTAATGTTTCAAAAAGAAGTTGCCGAGCGCATTGTGGCGCAGCCGGGGAGCAAAGCCTATGGCCGCCTAGCGGTGCTTTCGCAATTCCGCTCTGATCCACATATTTGCTTTGAACTATCGCCGCAGGCCTTCAGCCCGCCACCAAAGGTGACGTCAGCCGTGGTACACATTAAAGCCTTGAGTGCGCCGCGCTTCAATGCCGAGCCAAAACTGCTTTCAGAAGTGGTGGCACGGGCCTTTAACCAGCGTCGAAAAATGCTGAGGGCGAGCCTAAAAGGCATTGTACCCGAGGTTCAGCCCGTGCTGGAAAGCGTAGGGATAGACCCACAGCGGCGCGCCGAAACTGTAAGCCTTGAAGAATTTTGTCGATTGAGTGAGGCTATTCGTGAGGCAAGAGCTTAATCCGCGACCGCTATAGTGTGGCTCTAGCATCGCGCCTCTTCGGGGAGCAAAAGCCCCCCTGATCGGCGCGAGCTGTGCAAGCACAGCCGGTGCATTATTCAGCGGGGGATGAAGACGCCTCATCGGAGGTCACGGCAGCCTTACGGGTCCGCGGGCGCGACTTTCGCTTGGGTTTTGGTTGCGGGCTGTTTTCAGGGGTTTCCACAAGCTGGACCGGAGCCACTTCGGGCTGTGGGTCCTCAGCCAGATCGCTTTCTGGCTTTGGCGTATTTTGCTGCGCACGTTGCTCATTTCGCTGGCGCTGCTGCTCCGCTTGCTCAGCTTGGCGCGCGGCGTGTTCTGCCTGCTTTTCGGCTTGCTCGCGCTGTGCAACGGCCAGCATACGCGAATAGTGCTCTGAGTGCTGCATAAAGCTTTCAGCTGCCACACGGTCGCCTGAAAGCTGGGCATCGCGCGCAAGTTGCGAATATTTTTCCACGATCTGCTGTGGCGTGCCCCGCACTTTGCCTTCCGGCCCTGCGGAATCAAAAACCCGATTCACGATGTTGGTGTTGCTATTATTATTCTGGCGGCGGTTGCCACCTTTGTTACGCGAGCGCGATTTATTAGAAGGTCTCATGCTTTGGTTTCTATCCTTATCGGAGCCATCAAGCCCTATGGCTTGGAATTTGGGTATTAGCCGTCCGATTTTCGATTAACATATCTGCGCTTAACTGGAGAGCCCTAGGTTCAATCCGTGCAGGTGTGCTATATTAACCGGAAATATACATATAAAACAAGCTCTTTCTTGCAATGCGTAGGCGAAATTTGATTTACGGGGCGTTAAGCGCAATCACACGGTCGTGGCCAGACATATCTGGCAATACTTTGAGTTGAGTAAACCCTGCTTTGGTAAATATTTCATTAACATCAATGGCTTGACGATAGCCGATCTCAAAAAAAGCGCGGCCTCCCGGGGCAAGAACCGCCTTTAGGCCCTGCGCGATATGCCGATAGGCGCTCAGTCCATCACCACCAGGTGTTAATGCCAAATGTGGCTCCCAGTCACGAACTTCGGGCGCAAGGGATTGCATCTCAGAATCAGCAATGTAGGGCGGGTTACTCACGATCAGGTCAAATTGGCCAGAAACACTTTCAAACCAATCTGATTCTTTGAATTGAACACGGTCTGCCACGCCGATACGACCCGCATTTCGGCGCGCGGTATCAAGTGCCTTGGCGCTAATATCCGTGGCCACGCCCATGGCTTGCGGGCGCTCGGCGAGTAAGCTTAACACGATCGCACCACTCCCCGTGCCAAGGTCCAACACGGTGTTAAACGGCTGCTCAAGGGCGGCGGCAACAAGGGTTTCTGTATCAGGGCGCGGGTCCAGCACGTCTGAATTCACCAAGAACTCGTGATTCCAGAACCCCCGTTTGCCCGTAATGTGTGAAACTGGCTGGTGTAGGCTGCGCACAGCCACCACGCGGTCCATGCCGTAAAGCACCGACTGGGGCAGCGTGTCGTTCATCCGCGCCATCAGGCCAGCTTGGTCTATGTCCATCACATGGGCGAGCAGCACGCGGGCATCCCGCTCGGGGCCTTCAATGCCCGCCGCGCCCAGCATCATCGTGGCGCGTGTTAAGGTGTCGGCGACGGTTTCACTCACATTGAAAGCTCGGCAAGTTTGTCGGCTTGGTCAGCGGCGGTAAGGCCGTTGATAATCTCGTCCAAATCCCCCTGCAAAACCTGATCCAGCTTATAAAGCGTCAGGTTTATCCGGTGGTCTGTCAGCCGCCCCTGCGGGAAATTATAAGTGCGAATGCGCTCGGAGCGGTCACCCGAGCCAACCTGCCCCTTGCGGGCTGAAGAGCGTTCGTCATCAAGCTTTTGCTGCTCCATGTCATAAAGCCGCGTGCGTAGCACCTGCATCGCCTTTGCGCGGTTGCGGTGCTGGGATTTTTCCGAGCTCGTAACCACAATGCCCGTGGGCAGGTGTGTAATGCGCACCGCGGAATCGGTGGTATTTACGTGCTGGCCACCTGCGCCAGAGCTGCGCATAGTATCAATGCGAATATCCTTTGTCGGGATATCAATATCGACCTCTTCCGCCTCGGGTAGCACGGCAACCGTAGCGGCTGATGTATGCACCCTGCCCCCGCTTTCAGTGGCTGGCACGCGCTGCACCCTATGCACGCCGCTTTCAAATTTCAGCCGCGCATACACGTCTTTGCCGATCACATTGGCGATCACTTCTTTATAGCCGCCAATCTCGGTTTTCGACTCTTCCACGATCTCCAGCTTCCAGCCGTTATTCTCGGCAAAGCGTTGATACATACGCAGCAAATCTGCCACAAACAGCGCGGCTTCATCGCCGCCGGTGCCTGCCCGCAATTCCATAATCGCGGGTTTGGCGTCGTCTTTATCTTTGGGTAGGAGTGACAGCATCACCCTATGCTCGGCTTTTGGCAGCGCCTCGCGCAAGCCCGCAAGCTCTTCCTCAGCCAGTTCTTTCATCTCAGGGTCTGCCAGCATTTCTTCAGCTTCAGCCTTATCAGCCAGCATCTGGCGATAAGCGTCAATTTGCTCGACCACCGATTTAAGATCGGAATATTCTTTAGAAAGCGACGCCAGTTCAGACACAGCGGCGCCCTCATTCAGCTTGGCTTCCACAAAGGCAAAGCGCTGGCGGATTTGTTCCAGTTTCTCTTCAGGTATCATGATTTATTCTTCAAATGAGGCAAGGGAAAGCAGCCAGAGAACAACGCGCGCCTTATTCACCCCCATATCGCCATAGCCGAATCGAGAACGGGAGTAGATCACCAATGTGGACCGCCCTTCTTCAAGCTCAAGGAATTTAACGGTGATATAATCTGTCATTTTGAGCGTTGGCGTGCGCTGGACATAGGTGGTCCAAAGCCCATCTGCGCTTTCCGAAACGGCCTGCGTATTGGGTTGCGTAAGCACATAATTGCTAAAGGCATTGGCCATAATCGCAGCCGGAACCGCATAAACCGGTGCTTCGAGCGCAACCTCGGCTTCCACCATGCTTTGCGGGGCCACATAATAGGTGTTGGGTGAGCTTGGCAGCTCTATCACCAGCGGGTCTACGTGCCACTCAGCGGGGTCATGGCTTGCCGTAACCGCGCGCACATAAAAA
>WTAL01000141.1 GCA_013139635.1 Paracoccaceae bacterium
CTTCCATCCGGTTTGCGACCTGCGCAACGTCATAATCGCTAAAGAGCGCGGTGTCGAAATCATAGCTCAAGCGCAGGCCATCGGCCTCCGGCACGGCAAACAACGTGAAAGGAAATCTCGGCTCAAAACCTGCGGGCTCTTGCACTTCAACCGTCAAATCACCAAGCACAACATTTTGAAGCGTGGTGTTTTCCAACACAAACATGGCCTCAAACGGCGCACCGCTTTGGCCGCTTAAGCGCAACTGCTCAAGCAGGTCCAAATAGGCCACTTCATTGAATTCAGGGGTGGGGGTGCCCCCGCGATAAACCGTTGTGTTTACAAACATACCAAGTGTGTTTTGCAAGCGTCCATCAGGGCGATTGCCCACTGGTACCCCGATTTGCACGGCACTAGTGCCGTGAGAATATGCGCGGGCAAAGCAGCTATATAGCTGTGAAAACAGGGTTGTGTTTTGGGTCTCGCAAAATGCCTGCAACCGCTGCAATTGTCGAGAATCCAAATTTCGGGTTAAGCGCTTACCGCTTTTCCCTGTGGCAGGCGGGCCGTGATCAATAATAGGGTCCGCAAGCCGCGCACCTAGCTTGCGCAATTTCTCCTGATAAATCTGGCTGGCCCGCTGCTGTTTTTGCCACGTGGCATAGGCCCCGTAATTTGCGTCAATTAGGGGTAGGTCGGGCGCGTTGCCGTGGCAATAGGCGGTATAGGCTGTGTTTAGCTCGGCAAAAAACAGGTTTAGCGAGTGGCCATCCACTGCAATATGGTGAAAATTGAGCAGCAAGTTTTGGCCGTCAAGACAGGCGCGCAAAAGCGGCTCGCCGCTCAGCGCAAACGGCTTTTCGAAAAACCCACCGGCGCTACCCTGCGCCATTTCAAACCCTTCAAAGGGTATTTCTTCTACGCTCAGCTCGCCATTTTGCTCCGTAAAACGGCTGCGCAAGGCCCCGTGCCGCTTCACCAAAAAGGCCAGCGCCTGTGCCAACGCTTGCACATCAACTTCACCACCAAGCTGTAATGTAAGTGGCACCGAATATGCGGTCGAATTAGGGGCAGCAGATTGCTGTAGCCAGAGGCCCATTTGCTCGGCAGTGGCAGGATACTTATGGGTATTTACCGCACTGAACACGTCAGATGCGCTCGGCGCGTTTCTGATGACATCCGCCAAGGCACGGTTTGCCAGCAGGCCTGCGTCGCTCACCCTTAGCTTATGCTTGGTGAGAAGGCTGTGGCGCAGCACCGTTGCTTTTAACGAGTCCCCGCCGAGCGCAATAAACGGTTTTTGCTCATCAATATTTGAATGCCCAAGAATTTCTACCACGGTTTGCCAAATGGCTTTGGGCAAGGTGGAGGGCATTGGGCGCGCCTGCTTAAGTTGGCTAAACAGCGCGCCTTGATCCAGCTTGCCATTAGCATTTACCGGCAGGCTTTCCACCATTTGGATGCGATGCGGCACGGCATAAGCAGGCAATAATTTAGCCAGCGCGGCCCGAATGGTCTCGGCGGGCACCGTGCCGCACACAAAAGCATAAATATCTTGCGTGTTTTGTTGCGAACGCTGCACCAGCACCGCCGCTTGCGCCACGCCTTTTATCGGCGTGATCAGGGCTTCGATCTCGGCCAGCTCCACACGGAAACCGCGGATTTTCACCTGCCGGTCAGCGCGCCCTAGAAAGGTGATATCGCCGCCGGGGTCCATGCGCCCCAGATCTCCGGTTTTATAAAACAGAGCGCCGCCAAGCGGTGCAAAAGACTCCTCCGTGAGGGCTGGGGCATCCATATACCCCAGCGCCAAGCCATTGCCCGATAAGTAAATTTCTCCAATTTCGCCGAGCTGCGCCCGCCGCGCGCCATTGACAATCAGCGCCAGTCCGGTTTCCCGTATCGGCTTTCCTATCGGAATCGCGGCGGGGGCTGAGTTAAAAAACCCGTCAGGGATGGGGTAGGCCAAGGCAAAAGTGGTGGTTTCTGTCGGGCCATACACATGAATAAACCGAGGTGAGGTTGGGTGCTGCGCCATAAATTCACGCAGAATTTCGGGGTTGCTAGCCTCCCCGCCAAACAGCACCGAATGGAAGCTGGCAAAGCAATTTGGCGCCTGCTTCAACAAAATCTGAAACAGCGAAGTGGTGATAAAGCCTACGGTTGGCCGCGCGGATATCATCGCCTCCGCCGGGTCTTCATCTGCGCCAATCACACACAAGCAGGCCCCGTTTAGCAACGCGCCCCATAGCTCAAAACTATTGGCGTCAAAGGCGGGGTTTGACAGGTTCAGCACGCGGTCATCGGCGGTAATTGACACATAGTCTGGATCATACGCCATGCGCAAAATGCCCTGATGCGTTACCAACACGCCCTTGGGCGTGCCCGTGGTGCCTGAGGTATGATAGATGATCGCTGGCGTTTTGGCACAAAGCATTGGCAATTCACATTGCCCGCGATGCTGCCTAAGCAATGCAATATCGCAAAAGGTTGCAGGGAAATCGGCGGGCGTAGCCCCCACCCAGTGGCGCACCTTTGCAGCAGCCAAAATGGCGGCATTACGCGCCGTGGGCGCTTTACTATCAAGCGGTAAAATGCTGGCCCCTGCCATCAATACCGCCAGTTGCGCCAGCACCAGCTCATACGAGCGCCCGAGCGAAAGGCCGACCCGATCATTGGATTGAACGCCCGCCTGTATCAAGGCGCGCGCCACGGTTTCAGCCTCGGCGCTGAGCTGGGCATAACTATATTTGTGCCCGCTTGATTGCACGGCAATCCGGTGCGGGTGGGTTTTTACAGTGTGATAAAAGGCGTCAATCAGGTGGTTCATGGCCGCATCTCCTGCAACGTTTGGTCAATGATATTGGCAATGCGGATCACGTCATCCCCCTCCAACATGGTGGAATGATCTCCGGCGATACAGCGCACTTTGTAGCTCGCTTGCGCGCGGCGCTGCCAAAAGGCACGCAGGTAGCGCAGGGTGGCGCGGTCTCGGTCTTTTAGGGCTTGCACCAGCACAAAATGGCCGGGGTCTGGCAGGCAGGCATAAGTTTTGGTGGTTTCAATATGGTGGTTGTAAATCCGGTGGAAACGGTCAATTTGGGCATCGTCTATACCGGGGAACATGCCGTTATACTTAACCAGCTTTTCGCGGAAAACCTCAAGCGTAACGCCGTGCTGCATATCGCGAATAATCGCATCATCCGAGCCCATGGCGTCCATGATCACAGCCGTTACGTTGGTATGGCCCTCCTCATGCAATTGCCGCGCAATTTCATAAGCCACAAAGCCGCCAAAAGAGGCACCGGTGATCACGCAATCTTGTGTAAGTTGGTCACGAATTAGCTCAATATAATGGCTGGCCATTTCGGGGATCGAGGGCAAAAACGCCTCGCCTTCGTTTAGCCCCTTGGCCTGCACACCGTATACCCCAAAATGCGCGGGCAAAACCTTGGCCAGTGATAAATAAACAAAGGCCGTGCCGCCGCCGGGATGGATACAAATTACATTCTGCCGCCCGTCGCCTTTGCGAAATTCGATCACATCGGTTTCAGAGAGGCTGGCATCAGTCCCCGCCCGAATTTGCGCCGCCAGCGCCTCAATGGTTGGGTTGTTTATCAGGGTTGTGGTGGCCAGCGCCTCGCCAAATTCTTTGTTAACAAGGTCCAGAACTTTAAGCGCCGAAATAGAGCTGCCGCCGATTTCAAAGAAATTATCCCGCAGGCCGATAGAGGGATGCAGCAGCACATTTTGCCAGATTTTAAACAAGCGGAGTTCGATCTCGTCACGCGGGCTATCGACATTAACGGCGCGGCCACTTTGTGCGGCCAACGCCACATCATCCAGCGCGCGGCGGTCAATTTTGCCATTACCCGTAAGCGGCAGTGCCGCCATAAAATGGTAGGCATCCGGCAGCATATAGGAGGGCAGAGCGGCGCTAAGAGCGGCCTTGATTTCTGGCTCATGCATCGCATCGCCAACCACAAAAGCCACCAGCTGTTTTTCCCCGTAAGGCGCTGAGGTATTTACAAACGCCTGCCGAATGCCAGGCAAGGCCTGAATGGCGGCGGCCACTTCGGCAGGTTCAATTCTGAACCCCCGAATTTTGACCTGCGTATCAATGCGCCCAAGGCATTCCAGCGTGTTATCTTCCCGCCAACGGGCGAGGTCTCCACTACGGTAAACCGGCTCAGACCAAACCTCATTTGGCGGCAAAAACACCTTTTTATTCAGCTCGGGGCGGCCCATATAGCCAACCCCCACCGCCGGCCCGCCAATCAGCAACTCCCCCACCGCGCCCATGGGCAACAGGCGGTTGTGCGCGTCCACAATATAGGTGCTGACATTGGGCAGTGGCCGCCCGATGGGGGCCGGATTAGGGGTGTCAGGCGTGATTTCATTCGTCACCGTTACGCCCGAAGCCTCGCTGGGGCCATAAAGGTTAAACAGGCGGGCATTTACGCCGTGGGGCAGGCAGTAGCCCCCCAAACGGTCTCCGCCGGTGAAAACATGGTGGATGGACTTTGGCCACGCGAAATCAATCGCGCAAATGGTTTCCATCAGGCCAGTTGGCAGCCAAAAATGGCTGGGCTGGATACGCTGCAAGGCCCCTGCCAGCGCCGAAGGATCTCCGAGGGCTTGTGCATCAATAAAGTGCAGCGCCCCGCCGGAAATCAGCGAGGGCCACATCTCCCACAGTATGGAATCAAACGCGACATTGGCGCAAACGGTCATGGTTGACTCAGGGCCAAAGCCATGCTCGGCTACTTGGCTTTGGCACATGTTCACCAGCCCGATATGCGTATTCAGCACCCCTTTGGGCGCGCCCGTGGTGCCCGAGGTAAACACAACATAGGCATTGGCGCCCGTTGCCAAAGGTAGCGGACCACCCGCTAAAAATGCCATGGGCTTAGCCATAGGTAAGCGCTGAATTTCGTCGGGGCTTTGGGCATGGGTGAGCACGCACAAAATGCTGGTATCAGCCACCATTTGCTCTACCCGCGCAATGGGTACATCTACAGGCAGCAGCGCTACGCTGGCCCCGGTTTTGAGCACACCTAGAACGGCAACCGCAAAATCGACCGAGCGCTGCATGGCCACCCCGACCACGTTTTCACTGCAAATGCCGCTTGCTAGCAAATGCCGCGCGAGGTCAGTGCTGCGCTCATCGGCCTGTTTGTAGGTCAGGCTTGTAGCTGCATCGCTCAGCGCGGGCGCATCGGGGAACCGCTTGGCCATATCTGAGAAAATCTGCTCGGCCCGCCGTGGGTCCAATGGCGTTTCAGGGCCTTTGCCGCGCTGAATGATCTGCGCAGCATTGGCTGTGTCCAGCAGCGGAATGTCTCCGATAATTCGGCTGGTATCTCCTAGCAATTCACCCAACAGCGCGCGGTAACCTTTGGCAAACCCCGCGATGGTTTTTTCGCTAAACAAGAAGCACGCATAGTTCCACTCAATACGCAGCCCGTCTGCATTTTCCTCTATCGCCAGCGACAGGTCAAACTTGGCAACCGGCAGGTCTGGCGTGATCGGCCTTCCCATTGCCCCTGCGAACTCCGGCTCGCTTCCAGATTGGGAAACCAATGTAAACATGAGCTGAACCAGCGGTGCATACGCCAGTGAGCGCGGCGGCTTTAGGGCATCGACCACCATTTCAAATGGGGCCGCTTGATGGGATAAAGCCTCGGCGACGGTCTGGCGCGCATGGGTTAGAAACTCATGCAATGTCATCGCATCATGAATGTCGGTTTTCAGCGCAACCGTGTTTACAAAAAAGCCGATCAGATCAGACAATTCCGGCTGGTCACGGTTGGCGACGGGCGTGCCAATTACGGCCCCTTGCCCGCCAGATTGCCGATAAATAAACAGCGCAAAGGCGGCATAAAGCAGGCCAAATAGGCTTATCCCGTAGGTTTTGGCCAGCGATCGCAGAGCCACGGTGTCCTCGGCCCCCAGCTTGTCGCTAACGTTAGCGCCTTCCAAGCGGGCTTGCGGCGGGCGTGGATAATCAAGCGGCAAGGCATGCACCAGCGGCGCGTCACCCAGCTTTTCCTGCCAGTAGCTCAGGCTTTGCACAAGGCTGCCTGCCTGCACCTCGTTTTGCCAATAGGCATAGTCGATATACTGCACCGGCAGCGGCGCGGGCTGGATCGAATTCTTGGCTGCCATCGCATTGTAAAACGTAACCAGATCACGCTGCAAAATCCCCATAGACCAGCCATCAGTGGCGATATGGTGCAGGGTAATAGCCAGCACATGCCGCGTGGGCGTGGTAAACAGGCGCGCCCGCATGACAGGGCCGTTTTCAAGGTCAAACGGGGCAGAAACCTCAGCCATAATCGCGTTTTCAAGCGCCGCATCTGTGGAGGTTTCAAGCGCCAGAACCGCGCTATCAATCGGCAGAATAACCTGCTCTGGCTCCCCGTCTTTAACGCGGTAAACACTGCGCAAAACCGAATGGCGCAGATATAGATGCTCCAGCGCGGCTTGTATGGCTGGCACGTCTAGGTCCAAGCCAAAGGCTCGCACGTCGGGCACATTATATTCGTTGGTCGCCCCGCCCATCTGGCTGAGAACCCAAAGCCGCTTTTGAGAAAACGAGAGCGGCCCAACGGTTTTTTGTTGGCGGGTAATCCCGCTTTTTGCCAGCGCTTTTTCTGCCTCAAGCGCCTCTAGCCACGCAATAATTTCGGGCTTGGCAGCTTTAATTTGCGAAATAAGCGTGCCGGGCAAATTGCCTTTTGCCCCGCTCAGCGCCAGCTGTCCGTTTTGCAATGAAACCCGCGCGCCGTGGTCGCGCAGGTTGTCCAGAATGGTTTCCATATTCATAATAACACCGTTTCTTCGTCATTGCTTTCAGGGGCGGTTTCTGTGCGCAGCATATCAATGGCGGTGGCCAGAGACCGGATGGTGGGCGTCGATAAAAACAGCCGCGCGGTCACGCTATACTCCATCTCGCGTTCAATTCTTGCCAGAATTTCCATGGCTTTAAGCGAGTTCCCACCCAGTTCAAAATAGCTGGCCGTTACGCTGATTTTTTCACGCCCCAGCACCCGCTGCCAGATGCGGGCCAAATGCTGCTCGGTATCACCTTTCGGGGCAATATAGGGCGCTGGTTTTGCGAGTGCATCCGGCTTGGGCAATGCACGGCGGCTTACCTTGCCGCTTGGTGTTAGCGGAAAGCTTTCCAGCGCAATCACGCGGCTTGGCACCATGTATTCTGGCAAGGCCAAACGCAGCTCAGCCCGTAGCCCTTTGGGTTCGCCAATAATATAAGCCACTATCTGATCGGCGTGCAGCACAACGGCTGCGGCCCTAATTGCAGGCCGCGTTGTAATCGCCGCTTCAATCTCGCCCAGTTCAATCCGAAACCCGCGCACCTTAACCTGATCATCAGCACGGCCTTGATACTCAAGCACCCCGTCGGCGCGCCAGCGGCCCAAATCCCCGGTGCGATACATCCGGCTGCCCGCAGCCCCGTAAGGGTTTGGCAAAAACGCAGCCGCACTTTGCCCGGCGCGGCCAAGATAGCCCCGCGCCAAGCCCACACCGCTGATAAACAATTCCCCTGTTACCCCAATAGGCAATTGCGAAAGGTCAGCCCCTAGCACTTGCATATTAATATTGGCAATTGGGGCACCAATTGGCACGGTTTTGCTGGGCTGCTTTACCGACCAATGGGTCACATCCACCGCCGCTTCTGTTGGGCCATAAAGATTATGCAAACCCACCTCTGGCAGGGCTTTGCTAAAGCGCGCCGCCACATCCGCCGGCAGGGCCTGCCCCGAGCACACCACCGCCTGCAAATCTGTGCAATGCGAAAGGTCTGTAAGGCTGAGAAACATCTCCAGCATCGGCGGCACAAAGTGCACAATGCTGACCTGTTGCTCGCCAATCAGGCCCGCCAAATAGGCGGGGTCTTTGTGGCCTTCAGGGCGGGCTATAACCATCTGGTGGCCCACGACCAACGGCCAAAGCAGCTCCCATACCGACACATCAAAACTAAACGGCGTTTTGTACAATATCCGCTGCGGGCTGCCACCAAATACTTGCTCCATCCAGTGCAAACGATTGCCAATCGCCCGATGGCTCACCCCCACCCCTTTGGGCTGGCCCGTAGAGCCAGAGGTATAAATAACATAGGCCAGATTATCAGGGGACATAGCGATATCAGGGTTGTAATCGGGCAACGCCGCGCCCAGCTGCGCAGGGTTCATCACCGTGGTTTCGCGCGGCAGCTCCGCCGCGCTGACAGAATCTGCCACCACAATTTGCAGCGCCGCATCCTGCACAAGATACGCCCGCCGCGCGGCAGGCAACTTCGGATCAAGCGGCAAATAAGCCGCGCCTGCTTTAAGAATGGCCACCAACCCGATGATCATATCAAACCCGCGCTCGGCACTCAGCCCCACCACAGTTTCAGGCCCTGCGCCTGCCGCTATAAGCGCATGCGCCAAACGGTTGGCGCGGCGGTTTAAAGCCGCATAGCTAAGCGTGCTATTCTCAAAAACCAATGCTGTTGTTTCCGGGCGCTCTGCGGCCTGCCTTTCAATCAGATGGTGGATAACCTCGGCCGCGCCAAAAGCTTGCGCGGTATCGTTCCACTGCTCAATGTCTGTAGCCGCTTCACGCGGTAAGCCTGCCGCCACCTCCTCGCCGACAAACCCTCGCAATATCTGCACATAGTGCGCGCCCATTTCTGCGACAAACGGCATATTCAACCGCGTTGGATCATAGGCCAAAGCAAGGCTAAGCCGCCCGCCCATATGCACCGCATTGACCCCCAACACAAAGTTGGTCGCCTCAAAGCTCTGCTTGTCCAGCACCTCTAAAGGCCCCGCTTCATTCAACCCGTCGAGCACATGAAAATTAACATAGTTAAACATGTGCTCAAACTGCGGTGCATGGTCGTTATCTTCCAAAACCTGCTGGTAAGGATAGGCGCGGTGGGTGGAAATATCGGCATCCAACGCAAACACACGGGCTATCAGATCTTTCCCCATTTGTATCCGAAATGGCAGTGTATTCAAAAATAGCCCAAGCACGCTTTCGGTGCCCTCAATTTCAGGGCGTGTATGCGTAACAACGCCTGTCATCACATCCTGCTGCCCCGTATAAGTGGCCATCAGCTGAAGATGCGCCGCCAATAAAACCACCCGCAGCGGCACATGATGCACCTGTGCCAAGGCCTCTAACTGCACCAGCAAAGAGGGGTCAATTGGCTGCGTATAACTGTTTTCGCGGCCCCGCCCGGGAAGGTCAGGCAAGCGACCAACCACACAGTTTTCCAGCGCCTCCGCCCAAAACTGCTTAGCCGCGCTTTTGTTTAATGCCCCCTGCTCAGCCGCGATGCTTTGCACAAATTTTGCGGCCAGCGGGGTAGGTGCCGGTGCATCTCCGGCAAGCAACGCCGTGTAGATTTTAAACAGCTCGGTTTGAAAAGCCGCCACGCTCCACCCGTCCAGAATTGCGTGATGAAAACTCAAGGTATACTGGATTTCGCCAGCGTCAAATACATGCACGCCAACCCGTAAAAGCGGCGCAATGGCAAAGTCAAACCCTCTGGCCTTTTCTTCAGCAACCCAAGCTTCGGGCGTAGAATCTGAAAACACTTCCAGCGGAATATCGGCCGCGCTCTGCACCAATTGCAACGGCTCGCTAAACCTTGCAAAATCAAACTTAGTGCGCAAAATCGGATGGATTTTGGCCATATAAGCCAGCGCTTTTTGAAAGGTCGCCTCATCCCAACGCGTTTTAAGCCTAAAGCTGAAAATATCATGATAAACCGATATATTTCGGTCCACTTCGCTATGAAAAACCATGCCAAGCTGCAGGCGGCTAAGGGGGTAAGCATCCTCAACATCCGCTGGCAGTAACGCTTTATCATCCGTTGACAGCATACCAAAAGGCGGCACAGCTTCAACAGCCGAAGCAGGCTCGCCCGCCACATCTGCCAGTTCCTGCACGGTTTGGAACCGGAAAATTTGCGCAACACTCACTCCGATACCCAGCTCGTTTGCCTTGGCAACAATCGTTACCGCCCGCATGGAATCCCCCCCCAAAGCGAAGAAATTGTCTTTGATGGAGATGTTGGTTTTGTTGAGGGTATTTTGCCAGATATTGGCGAGGGTTTTTTGGGTTTTGGTGGTGGCGGGCGTGTGGGGTTTCTGGGTGGAGTTCGGCGCGGGCAGGGCCTTGGTGTCGAGCTTGCCGCTTGGGGTCAGTGGCAGGGTTTTGAGCGCTATGAAATCTGCCGGAATCATATAGCTGGGCAGGGTTTTGGACAGTGCGGCGCGCAGGCCGGTTGGGTCCCCAATTACATAAGCGATGATTTGTTGATTTTTGGAGATTGTGATGGCGTTTTTGATGTTAGGGATGG
>WTAL01000027.1 GCA_013139635.1 Paracoccaceae bacterium
CCTGAAGCCACAATCCCTGAGGCAAAAAGCCTTAGTTTCCAAGGGCGTTCTCGCAGCCAGATCAAGCCAATGAGGGCGGCAAACACCACCGAGGTTTCGCGTAGGGTTGAGACAGCAGCAAGGGGGCTGAAAGATTTGGCGTAGATCACCAAAGCATAGGCCATAGCGGAAACCAGGCCGCCGAGCAGGCCGGCGAGTATGGTTTTTCGGGAAATTTGCTTCACGCGACGACCAAGACTCGAAAGCACAGCGCCTGCCACAAAAATTTCAGCTATAAATAGCCAGCCGATATAACCGCGCTCGGTGCCCGCGGCGCGCACGCCGAGGCCATCAACCAGTGAATAACTGGCAATGATCAGCCCCGTGGCCATGGCGGTCAGCACCAAAAGCGGCGGTGTTTTCCTCGAAAACAAGCTTCCCGATAGTAAAAAAATCCCACCACTTGTAACCAGCACCCCAAGCCAGGCCAAAGGTGATAGGTTTTCACCCGCAAAAACCTGCGCCCCGATGGCAACCAACATAGGGGCCATGCCTCGGGCGATCGGGTATACTTGGCTGAGATCGCCAAGCCTATAGCTATGGTAAAGCAGGAAATAATAGCCAAAATGGATAATGGTTGAAGCGGCGATATACCCCCAACTTTCCAGCGACGGCAAGGGGGCACCGATAGCCAAAACAACGCCAAGCACCACATGGCCCGCCGCAATAAGCCCCAATATCGCTAACCGGTCGCTGCTGGCTTTTACAAGCGCATTCCAAACTGCGTGCAACACGGCCGCAGTGAGAACTAATAATATGGCAAAATTGCTAATGGGTTTTCTCCATGGATAGGTAAGCAAAAGCTTGTTCGTTTGATGGCAAAATAGGGAGAGTTTGCGGGGCTCCAGCCAAATAGATTCGGCGGGAATATCGCGCTGTAAATAGTATTTGTAAAATCGTTATTATCAATTATTCTATAAGAAATACTTATAGGATTTCTGAATGCGATACACCCAACTCCGCGCTTTTCACTATGTCGCCACTTATGGCGGCTTTTCGCGGGCGGCCGAGGCGCTCAACCTCACGCAGCCCGCGATCTCTGATCAAGTGCGCAGGCTCGAAGAAACCTATGACATATTATTATTTGACCGCCTAAAGCGCCAAATAAAGCTGACAGAAAAAGGTGCAGCACTGCTGAAATCTACCAACCTGATGTTTGACGCAGAGGCCCAAGCGCTGGACTACCTGAATGAAACCCGCGCCTTAGAAGCGGGCACGCTACGGCTGCTTGTGGATTCCGCTTATCACGTCACCCCCATTCTAAAGGCCTTTCAGGCGCGCTACCCGACGATTAAAATTTCAATGCGGGTGGGGAATTCAGAAGATGTTATCGCAGCTTTGCAAAACTATACCGCCGATATTGGCGTGCTTGGGTCGCTATCAGATTCTGCAAAATTTGAGGTGCGACCCTTGGGAAGTTCGCCACTTATTGCTTTTGCCGCCAAATCCGGGGCTTATGGCGGGCATAAAGAACTCAGCTACAAAGACCTGAGCAAAGCGCCTTTGGTCATGCGGGAACGCGGCTCAAAAACGCGGCAAAAACTAGAGGCGATAGTGGGGCCGCTACGGGCAACTATTGTGGCTGAGGGCCGGGAGGCTGTACGCGAGGTTGTAGCGGCCGGCAACGGCATTGGCTTTGTCTCAACAGCCGAATTCGGCCATGATGAGCGCTTGCACAAAATTGCACTCCCAAACCCGCCCCTGATGATGCAAGAATCCCTAGTTTGCATCAAAACAAGGCGGGAGCGACGGCTCATAAAGGCTTTTATGGCTATGGCTGCCCCCTAAAGTGCAATTGGCCGTGGGTATCCGTTGCGCTTGCGCAACCTGCGCTGATGAGGGGGGCCTTTAGGCTCCTCGAAGAAGCGCACACCCGGAGCTGCCAAAATGTGCCAGAGCGGGTGACATCCGCACGGGTCTTGATTATATTGCGCCATAAAAAGGGGGCCACGCTATGCCAAACCAACGCCATGATTTCCCGGTAGAAGAAGATTACGGCCTGAATTTGTCTTTGGTTGAAGCTGTGCTAGAAACGGTTCAGCAAGGCTCGCAGCAGCAGCTTTTGAGCCTGCTAGAGCCGCTGCACGGCGCTGATATCGCCGACATTCTGGAGCAGATCAGCCCGAGCGAGCGCGAAGCCCTGCTCACCCTTTGGGGCCGCGAAATTGACGCCGAGGTGCTTTCAGAGCTGGAAGTCGGCATTCGCGACGAAGTGATGCGCGACCTGCCAGACGAGCTGTTGGCCCAAGCCGTGCGCGAGCTGGAAACCGACGATGTGGTTTACCTCGTCGAAGACCTCGAAGAACCCCAGCAGGAAAAACTGCTTGAAAAGCTGGACCACGCCGACCGCTTAGCGGTTGAGCAAGCGCTGACCTATGATGAGGACAGCGCCGGCCGCCTGATGCAGCGCGAAATGGTGGTCGCCCCCGAGCATTGGGCCGTTGGCAATATTATTGACTATATGCGCAGCGCCGAAAACCTGCCCGAGAGCTTTTATGATGTTATGGTGGTGGACCCCCTCATGCACCCCGTGGGAGAAGTGCGCCTTGCTGCCATTATGGGCGCGGGCCGTGAGGTGCCGATATCGGACCTGATGGAGAAAGATTTCCGTACGATTTCTGTGGATCAGGATATTGAGGACGTCGCTTACGCCTTCAACCAATACCACATGGTCAGCGCCCCCGTGGTGGACCGTGAGGGCCGTTTGGTCGGCGTTATCACCATTGATGACGCCATGGAAGTGCTGGAAGACGAGGTCGAAGAAGACATGAACCGCCTTGCGGGCGTGGGGGACGAGGATCTGACGGACAAGGTTTGGCGTATCACCAAAGCTCGCTTTCCGTGGCTTGCCGTTAACCTCGTTACGTCCATTCTGGCGTCGGTTGTGATTGCGCAATTCACCGATGTGATAGAGGCGATTGTGGCGCTCGCCGTGCTGCTGCCGATCGTGGCCTCTATGGGCGGAAACGCCGCCACGCAAACCCTTACCGTGGCTGTGCGGGCCATTGCCACGCATGACCTTACTCCCTCAAACGCTATGCGCATTGTGCTGCGCGAAACGCTGGTGGGGCTGGTAAACGGGCTGGTTTTTGCGGTGATTATCGGCATTGTTGGCGCGGTTTGGTTCGGTGCTCCGATGCTCGGCGTGGTGCTGGGGCTAGCGATGGTTGCCAACCTGTTGGTGGCGGGTATGGCGGGCATTCTGGTGCCGATCACGCTGAATAAGCTCGGGGCCGATCCGGCCTTGGCCTCTGGTGCATTTGTAACCACCGTCACCGATATCGTTGGGTTTTTCTCGTTTCTCGGGTTGGCCGCGCTGATGCTGGTATAAAAACGAAAACAGGAGATGAGCATGGCCGAGAAAATTGTTGTAACGGGTGCTACCAGCGGCCTTGGCAGGGCGCTTGTGTTTGCCTTGGCAGAGGCGGGCTATCAGCCCGTGCCTACGGGGCGAAACGCGCAAAAGGTGGCCGCTTTGGCCGCTGAGCTGGGCGTGGCTGGCTACACGCTGGATGTATCAGACCCCGCTGCGATAAGCGCCGTTTCTGCGCAGATCACCCAAGAGCTGGGGCCCATTGACGGGCTGATAAACAATGCCGGTATATGGCTGGAAGGGGACTTTGAAACCTATTCAGCCCCGCAAATTCAAGCGGTGATAGACACCAACACCACCGGCACTATTTTGATGACCCATGCGCTGCTGCCTGACATGCTGGCGCGCGGGCAAGGCACCGTTATCAACACCATATCTACCGGCGCATTGTATAGCCGCAAGCTGATCAGCGTTTATGCGGCCAGTAAATGGGCTATACGCGGTTTTACCGGCTGCCTTGAGGTAGAATGCGCGCCTAAAGGTGTGCGGGTGATGGGGTTTTACCCCGGAAAAATTGCATCCAATATGTATGAAACCGCCGGGATTGAGCGGGATTTGGACATGGCGATGACGCCTGAGCAGGGGGCTGCGATGGTGCTGGCGATGTTGCAAGATAAGGGTATGGTGTGGTCACATGTAAGTGGCCGGTCCATAAATGACTATGTCTGAGCCAGCCGCCAATGCCAACTTTCGCGAGGTAGACGACGAAGCGCGCGGCATCGCGCGGGGCCTGCTGGCCGAGGCCCGCTTTGGCGCGCTGGGCGTTATGCTTGAGGGCGCACCATTTGTGACCCGCATAGCGCTTAATGCCGAGGGCGGCCTTATCTCGTTAGTTTCAACGCTTTCCCAGCATACTGCGGCGCTAAAGGCCACTCCGCGCTGCTCGCTCTTGATCGGTGAGCCGGGGATAAAGGGCGACCCGCTAACCCATCCACGCCTAACACTTCAGGCTGATGCCGAGCTGGTTGGCCGCGATGACACCCTGCGGGCACGTTGGTTGAAAATCCATCCCAAGGCCAAGCTTTATATTGATTTCGGGGATTTTGGCTTTGTGCGGTTTCAAGTGCGCGCGGCATTTTTAAATGGTGGGTTTGGTTATGCATGCAGGTTGAGCAACGACGATATCGCGCTTTCACAGGGTTAATAACAACACTCGGTGGTATTGGGCTGGTGCTGGTATACGCCTGCCAGCTAACGGTGGGGTTCTAACGGCCCTGACGTAACGTTATGCAGGAATGCTGCAATAATAAGATATTCAAGCACATGAATGTGTAGTATGTAATCACTTACTATTTAACTAATTGGTGAGTGAAATGTTACATTCTATGTTTTCGAAGCGGCTAGGCCGCGTTGCAATGGGCTTAACTTTGGCCCTTTCCCTTAGTGCTCCGATGGCGGTGCCGGCCCACGCGCAAAGCGTTAGCGCCAACGAGGCTAAAACCCGGGTGAATATCGCCGGGCGTGAGCGGATGCTTATTCAACGCGTGGTGAAATCCGCCTGTTTTTCTACGCTGGGGATAGAGCGGTTGGCCTACAGAGCGGAGATGATCGAAACGCAAGCGTTGTTTGCGCAGTCGCTCATCGCGTTGCAAAAGGGTGACCCTACGCTCGGGCTGAGCGCCGAAACCTCGCCCCAGATACTGGCGCAGCTTGAGGTGATTGCCATGGAATGGGACAGTGTGGCGAGCTTGGCAGATGTTGCGATTTCTCCCGCGGGGATTTCGACGGAAGGGCTCTACAGTCTTGATGCGCTCGGGCTGAACCTGTTGGCGAAAGCAAGTGGCGCGGTTCAGAGTATTTCGCAATCTTATGCCGAGCAGGCGGAGGAGTTGCCACTCATAGTGTCGGTCTCGCTAGATATCGCCGGACGGCAGCGCATGCTGAGCCAGAAAATGGCTAAGGAGTTTTGCATGATTGATGCAGGGGTGACGCCTTCTGATAACCGTGCCAACCTCGCGGAAACGATTGGCGTTTTTAATGCCACGCTGGAGGGCTTGCAAAACGGATTGTCCGGTATGGTGATACCGGCCCCTAACTATGATATCCGGCAAAAGCTGCTTGAGGTTGCCCGCCTGTGGGCCCCGATTGATGCTGTGCTTCAGGCCGTAGCCAAAGGTGGCGAGATCACAGATGAGGACCGCAGGGCGGTGGTGGAAAACCTGGAAGCGGTGCTGGTGGCGATGGACGAGGCCGTGGGCATGTATGAACACGTAAACGCGGTGCCATAACGGTGGCGGCGCGGCGAGGTTGCTTTTTGGGGCCGCACCGCACCCGCGCCGCGCTGCGGCATTTGCGCCTAGAGTAGGCTCATCAGCCGCGCTTTGTCGCCGCTGTTTCCGGCTTGGCTCAGGATTTTGGCGAGGGCCTCGATAGAGCCGATCGAGTGGCTGGCGGTGAAGGTATCTACATGCGGCAGCAGGGCTTTAACGCCCGCGGCTTTGGGGGTGAAGCCGTCCCATCTGAGCAGCGGATTTAGCCAGATCAGGCGGCGGCAGGAGAGGCGGAGGCGCTCGGCCTCTTTGGCGAGAAGCGCGGCGTCATCGCGGTCTAAGCCATCAGTGATCAGCAGCACTACGGCGCCTTGGCCGAGGGTACGGCGTGACCAATCACGGTTAAAGGCGTGCAGGCTTTCGCCGATGCGCGTGCCGCCTTCCCAATCTTGCGCTTGCAGGCCGGCTTTGTGCAGCGCGGCGTCTACATCTCGGTGGTGCAGGTGGCGGGTTATGTTCGTAAGCCGCGTGCCAAAGGTGAAGCTATGCACCTTGGCCCAGCCCGCGCCTTTGGCATTGCTGGCGGCATGCAAGAAATGCAGCAGCATGCGTGAGTAGCCGGACATAGAGCCGGAGATATCACACAGCGCCACGAGGTTAGGATAATGCTGCTTGCGTTTGCGCCGCTGGATGCTTTGCAGCTCGCCCCCGGTGCGCATGGCGGTGCGAAGGGTGGCGCGCCAGTCGGGCAGGGGGCCGTGGCTGGCGGCTTGGCTGCGGCGGCTGGCGATGGGTTTTATCGGCAGGGTGATTTGCGCGATGGCGCGGCGGGCTTTCGCCAGCTCATCAGCGCTCATCTGCTCGAAATCCTGCTGCTTTAGTTTTTCGGAGGTGGAAAAGCTGATGGTGGCGTCAAACTCGATCTCCTCGCCGTCCTCCTGCATATCGGGCAGCTCTTGGTTGGCACCGTCTAGCAAAGCCTCGGCAGCACGCCGCTCGGCGTCTTTCTTTTTGGGGGGCTCGTTGGCGCCGCGCAGAGTGGGGCGCAGCATGCCCATCATGTGCTCAAGGAATTGCGGGTCTCGCCAAAACAGCCGGAAAACCTGCCCAAACACCGCGCGCTGCTCGGGGCGGCTCACAAAGCAAGCATGCAGCGTCCAGTAAAAATCCCGACGCCCGCTGAACCCTACGGCCTCGACGGCCCTGATCGCATCAATCAGCCGCCCTGCGCCCACCGGAACCCCCGCCGCCCGTAGCGCACGGGCGAAATAGGTGATATTGGCGGCCAGCTTGCCGTCTTCGGGGATTTCGAGGTCGGGGAGGGTGGCCATGTTAGGAATTTAGCCTTGTGATGATCAGCCGATCTGCGATTAACACAATGCGATATATTTGCGACCCATTACGAACGTTAAAGCCAGTTATATAGTATGGAAGTATGCGTGCGCATCCGCCAAAACCGGCAAACTCGTTGCTTAATCCACGATTGGTTTCAAATTCAAAAGCTGCACCAGGGTAGCGGCTGTTTGCATCGTTTATAGACAAGTATGGGCATATTTCTGACTCTAGTTGGAACTGCACCTGTTCCTGAGGGGCAAAATCCTCCTCAGATTTGGTGAACTTGGAAAAGACAAGGCTGGTGGGGCCATTGCCAAATTTAATCAAGTATTGACAGGGCCGACGCTGGTTCTGGGTTTTGAATGTCAATACTACGAGCGCATCAACATTCGAGTTTTTTACAAAGTAAAAGGCGGTTTGTTCGTTGGTTCTAAATTGATATTCTTCTTCGCTGTGGTGTCTATAGTCCAAGAATGATTGCGATCTACACGTTCTTGTAACTTCTAGCCCCCCAATCATTCGTGTTACGTCGTCGGGTAAACTGGCAACGCTATTTTGTGGTGTATTTTCTGCGCACCCAAACAAAATCAATGAAAAGGACAGCCAGAGCTTTCGTGTATTGAAACCTGATAATGGTTGGTCTGGAAGAATCATCCCTCCAGCCCCTTCTTGGCCTCTTCCAAAATCTTGGTCGTCTCGCTGCCTGCCAGCTTCATGATGTCATCTTGGTATTTCAGGATTGCCCCTAAGGTGTCGGCGATCAGCTGAGGGGAAAGCGCGATGGCGTCTAGTGCTAGCAGGCATTTGGCCCAGTCTATTGTTTCGGCCACGCCGGGTTTTTTGAACAGGTCTTCCGTGCGGAGCTTTTGCACAAAGGCAACGATCTCGCGGCTTAGGGCTTCAGTGGCCTCGGGGGCACGGGATTGTAGGATCTCCATTTCGCGGTCAAAATCGGGGTAATCAACCCAGTGGTAAAGGCAGCGGCGCTTGAGGGCGTCGTGCACTTCACGCGTGCGGTTGGAGGTGACGATCACGATGGGGGGCTCGGGGGCCTTGATGGTGCCGAGCTCGGGGATGGTGACTTGGAAATCCGACAGGGCTTCTAGGAGGAAGGCTTCAAAGGGTTCGTCGGTGCGGTCTAGCTCGTCTATCAGCAGCACAGGTGGACCGCCGGGCTGGGGCTGCATGGCCTCAAGTAGCGGGCGGCGGATGAGGAATTCGTCGGAGAAAAGCTCGTCTGTGAGGGCTTTGCGGTCGGTGCTATCGGTGGCCTCAGCGGTGCGAATGGCGACCATTTGCGCTGCGAAATTCCACTCGTAAACCGCGCTGTTGGCGTCCAGCCCCTCGTAGCATTGCAGCCGGATAAGGCGGCGGCCCAGCCCTTTGGCGAGGGCCTTGGCGATTTCGGTTTTGCCCACGCCGGCCTCGCCTTCAAGGAAGAGCGGGCGGCCGAGCTTTAGCGATAGGAAAACCACGGTGGCCAGTTCTCGCGGGCAAATATAGCCGGTGTCGGCGAGCATCGCCTCGGTCGCTTCAATCGTATCTGGCAGGGGCATGGGCAGTCCTTTTTGGGAGAGTAGACGGCGGCGCGGCGCGACCGTCAAGCCTTTTTGCGGCGCAGGTAATTGGCGATTCCTGCAAGGCTGATGAGAATCCAGAAGAATTCCATGAGGACTGAGGCGAAATTGAAGGCGAAGACAAGGGAATAGGCGATGAAGAGCGAGCCAAACAAATTAACGATGGGGAACAAGAGGTCATCTGAATTCAAGTATCGCATCTGGGTGGCAAAGTAGGCGGCGGTTACGATGATGGTTCCGGCGATGCCGACAAGATCAGCGATGGTGAGGGTGGTGAGAAGGTTTGACATTTTGGCGAGGCCTTTGATTATTTACTTGGTTTGTCCGCTGTATAAAGCATGTGGGCGCAGAATTAGAACTGATGGCCGAAACAGTAGTTAGACGTATAAAAATAGGGCCTTTGGGGTGCGACATCTTATACCTGACCATTTTAAATTGGGGGCTTGATCTCTGTAGGAAAATATACGAATTCACAATCGTGAATGTAACGGGCAACGATGGCCCCAAACGGAGAAATTTCTCATGACCCTATCCTGGAAAACAGGCGGGATACTCCTTGGCTTGGTGTTTCTAGCGGCGGTGCTGCTGGTAAAACCCATTGGTGTATCCACCCAATTTGTGATCGCGGACGGCATAATTGCTGACGTGATTAACCCCGATTTCATCACTGAAACCGAAGAAGGCTATACCTCGACCAACGCTTATATGGCGAAAAGTGGTGGCAAATATGCTAAAAACGCATCCAACCCGCTGAACTATTCTTTTGTGTTTGTACTGGCGATGATGGCCGGTGCGGCCATTTCATCCTTCCTGCGCGGTGGCGTTAAGGGTGGCGAAAAAACCATGCCGAACATCTGGCGTGAAAACTTTGGCGACTCGGCGCTTAAGCGGTTTGCGGTGTCCTTTGCCGGCGGTTTTATCATCGTATTTGGCGCGCGTTTGGCAGGGGGCTGTAGCTCTGGCCACATGATGAGCGGCATGATGCAGACATCAATTTCGGGCTATATGTTTACGCTCGGGGCGTTTGGCGCGGGTATTCCTATCGCCATGATGCTTTACAAAAAGTCGGAGGGTTAAGCCATGACAACCATTATTCTTGCCATCGTAATTGGCGGCGCATTTGGTCTGGTGTTGGACCGCATCGGGGCGACTAATCCGAAGTATGCGCTCAAAATGCTGGCGCTGACGAATTTGCACTTGATGAAAACTATTTTGCTCGCCATTGGCGTGGCGGCGGTGGCGATGTTTGCGGGCCAAATGGCGGGGCTGATTGATGTGGGCCACATGTCGGTTAAATCTGCTTATTTGGGCGTGTTTATTGGCGGCCTTATGTTGGGTGTTGGCTGGGCGGTTACCGGCTATTGCCCGGGCACCGGCCTTTCGGCAGCGGCTACGGGGCGCAAAGACGCGCTGTTTTTCATCGCGGGCGGTTTGCTCGGGGCGGCGGCTTATATGGTCAGCTATAGCTGGGTGAAATCCACTGGCATTCTTGCCGATATGTTCGGCGGCAAAGCCACGGTTGCGGCGGTTCCGGGGGCGGATTATCCAGCGCTGTTTGCGGGCCTTCCCGGCGATATCGTTGGCATCGTACTTGGCCTCGGCTTTATCGCCATTGCCTTTGCGCTGCCCAACAAATTTGTGAGCTCGGGGAGCATGCATGGCACGGCTGTGCCTGCTGAATAAGCCACCTATTAACCTAGGTTAATAGTTTAAGCGGCCGTCCTGAAAAGGGTGGCCGCTTTTGCGTGGGCAAGGGGTCTGAATTTTGTCGTAAATATCCAATCTAGGCGGGGCCTTGTGTGCTAGCATCTGCAAAACTAAGGAGCACAGAATGAAATTCGGATATACTATAATTTACGTTGAAAATGTAGAGGCAACATTGGAGTTTTACCAGCAAGCCTTTGGGTTTGCGCGCAAAATGCTGTATGAAACAGGTGGCTATGGTGAGCTGGAAACCGGCAACACCACGCTGGCTTTTGCCAGTTTTTCCACGCTGGAAGAGATGGGAATGCTGCCAAAAGTGATGGACGCCAACGCGCCGAGTTTTGAGGTGGCCTTTACCACCAACAACGTTACCAAAGCGGCTGAATCAGCTGTGGCGGCAGGGGCCGCGCTGGTAAGCGCGCCGCAAGATATGCCGTGGGGGCAAACCGTAGCCTATGTGTCAGATATCACTGGCGGGCTGGTGGAACTGTGCACGCCGATAGCCCCATGAGCACCCCTGAAATTGAAGGCCTGCTTGAGGCCCTTCGCCTTGCTAATATGGCGGCATACGAGATTGTGCAACAGGTGCGGGAGGTGGTGCAGACGGAAGCGCCGGAAAGCCAAGAGCGAGTCATGTATGGCGGCATTATGTTTGCGAATAAAGGCACAGATTGGGGCGGAGTTTTTGCCTATAAAAACCATGTGTCATTTGAGTTCAGCAAAGGCGCGCAGCTTTAAAACACACCCGAATTTCTGGAGGGCAAAGGCAAGCTCCGCCGCCATCTAGAGCTTGGCCATTTGGATGATATTACGGAAAAGCACCTCGCAGGATTTATCGCACAAGCGCTGAATCAGCCGTAGCCAAGCGACAAAACTGGTGCGTTTTTGGGCGTAGTGCCGAGCCATTGCCGAAAAGCGCGGTTCATGTGGGGCTGGTCAGCATAGCCGGTGTCATAAGCCACTTCGGCAAGCTCTTCCCCCATCGCCACGGCCCGCGCGGCCTTGCGCACTCGCGCCAGCGCCAGCCATTGGGCCGCACTCCGGCCCGTTTGCTGCGCCATAGCGCGCTGAACCTGCCGCTGATGCACACCCATTGCCGCCGCCGCATTCGCCACCTTACCTCCCGCAACGGTCTGCTCCGCGAGGGCCGACAGCGCGTCTTCCACCAACGGGTCCAGCGTCGTAAACGCATTCAAGCGGTCTTCAATGCCGGAGTGGTCGGGCGGAAGGCCTTGCATAGCGGCCCTTAGGCCATTTATCCGCACTCCTGCCCGCAGCCGAAAACCTTTGAAATAGGTGCCACGGGCCATGTCTATCCGGTAGGGGGCATCATCAAGTGTGGTGATCTCCCAGCGGGGTGCTTGGCCGGGCAGGGCGATGAAAAGCAGATCTTGGCACCCATCGGGCAAAATGGTGGCTTGCGTGGGCGCGGTGATTTCGGATTCCCACGCTTCCAGCAACATCAGGGCAGCTGTTGCTGGATGAACTGAAGCGCCAGTTGCAGCCCGTCAGGCGCAATGCCGTGGCCGGTGCCTTTGGAAATATGAGTATACACCTCATAGCCAACTTTGGTGAGCGCATCGGCAGCTTCAGGCAAGGATTGCAGCGGCACCACGGGGTCTTCATCGCCGTGGATTAGCAAAATCGGCAGGCGGCTCAGGGCTTCGTCTTCCAGCGTTTCGGGGGCCATTAGGCGGCCTGAAAAGCCAACAACGCCCGCCAGTGGTTCGGCACGGCGGGGGGCGATGTGCAGCGACATCATGGTGCCTTGCGAAAAGCCCACCAGCAGCGTGTGCGCCTCGTCTACGCCCTCGGCCTTCATGGTTTCGTCGAGCCACTCGTTCAGCAAGGCAGCCGCACTCGCCATGCCCTCGGTGGCTTCAGCTTCGCTAGAGCTATCGAGCCACGGAATCGGAAACCACTGAAAGCCCATCGGGTTGCCGGTGCAGCGCTGCGGCGCATTGGGGGCGTGAAAAACCACATCGGGCAAGTGCTCGGCCAGTGGCTCGGCCAGCCCGATCAGGTCGTTGCCGTCGGCGCCATAGCCGTGCACAAATACCACCATGTATTTACTGTTGCCTGATTTTGCTGCCCGCGTTGGGCCACTAAGTTCCGCCATTTAGGTCATTCCTTCTCGATCCTTGATCAGATGGTAATAGGAGAAAAGCAAGCGCGCGGCAACCGCTCGCCACGGCGACCACGCCTCAGCCATTTTGCGCAACTCTTTTTCGGTGGGGCGGGCTGGCAGGTCAAAAATCACCCGTGCGGATTCCTGCAAGGCAAGATCTCCCGCAGCCAAAATGTCGGCCCGCCCAAGGCTGAACATGCAATAGATCTCGGCGGTCCATTTGCCTATGCCTTTTACCTCAGTCAAGGCCAGCACCACAGCCTCGGAGCGCTGGCAGCGCAAACCGGCGAAATCAATGCGATGTTCGGCCAGCGCTTTAGCGTAGCCAGCTTTTTGCCTCGAAAGCCCAATGGCGCGCAGTTCCTCCACGCTCAGTGCCAAAATGGCATCGGCCTTTATCGCCTCCGCCGCCTCTAGCTTGGCCCATACCCCCCGCGACGCCGCCACAGAAATTTGCTGCGACACAATCGCCGAAAGCAAGGCTTCAAAGCCGTCGCCCTTAAGCCGAAGGGGCAGGGTGCCGATCTGGCCAAGCGCGGCCCCAAATCTAGGCTCCGCCCGCGCCAACCATGCCGCGCCCTTAGCCACATCAGCCTCGCCTTTGATAATGCGTTCGTCCATGCCAACCCCTTTTGTGCGTAAGCCGCCTGTCGGCGGCGGCGCGTCCACCTCCGCTCTATTTTGCAATGCTTTACCCGCGCCGTCCACCAGCATTGCGCTTGTGGCGGGAGGGCCGAACACGGGGGGCCACAAGCGGAAGCCTCGCCGAGCAGCGCGTACACAATCTCGCCAAGCAGGGCGAGGGCAGACGCGCTGCGTGTAGCCGCAATCCCCATTGCCGCAGCCACCATTTTGCCTCTGGTCATTCACCATACACAGGCATACAAATCTCGATATGACACATACAATAGATGATTCACTGGCCAAGCGAAACCTTGTGATTCTGATCACGGCCCAAGCCGTGCTTGGCGCGCAAATGGCGATCAGTTTTATTCTCGGCGGCCTCGCCGGACAATACCTGTCGCCTAATCCCTGCCTTGCCACCCTGCCGATTTCGCTGATCATTCTGGGTTCAATGCTTTCGGCCCCTGTAATGTCCTCTATCATGCAAAAATATGGCCGCCGTGCTGGCTTCCATTTAGGGGTGGTCGCGGGTGGTCTGAGTGCGGCTATTCAGGTTTATGCGCTTTATACGCAATCCTTCCAGCTTTTTCTTGTCGGTGGGTTCTTAACGGGTATCTATATGTCGGCGCAGGGTTTTTACCGCTTTGCCGCCACAGATACGGCTTCGCCTGAATTTATGCCCAAAGCCATTTCATGGGTTATGGCGGGCGGCTTGCTCGCCGCCATTATTGGCCCGCAACTGGTTAAGCTCACACAAGACGCTTTGGCCCCCGTGCCCTTTGCCGGCGCATACCTCACAGTGATTGCGCTCAATATCTTTGGCATATTCCTGTTTATGGCGCTTAAAATCCCCAAACCCAAGCCGGTAGAGGCTGGGCAGCCCTCGGGCCGCACCATTGGGCAACTTTTGCGCACCCCACAAATTGCCGTTGCGATTATCAGCTCGATGGTGGCCTACTCGCTGATGAACCTTGTGATGACCTCAACCCCGCTAGCCGTTGTTGGCTGCGGGTTTGAAACCGACCAAGCCGCCGATATCGTCTCAGCCCACGTGCTGGCTATGTATATGCCTTCGTTTTTTACCGGCTATTTTATTAACTGGTTTGGCGTGCGTAAAGTTATCGCCGCAGGGCTGGTTATTTTAGGTGCTGCGGGCATTACGGCGTTAAACGGCGTTGAGATCGAGAACTTCTACGCCGCGCTCATCCTTTTGGGCATCGGCTGGAACTTCGGATTTATTGGCGGCACCACCATGCTGGCGGCATCGCACAAGCCAGAAGAGCGTGGGCGCGTGCAAGGGCTAAATGACTTTCTGGTCTTTGGCATGGTTACGCTGGCATCACTCAGCTCAGGCGGGCTCATGAACTGCTCGGGTGGCTCGGCGCAAGAGGGCTGGCAAGCGGTAAACCTTGCAATGCTGCCACTCTTGGCACTGGCTGGCGGCGCGCTGCTTTGGTTTGCGATTTCTGGCAAAGATCGCGACCCTGTTTAGGCGGCGGTTGATATCAGATGAACTCGCCGAATGGGCGCTGGAAAGCTATGCGCTCCTGATCAAGGATTGCGGTTTAGAGGCGCGTTTTCCTACATTCCCGCTTATTCTCCCGACACGCAGGTTCTTTACCGCGCCCACAGGCCGCAGCCACGAAACCGCCGAGGCGGTTTTTGCAGATGTTAAACGCCTTATGGGGTTAGAAAAACGCGCATACCATTTGCATCGTATGCCCGAAAAAGTCGAGAATATTGATAACCACAATTATCAAGATCTTACACAGGTTGCGGGCACGTTCCAAGCCGAGGGCAACGATGCGATCATCTCCTACAGCCCCGAAACCATGCACATCCCCCTCAATTTCATCGCCACGCTAGCGCATGAACTTGCGCATGATATGCTGCCGCCACCGGCTACGGTTGACGATCTCCCTGAGCACGAAATGCATACGGACTTTATGTGCATCGTCATGGGATTCGGGGTGATCCAAGCTTTGGGTGCACGGCAAGCGGGCTGGGCGGGTTACCTCTCCAACGAGCTGCGTATGTTTGCCCTTGCGATCTTCCTTAAGCTACAAGACATACCCGCCGCGCAGGCGCTTACGGCGTTTGATGCAAATCTTGGCAAGAAGCTAAAACGCGGCATTATGCAGCTTGAAGCCATGCCAACCGCCTTTCAAGATCTGGAAATGGCCATCATGCAAGGCTGATTAGAGCGCTTAACGCAAAGCGCCCCTCAGGGGGGAGCGCGCGTGCGCGAGGGGGCGTGTCGCCCCCGCTACCGAGGCGAAGCCGAGGCCACGCCCAACCGCCGGTGTCGTTTGCGCAGCAAACGGCGTCCGGCGGGCGGGAGGGCTACGCTCGGGCCTTTCGCTTGGTTTGAATGCAGCACCCAGCCAGTGTGCCTTTGCTTCGGGGAGGGCCGCAAAGCTGGCGCTTGTTGATGCGGCTCGCCAATCCCCCCCGCTCAGCAAAGGCACGATTTCAGCAAGCTGAAACCCGGCCTGCCGGCGGCGATGGCCTCGGCTTCGCCTCGGTGGGCCTGCTGGGCTATTACCATTTTTTTGTTATGCTACGCCAACGCAATGTCATCATTTTGCGCGCGGGGGATTCTTCTAGCAGGCCCGAGTCGATATGCTCAGGGTGTTTGAGCGCATGGCTAAGCGTCGCATCTGCCCGCCAGCCAGCAAGCATTGCAGCCGTTGCACTGGCCGGAATGGCCATACGGTGTTTACGTGCATGGGCCATTTGGTTAGTGGCTGATTTCACGATCTGGTGCGCTGGCTCGGGGAAGGGCCGACGGCCGCGGGCTTTTAAGGCTGGTACAGCACGCAAAAGGTTAGCAACGCCCGTGCCATAAGCGAAATCGGTAACCACTGGCATGGCGGCTTCCGGTGTGCCAAGGGCACGGGCGGCCAGCGCCATTACGCTGCCTGAAGTGGCCTCTATATACGCATCAAACATCGCGCGGCTTTCTGGTGGGTCTGCATATACATCGTTCATGCGGGCTTCAATGAGTGCTTCAAAATGGTGATGTGGCAGGTCGTGATCAAATATCACGTCGCGCAAGGCAGGCAAAATTTCGTGCGTCGTCACTGCCACGCCTTTATATATCCGGTCAATCTCGTCCGCCCACCAGCGTAGGCGCATTTGGGCCACGAGCGGCTCGGGGCTGGCCCAGGGCGCGCGGGCAATCTCAAGGTTAACTGCATAAATCGCCATCAGCGCTTTGCGCCCCTCTGGCGGTGCGGACTGGGCCGAAAGGTAGCGGTCCGGATCTCCGGTTTTTACCAGTTTTTCACAGGCGTCATAGCTCATGGGCTTGCCACCTTTCCGAGCTAATGCTGAACAGATCTGGCGATTTAATGGCCAGCAGGCGTTCGAGGCTGCGCGGACGGCCAAACCGGCCCAGGACCACGGTTAGCCAGCCGCCATGGGTGACTAGGAGCCTTGGCTCGGTGGGCTGCAAAACCGCCTGCGCGCGGGCCCAAACATCGTTGGCACTTTCTCCGCCCTTCGCCGCGACTGAAGGGTTAGCCAGCCCATGCGCCAGCACCGCTTTCCAGTCTGCCCGCATCTCGCCTGCCAGCCGCCACTCTGCTAGCGCGTCAGATGTCTCCATTCTTATCCCGGCCGCGTGGGCAAAGGGTAACGCGCTTTGCTGTGCCCGCAGGTAGGGGCTTGAAATAATGTGCTTTATGCCGAGCGTGGCCAGCGTGGGGGCTATCGCCTTAGCCTGCTTAAAGCCGGTGTTTGAAAGCGGGGCCTCTGCGGCTTCTGCCGTTTTATCACAATGGCGTAATAGGTAAATCATCGCGCCAATACTTTCGAGATCGTGGCATAGGTTTCAGGGGCATCTACAATGCCCAAATGCCCAACGCCCGCAACAAGTTGATATCGCCCGCGCGCGGTCACCGGTGCCATGGTTTTTTCATAGCGGTTCGCATGAAAGGCTTCGTCGTTTTCCCCTGCGATGAGCGTAAAATCAGGCAGGGCGGCTATGTCGTTCAAATAAGCGCTACGGGGGGCAAAGCCCACCATCATCCGGTAGCTATAGGCGCGCGTGGCTGTGTGGCCAAGCGGGCCGTTTAGCACCGCGTCAGGAAAGCGAAATTGGATGCAAATGCGAAAATTATGGTCAAAATCCCGCACCAGATTATAAAGCGAAAGCCCGATAATACGGCGGGTAAGTGGGCGCGCCCATGCGGAGCTAGCCCGCGCAGTGGGGGCGTTATACTTCAAGAAAGGCGCCAGTAAAACCGCATGGTCTATCTGCCCTTTCAGCCCGCCCGCTGCCGCCCGAATAACCAAGCCACCGCCCGAGGAATGCCCGAGCAAAATAAGCTTTTGCCCGGGCTTTCGATGGGCTTTTACAAGGTCCACCAAGTCGTCCTCCAGCTGGTTAATATAATCAATATCCCCCCGCCGCGAAGGCGCTTCCCCGTGGCCGCGCAAATCTGGCACCAGCACCTCTGCCAATCCGGTTTTGGCAATCCGCCTCGTCAAGCTTTCAAACTGCGCCCCGTGCCAGCCCGAACCATGCACCATGATCAAAAGCGGCGCGCCATTGCACGGCTGGTGGCGCAGGGGCAGGGCGCTGCCATCGCGCGCTGTATAGCTGGTGAGCGGTATCGGCGCGGCGCTCGGTGGCAGGCGGCTAAAATCCAACCCCTCGCCGCGCAGGTCTTTTATTGGGCGGTCCGAGGCCATAAGGCCAAGCGCCACGGCGGCATAGCTTGCGGTGCCAATTCCGAAGACCGTAAGCAGGCTAACGAGGGCATCAATCATACCGGCTCAACCAAATAAACCACATAATCGTATTCGCCAAAATGGGTATCATAGATGCCGATTTCGGCTTCGGTTTCAGCACAAACCGCGTCCATCACGTCACTTTGCCCTTTTAGGCGGGCGGCGTTAGCCCGCAGCGCATTATAATAATCATCCCAGCCCGCGCGGCCCAGTGGCTCGGCTGAAAGCACCTTAAAGCCGCTCTTTTCAATGCGGGCCGTTAGGCCGTTTTGGCTGTCCATTTGCGGGTAGGCCTCCGCCCAAAAATCCTTGGCCTCTGTACTGGGCTGGCCCAGCCACACCACCTCCGAAAACGCTACTTTGCCGCCGGGGCGCAGGTGGCTGCGCCACGCTTCCAGCACGGTTTCCGCGCCAAAAAAATAAACCGCCCCCGCGCACCAGATCAGGTCAAACTCACCCTCTGGCCACAGCATATCGCCCACGTAAAAATCGGCATTTAGCCCACGCGCTTTGGCAGCCTCGATAAAATCCACCTGCTTATCAATGCCAATAAGCTCCACCCCCGGCAGGGTGCGCTGAAAGGTTTCGCAATCCGCCCCCGAGCCGCAGGCCACGTCCAAAATGCGCCCCAGCGGCGGCACATCAGCAATTTCCAGCACGTTCAGCAGGCTGTTAATCGTGCCCGGCCCCTCGCGCGGCAAACCCGAATAAAGCTCCATAAAGGCGTCCAATGTCTCAGACATCCGCCGCGCCATCCCGTATCAACTTCCAGCGAATGGCATCCAGCAGCGCCTGAAAAGACGCATCCACAATATTGGCCGAAACCCCAACGGTAGACCACCGCTGCCCCGCGCTATCCTCGCTATCAATCAGCACCCGCGTTACCGCCTCTGTGCCGCCATTGGTGATGCGTACCTTAAAATCCACGAGGTGCATATCGTCGATCATCGCCTGATACGGCCCGAGGTCTTTGGCCAACGCTTTGGCCAAGGCATTCACCGGCCCGCTGTCATTGCCAAGGCTGTCCAAGCTATCCGAAACCGAAAGCTTTTTCTCCCCGCCAACTTTCACGGCCACCACGGCCTCCGAAAGGGTCACCACTTTGTTGGCTTTGTTTTTCCGCCGCTCGACCGTAACCCGATAGCGCTTCACCTCAAAAAACCTCGGCATTTTGCCCAGCACTTCACGCGCCAGCAGCTCAAAGCTGGCCTGCGCGCTATCATAAGCATAGCCATTATCCTCACGCTCTTTCACGCGGTTGAGAATCTCCAGCAGGGCAGGGTCTCCCTTGGCCACTTCAAGCCCCGCATCCGCAAGCCGTGCGCGCAAATTACTCTGCCCCGCTTGGTTAGACATCGGTACAAGCCGCGCATTGCCCACGGTTTCGGGCGGGATGTGCTCATAGGTCGTCGGGTCTTTCAGAATGGCGCTGGCATGCAGCCCCGCCTTATGCACAAAGGCCGACGCCCCCACATAAGCCGCGCTGGCATTCGGCACGCGGTTCAAGGTTTCATCCAGCATGCGCGAGAGTTTTGTGAGGCCCCCAAGGCGCTCCTGCGGCACGTTGATTTCAAAGCGGCTGGCGTAAGGCTCCTTAAGCAGCAGCGTCGGGATCAATGTGACCAAGTTGGCGTTGCCGCAACGCTCGCCAAGGCCATTCAGCGTGCCCTGAATCTGCCGCGCCCCCGCGTCCACCGCCGCAAGACTGTTGGCCGCCGCGTGCTCGGTATCATTATGGGTGTGGATGCCGATATGGTCGCCCGGCACGCCCGCTTTGATAAGGGCGCTAACGCCGGTCTTAATGTCGTCCGGCAACGCCCCACCATTGGTGTCACACAACACCACCCAGCGGGCGCCTGAATGATAAGCCTCAAGGCAGCATTTCAGGGCATAATCAGGGTTGGCCTTATAGCCGTCAAAGAAATGCTCCGCATCAAAAAGCACCTCGCGCGAAAGGCTGCGCAGGTGGGAAATGCTGGCGGTGATGTTTTCCACATTGGCGGGCAGGTCTATCCCCAGCGCCGTGGTGACATGAAAATCATGGGTCTTGCCGACAAGGCAAACGGCGGGCGTGCCAGCGTTTACGACTCCTGCGAGCACCTCGTCATTCGCCGCCGACCGCCCCGCGCGCTTGGTCATACCAAAGGCAGTAAAGGTGGCGGTTTTTAGGCTTGGCGCATTGTCAAAAAACTCCGAGTCCGTCGGGTTCGCCCCCGGCCAGCCGCCTTCCACGTAGTCAATGCCAAGATCATCCAGCGCCAGCGCAATGCGGGTCTTGTCCTCAGCCGAAAAATCAACCCCTTGGGTTTGCTGGCCATCCCGAAGGGTGGTGTCATAAAGGTAAAGGCGCTCGGTCATTTGAGGGCCTCTAGTTTGGCTAGGTCGAAACTCACTCCTGGGATCAATTCGATCGACTCTTTCGACATTCTCACCTCGATGCCTGCATCAGTAAGTGCTGACTTCAATGCATCCATTTCCGAAAAGTTTCCTGACTCCATCGCTTCCTTGCGTATTTTTTGTAGGCGTTTCCCCAAGTCATTCAAGGAGTTCATATCAGTTTTAAGCCCAGCGCCCCGCGTCTGAATGTTAACACCAGAGACGAGACTGTTGTCTACCGTTTGGATGCGCACTTCTGCGAAAGTTTGAACCAACGCCTCGGGGAAGAATCCCAGCAGCCGCAGTGCGCCAACGAGTTCAAATTCCTGCCTGTTCTTCAAATATTTACCGATAAGGGTTAGCGCTAACGAAGTATTTAGGTCATTCGCAAGCGCCTCAATGAACTCCTGCGGAGGCGTTGCATATCTCAAGTCGACCCACGGTTTGGTCAGAGGATCGCTGCCCAATAGTTCAGCTATTTTCCTGAGCGTTTTCTCAGCCTCCCGCATCTTCTTATCCGTCCAGTCCATCGGCGAGCGATAATGCGTGCTTAGCAATACGAAGCGTATCACTTCCCCCGGTACACCTTGGTCCAGCAAATCCCGCACCGTAAAGAAATTCCCCAAGCTTTTGGACATCTTCTTGCCCTCCACCTGCAACATTTCGTTATGCAGCCAATAACGCGCAAAATCGCCTGTGGGGTTGGCGCAGCAGCTCTGCGCAATCTCGTTTTCGTGGTGCGGAAATTGCAGATCAAGGCCGCCGCCATGGATGTCAAAGCTCTCGCCCAGCAAATCAAGGCTCATCGCCGAGCACTCAATATGCCAGCCGGGGCGGCCATAGCCCCAAGGGCTTTCCCAGCCCGGTTGCTTGCCGGATGAGGGCTTCCACAAAACAAAATCCATCGGGTCGCGTTTATAATCCGCCACCTCCACCCGCTCGCCCGCGCGCATGTCTTCCAGCTTGCGGCCCGAAAGCGCGCCGTAGGCATCATAGGAGTTCACATCAAACAGCACATGGCCATCAGCCTCGTAGGCGTGGCCCTTCTCAATCAGGTCCAAAATCATCGCCACCATCGGCGGAATATACTCGGTCGCCCGTGGGGCATGGTCAGGCCGCAGCGCCCCGAGGGCGTCCATGTCCTCATGATACCAGCCGATGGTCTCGTCGGTAATCTCCCGAATATCCCGCCCCGTTTCGGCGGCCTTGGCGTTTATTTTATCATCCACATCGGTGAAATTGCGCACATAGGTCACGCGGCCTTCGCCATACACATGCCGCAGCAGCCGATACAGCACATCAAACACCACCACAGGGCGGGCGTTGCCAAGGTGCGCGCGGTCATACACCGTGGGGCCACACACATACATGCGGACATTCTGGTCATCAATCGGCACAAAGGCCTCTTTACGGCGGGTTTTGGTATTGTGGAGCTTAATCATAGGGGTATCCAGACGCGGGTTTGCCGCGACAGGCCTAGCATTTCAAACTTGATTTGGAAATAAAGAACC
>WTAL01000259.1 GCA_013139635.1 Paracoccaceae bacterium
AACCACGCATAAGATTTTTGACTATCCAAGTTCCATTCAAATCGAGGTTTCAAAATGAACGATAAAATCATCAAAGCGGTAAATGACGCGATTAATGACGTGTTTAAGCCCCAGCACTCGCCAGCCCATATGGACCTCATCAAACAAGACGATTTCAAGTTTGCAGATCTATCTGATTCCAGCCTGAGCTTTGTGGAATTCTGCATGCAGGTTGAAGAGAGCCTTGGCATAGAGATCGAGTTTTTTGACTTGATGGAAAATCCTACGTTAAAGGAATTTTTGGCGTGGCTCGCGCAGCAAAAAATTGATGTATAATGAAATCTGGTGAGGGGTATCTGGAAGACCTAAAGGCCGTTAGCCGCCCCATTCATCAGAAGCGTATTTTGCAAAAAGCGTGTAATGCGCTGCCACCTGGCGAGCTAACACAGCTTTATTTGCAGCTGCCAATGGTTGGCGGCCGTGAGCTGTGTAAATCAGCACCCTATTTCAAGTATATGACCGCACCAGCGCGGCAAAGGGCGGCGCATGGCCCGCAACTAAGCAAAACAGTTGAGGAAGACGGGTTTTCGTTTTTTGAAACACCAAACGTTGTGCCCGAGCAAAAGACTTTGTTTGTTTTGTTTGGTGGAAATGGCGCGCAATTCCTTATTCCGCTTTCGGCGGTTTTGTATTTATTGCCCGATGCGCCAAAAGATGTTGCCGTTGTTTTTGCGACGCAAGCCGCAAAGTTTTATTTGAATGGTTTGGCCGGTATGGGGCGAAACGCCTATGAGGTCTCGCGTAGTTTGCAGGCGCGCATTGAATTTGGCAACTATGCGCGTGTGATTGTTATGGGGACAAGCTCTGGCGGGGTTTTTGCACAACAGGTGGCGGGGTTTCTAAAGGCTGATGTAACGCTCAGTTTTGCAGGCGCATACCCTTTTGACGGGGCTTATATGGGGGAAAAGGAAAACCGGAGCCTTGCGGCTTTTGACCCTATGTGTGCGTGCAGGCCGCACAAAGGCGGGCGAATTGTGAATGTTTTTTCTGCAAATAGTGATTATGATTATGAGTGTTCGCGCAAAATGAAGGCCGTTAGGCCCGCGCTGATAGAGGTCTGTTTACCGCACCATAAGCATCATAATGTATTGCAAATTATGGCTAACCGAGGCGGGGCGCGGCTTTTTATGAACATGGTATTTGCTAAAAACGATGCCGTAATCCGGCTGGTTTCTGGCCTAACAATAGGCTACGGCGTGAATGTGGTGCGGCGTATTCGGCAGGCATTGGGGTTTACGTAAACCGGTTTGTCTCGCTGCGCTCGACCCTCGTGGCGCGGCAGGGGTTGTGATGGGGGCGAGGGCGCACACGCGCCGCGCTGCACCTTTTGCGCGTTACTCGGCCGCTTCGCTTTGCGCATTTTTTTCCTCACCAAACCCGTGCATCCGGCGGGACCATTGCAGGGCCACAAACATGCCTTTGAGGCGGGGAAGCAGGAAGAGCGCGAGGGCGAGAAAGACAACGGAAAAACCAAGCGCCATCACCCAGCCTTCGGGGCGGAAGGTGGTGTAGACGATGAGCATAAGCGGGGCCAGCAGGTGGCCCGCAACCAATATGGTGGCCCAAGCGGGGCCATCGTCAGCGCGGTGGTGAAACAGCTCTTCACCACACACCGGGCATTCATCCCGTACTTTTAGGTAATCCCGCAGCATGGGCCCGTTGCCGCAATTCGGGCATTTGCATTTCCAGCCGCGCAATAGGGCTGGTTTGATCGGGCGATCGTTATTTTTCATCCGGCATCCTCGGGGATTTTCTTTTTATGGGGCAATATACGTGGGTGAGCGCGGGATTGCAGTGAGGCAAGCTGCCCTGCGGCGGGATGTCCCACAAATTAATTTTGCGGCGAGCGACGGAAGTCGGACCTGGGGCCGTATTACCCTCTGTAAGCCACAAAGAACTGTGGTTTAAAACCAAAAATACAGGAGCTAAACATGAAAAAGATACTTTTGAGCAGCACGATTATAATTGGTCTTGGGGCCTTTGGCGCCAGCTTGGCTTATGCCGAGGGTGGCCAGCGCGGTGGGCCGCGCGGCCCGAGCTTTGAGCAAATTGATGCAAATGGCGATGGTGCACTGACGATGGAAGAATTCCAAAACCAAGCCAGCACAAAATTTAGCGAATCTGACACCAATGGCGATGGCCAGTTGGATGTGGAGGAGCTTACAGCTGCGGCTGACCGTGAGCGCGGGCGGATGATCGAGCGGCTGATGGAGCGCAAGGATACCAATGGCGACGGGATGCTCTCGCAGGAAGAAATGGCACCACGAGATCCGGGCCGGTTCTTTGATAAGGCCGACGAAGATGGCAATGGCGAAATCTCGCAAGCAGAGTGGGATGCCGCCAAGGAGAAAATGCGCGGGCATGGTCGGCGTGGCGCGCAAGATGGCAACGCTGATAACTAAGTCTTTGAGGGTGGCCAATAGGTTGGCCGCCCTCTAAACTTTAGCAATGGGTATGGCATTGGACACGCAAAGTGAAGAAAGTGACGCAGCGCTGCTCGCGGGTTTTGCGCGTGGAGAGCAAAGCGCTGCCCGGGCGCTAACAGCGCGGCATTTGCCACGGATTTTTGCCCATGCTTACAGGCTGTTGCAAGATAAAGCCGAGGCCGAAGACGTGGCGCAGGACGCCATGCTAAAGCTTTGGAAGGTTGCACCAAACTGGCGTGAAGGCGAGGCGAAAATTTCGACTTGGCTTTATAGGGTGACGGCCAATGCGGCCACGGACAGGCTGCGTAAGCGCCGCACAGTGGGGCTGGAGGCCGCGCCCGAGCAGGAAGATACCGCGCCCTCGGTTGAGGCGGGGTTGATCGCGAATGATCGGCAAACGGCTTTGCGAGCGGCGATGGACGCATTGCCGGAGCGGCAAAGGCATGCGCTGGTGTTGCGGCATTTTGAGGAGCTTTCCAACCCCGAAATTGCCTCGGCGTTGGAGACCAGCGTGGAGGCCGTAGAAAGCCTTTTGGGGCGGGCGCGCCGCGCATTAGCGGATAAGCTTTCCCATTTGCGCCCAGCGGCGCAGCGGGTAAAACAACGAAAAGGAGCACGGACATGAAAACGGATGACCATATCGAGGCGCTGTTGAACGAGGCGAAAAGCCGCCCTTCACCGTTGCCTTCAGAGGATTTGATATCGCGTGTGCTGGCGGATGCTGCTGCGATTATGCCAGAACCCAAGCCTGTTGCTGCGGTTGAAAAGCCGAGCTTTTTGGCACGACTGTTGGCACCGATTGGCGGCGTGGGCGGGGCGCTTACCCTGACGGCCTGCGCGGGCTTTGGCGTGTTTGCCGGGGCTGGATATGCAGATGAATTGCTTGTTTTGCCGGGGTTGGACGGGGTATTGGCGGGGCTGACGGACTATACCGACGCCACCACCCCCTTTGAATCTCTCTCGCTATTGATGACGGAAGGATAAGCTATGACGGAAACGCAAAAAACGGGGCGGGTTTTAAAGCTTGTCCTTGTTATTTCGCTGGGCATTAACCTAGCGATTGGTGGTCTTGCACTTGGGGTGTGGGCCATTGATAAGCCAAAGCGGCCGCCCAGTCCGGACGCAGTGGCTTTCCTCTCCTTTGCCCTGCCGGCAGAGCACCGGAATGCCCTGCGGGAGCAGCTTGTAAGCCGCCGCGCCGAACTGCGGGCCAACCGAGCGGCGATAAACCAGCTTCGCCGCCAGATGATAGACGCCTTGCAAGCGGAGCCTTTTGAGATTGAAGTTGTTGAGGATATTTTGCAACGCCAGCGAGAGCGGTTTTTAACGCTGGGTGAGCTAGCCCATAGTGCGCTTTTGGAGCGGATTGAGTTGCTGACGCCTGAAGAGCGGGTGATTTACTTGAATTCATTAAAAAGACTGGACCGCCGCCCACGGCCGTAGATCTGGCTGATTTTCAGCGTTTCGGTGGCGGCGCGTCTGGCTCTGCATGGCTTGGCGAGGTTTTTGCCCGCGCCGCGCTAGGGCGGCGGCGCTTTTTTAAACTATAGAGAATTGAGGAATCCGGCCAGCAGGGCTTGGTTTTTGCATGCTTAATTGACCTTACTAAACTGGTTTAGTGGCGTCAGTAAGATTGTGAATATAGTTAGTTAAAGCAACAGCTTACTTGGTAATACCTTTCACGTTAAGGGAAGGGATTTCTCAATGTTTGCGATGTCACGAGATGGTGATTAGATCAGCTTAAACCCGGTGATAAGGGGCGCCAGAGAGGATGCTCGCCGCGCGATAAAGCTGCTCAGTGAGCATAACGCGGGCCAGCATATGGGGCCAGACCATTTTGCCAAAGGAAAGCTTGAGGTCGGCGCGGTTCAGAAGGCTGGCATCTAGGCCATCTGCGCCGCCTATCATAAAGGCAAGATTGGGCTGGCCTTGGTCACGCCAGCCTGCGATTTTATTGGCAAAGTCTGGCGAGGTGAGGAGCTTGCCGCGCTCGTCGAGCACTACCAATGTAGCGTTTTCGGGTAAGGCTTTTGCAAGCAAGGCAGCCTCAGCAGCTTTGCCGCCGCCCTTTTTGTCTTCCACCTCGATCACGCTGGCGGGGCCGAGGCCCATATTGCGGCCGATACGGTCGAACCTCGTGAGGTAGTCCTTAATCAGGTCGGCCTCTGGCCCTTTGCGCAGCTTGCCGACCGTGATCAGGAAGAGCTTCACGCGTTGTCGCGCGGGTTCACGGACCAAAGTTTTTCGAGGTCATAAAAATCACGCACTTCGGGGCGGAAAAGGTGGACGATAACGTCGCCGCAATCAACCAATACCCAGTCGCCCATTTGCTTGCCTTCAGAGCGGCAAAGCATGCCAGAGGCTTCTTTAATCCGGTGGGCCATCTTTTCAGAAAGTGCGCCAACATGGCGGCTTGAGCGGCCCGAGGCGACGACCATATGGTCGGCCACTTCGGATTTGCCAGCGAGCGGGATGCTGATGACATTTTCGGCGGCGTCCTCGTTGAGGGAGGACAGGATGAGCGCCAAGAGGGCGTCAGAGGATAGGGGGGCGGTTGCCGCTTCAGGGGTCGTGGACACGAAGATCTCCGGTTTAATGCGCGCCGTTGGGGCGCGAGAATGGAGACAGGCTAACATGATTCCCCTGCCATCTCAAGAAACAGCGCAGATAGGCGGTTTTGGCGGGGAGGGCAAGGGGAAAGCGCAGGGGGTGGTGGGTTGAAAACCCTACGGGGCTGACTTGCCTTTCAAAATGAGGTATAAGTTTATTGGTAAAAATGCAGTAAAGTTAACAGTTGCCGCTATAAAAGAACTGGAAGGTAGAATATCCCAGAATAGAAACAATGAGACACCAATAATAACCTGCTGCACTATTAATGTTTCTAAATTATTGGGAAACCACGACCACATACTTCGGTTAACCCTTTCAAAAAATGTTGCCAAATTAGTCCAAAATTTATTCACGTTCAGCCAGCCCTTCAGCCCATTCCAGATCGCGTCATTGGCGTCCAGTTCGTTGTTTCATTTTGGTGTTCTCGCCTGTTCTGCGCGTTTTACCCTTCTAAAGTATGGCAGCTATTGGGTGTTTATTCAACCTAGGGATTAGGGAAAATGCTGGATTCGTGGCCCTGACGGGCGGTGGCCTCGGCTTCGCCTCGGTGGCGACGCGGGGACGGTTGTGCTTGGGGCGAGGCTGTGTGCGCGCCGCGCTGAGGCACTGCACTTTGGGGTGGACGTTGTGGGGGGATGGGGGCAAAGTGTGGGCATGGATAAGAGCAAAATAATTCGAGATGCGGCGACGGTGATATTGCTGCGCGATATGGACGGTGTGCCGCATGTGCTTATGGGGCAGCGGGGCGCTAAGGCGGCGTTTATGCCTAACAAGTATGTGTTTCCGGGCGGGGCGGTTGATGAGGTGGATCATAGCGGTGTGCCTGAGGGCGTGGCGGATGCACGGCTAGGCGAGAAAGCTGTGGGGCTTTATGTGGCGGCGCTGCGGGAGCTGCTGGAAGAAACGGGGCTTAGGCTGCGGCCCAGCATGGACGGGCTACGCTTTGTGTTTCGGGCGATCACCCCGCCGGGGCGGCCTCGGCGCTTTGACGCGCGGTTTTTTGTGGCGAGGGCTGCGGATGTGTTGAATGACTTGGATGATTTTTCGGATGCCTGTGATGAGCTTTCGCACTTGCACTGGATAGCTTTGGGCGAGGCGCGTGGGCTGGAGCTGCCGTTTATTACCAGTGTGGTGCTGTCGGAAGTTGAGGCGCTTTTGAAGGCGCCTGAGGCTGTGCATAAGGCCCCGTTTTTCTACCACGAAGACGGGCGCTCGCATTTTGCGCTTTTGTGAGCGGGAAGGGCGGAGTAGGGCTTGACTCTGGCCCGCAAGCGTATAAAACGCAGCGATCAGATTAGAATTAGGCACGCATGGGCGGGCCGACCGCGAGGAGCTAAACCATGGCGAAGCCAACCACAATTAAAATCCGCCTGAATTCGACAGCGGATACCGGCCACTTTTATGTTGCCAAGAAAAACGCACGCACCATGACCGAGAAAATGGTCAAGCGGAAGTATGACCCCGTTGCGCGTAAGCATGTTGAGTATAAAGAAGGCAAGATCAAGTAGTTTGATCGCCCTTTGAAGAATTGGAAAAGCCGGAGCGGATGCTTCGGCTTTTTTTGTTTTGGGTGAGGCCACACGCGTTTGCCCCTTGCAGCATAGTTTGTTCTTTAGCACCAGCTAACCCATTGTTTTTGCGTAAGGCTCAAATAAACCAGACCACTTGCCTGCCCTTTTGTGCAGCATAGATTGCCCCTTTTAAGCGCGTTCGTCCTTTGGCGACCCCATCACCACATAAGATGTAATCGAATTCACCTGCGGCACCGTGCCCAGTATATCGGTGTGAAACACTTTGTAGCTGTTCAAATCCGGCACCTCGACCCGCAGCAGATATTCATACGCCCCCGCCACATTATGACACTCACGCACCTGCGGGGCCAAACCCATAGATCGCTCGAACGCCTCTTGGGATTTCTTGGAGTGATCCGACAGACCCACCGCCACATAGGCACTAAACCCGTTGCCCAGTTTCTCGCGGTCCACCACAGCACGGTAGCCTTTGATCACGCCGGAGCGCTCCAATTCCTGCACGCGGCGCAGGCAAGCCGAAGGCGAAAGAGCCACCCGTTCGGCCAGATCAATGTTGCTGATTCGACCTTTGCGCTGAAGGATTCGCAATATTTCATCGCTTTTGGCGTCCAATTCTCGCATCTATTGCTCGTCTTTCGGATTATTAGGTGAAATAGGCGTGGAATTGCGCCTGCATTAGCACATAGTTGCCAAACAATTCATGCAAAGGCAACACCACATGACATACGACCTAATCCTCGCGCTGATCGCATTTGCGGCTGTCAGCTCGATCACTCCAGGCCCCAATAACCTGATGCTAATGGCATCGGGAGCCAATTTTGGCCTGATCAGCACCATCCCGCATATGCTGGGGGTCTCGGTCGGGTTTGTCTTTATGGTGGTGTTGGTCGGGGCTGGACTGGTGCAGGTGTTTGATGCCTTTCCGGTCACATATACTGTGCTAAAGGGGCTCAGCGTCAGCTACCTGTTATTTCTGGCATGGAAAATGGCCAGTAACCGCAAGCCACCACGCGGGGCGGATGCGGGCAGCCAACCGATGACATTTCTGCAAGCGGCGGCCTTTCAATGGGTCAACCCGAAAGCATGGAGCATGGCGCTGACGGCGCTTGGCGTTTATGCGCCGCCCTCGCCAACATTGTTGAACATCGTGGTGGTGGCCTGTGTGTTCGGCATCACCAATCTGCCCGCAATCACCACATGGGTGTTGATGGGCCAGCAAATGAGCCGGTTTTTGAACACGCCTAATCGCCTGATGATATTTAACGTCACTGCTGGCCTGCTGCTGGTGGCCACCCTATATCCGATCCTGTGGCCTTAGGACGAAGCCGCAATCACCAAGCCTTTGTTCACGACGGAGAACACGTCCGATAAAACGCACTCCTCTTTTTCGGGCCACCTCGTTACCGCGTGCGGCGCTTATGGCGTTTCTGGTTCAGAAGAAACGCCAACTGCAATTCGCGTTCGAGCAAAGCGAGAGGCAGTGAATTTCAGTTCTGGTTTACCAGAAACGCATTTCGCTTGCAGGGGGATGGGCGCGGTGGTTGTGCATAAAAAAAGGGCGGGGAAAGCCCCGCCCTTTTTGAATTAGTTTGCCTCGTTTAGTCGCGTGAGCCCATGAAGCGCAGCAGGAACATAAACAGGTTGATGAAGTCGAGATAGAGGGTCAGCGCGCCGTAGATGGCGAGCTTGCCTGTCATCTCTTCTGTGTCCATGCTGCCAGCGCCAATGTTGGTTTCAACCCGACGGCTACCCATGCCGCGGGCGCTTACGCTGCCGCCACTGCGGGCTTGCAGATACATGGTTTTGATCTTTTGCGTATCATAGGCCGTGAGGCCTGCAAAGATCAGCACACCAAGGCCGGAGATCGCAAAATCAAGCGCGGCGGACTGCATGAAGAAGTTGACGACCATGGCGATAATCAAGCCAAACACACCCATAATCAGGAAGCTACCCCAAGCGGAGATGTCCTTTTTCGTGGTGTAGCCATAAAGGCTAAGCGAGGCGAAGGCGATGGACGTAATGAGGAAGGTTTTGACGATGGAAACATCGGTGTAAACCATAAAGATCCAACTGATCGACAGGCCCATGAGCGCCGCGAACGTATAGAAAAACAGCTGTGCACCAGCTTGTGAGAGCCGGTTTACGGCCGCGCCGAAAAACATAACCATGCCAAGCGGGGCAAACATAACCACCCAGCCGAGGGGGTTCATGCTGCCGGTTTCCATGTTGATCAGCAGCGAAATAAGCGCAGGCGTGGAGCCAAAGCCATAGGCCACGGCACCGGTTACGGCCATGGCGATGGACATAAGCCCATAAACTTTGTTCATGTGGGCGCGCAGACCTGCATCGATCTCTGCGCCCATTGTCGCTGAGCCAGCGCGGCGAATTGTGGAATTATTGGCCATGTGACCCTCCAAAAAGAAAATACCCCCAGCGCGAGTGCGCAGGGCCTTGCTATACAATATCGGGGTTTTCACGGCGCATTTCAAGGGTTTTGACGGGCGGGCGTGTGATTCATCTTATTGACCGGTGTTTTCTGGTGAAATTGCGCAGAATTCAGCTATCCCTTGCTTGTCCCGAGGTAAACCGAGCCAATAATAAGGAGGAGCGCCATGAGCTGCTGCCCCGTTAGGGCTTCCCCAAGCAGTACAACGCCGAGGAGGGCACCGCCCACCGGCACAGCGAAATTGATTTGCGCCATGCGGGTGGCACCAAGCCGTGGCACGAGGTGGAAAAATACCAGATTTGCGCAGGCGGTCGAAAGCAGGCCTAGGTAAAGGATGGCGCCGAGGGATGAAAAGTATGAGCGGGCGATGGACAAGATTACGCGCCGAGATTGCGAGTAGCGTTCATTTGTTCGACTAAAGAAATCACTTCTTTCCATGTCTTTTTGTCTGTCAGAGCTTTTGCCCCATCCAACCCAGCCATCTCACCTCGCATGCGTTCGAGTGCATGATCATCCACATGAATGAAGTAGTGCTTACTGTCCGCGATTAAGTAATCCATCTCAGGTGATTTTGGCCTCAATTTGCCATCTCTGGTTTCTCGTCTAATGTACCACGCTAGCATGTCAGCCGCCTGTATCGGCTTAACTTTCATGTCGTTTCTAAAGAGTGGGGTCCCTCCCATCCGTCGGCGTAAATAGTCGGGTTGCATATCTTTGAAACCACGATATAGCGCACCAACGCTCCTCTCGATTTGACTTTGCTCGTCAAAGATTAAATCGACTGGACCGTCGTCACCTCTGGCGTTCTGGACGTTTGCGATCTGCACGGTCATCGCGATAAAAAGCATCATATAAGGGTCTTTAAACCCATGCGGTATTTTATCTGTATAGAGTTTCTTCATAGTCCTAGTGCTGACAGACACGTGAATTGACCATGGGTCGAATTTTCTAATTACCTTCGCCAGCCGTAGCCTTTTTATCTCCCTATCAAGTTTTCCCCAGCCAATAAATTCACCACGTCGCGCATGACAATCGCGCATTTTAAAGTATTCGATCGACTTGCCTTCGGAAAGGGCCGCATCCCACTCCTCATTAAAGGCGAGCCAATTTTCAACGGTATTGATATAGCCAGCAAAGTATAGGCGACGGTCGCCATCATGCTGCATTGAGTCGTCAATAAATGCTTGCAGCACAGCTACTCCTTTAACGGTCCGATAGCGCGCACTGTAGCCGCATACTAATGCAGTGGATCCGTCAGTTCGCGAGACTACGGATTCCTACTCTCCCACCCTTGGGTACGTCAAGTATAATGGTGCCATAAGAATGGTGGCAAGCGTGCTACCAACTGATTGCTTGCCGTAGTAGTGAGCAGGAAAAGCAGGGCGCTGCCCAACAGGCCGGTTATCGCATATGCGCCCCAATCAGCGAGCTTTTTTGAGAGAGATTGCCCCTGTAATTTGAGTACTATGTAGATGGCAATGCTGCCAGACAGCATACGGCCGGCCAGCCGATTATGGTTTTGTTTGATCCGTTGGGCCAGCTAGCGCAGGGCGATGGGCCGTGAAGTGGGTGCCGACGCTTTAGCGCCTAGACGCTGTTGCGCAAAATTTGCGCGGGTTTTGTGGCTAGGGGACGCCATGCAAAGGCGAGGCTGGCCAGCAGGTTGGCGAGGGCACCGCCTGATATGATGGCAATGGCTGCTGGCCAATTGAGGGCAAATTCGGTTTCCATCACAAAGTGCATGACGGCCCAAGCGGCGGCGCCTCCGGCGAGGAGCGCCACGAGGCCAGCAGCGGCCCCTAGGAAAAATGCGCGCAGCGCGAAGCTTAGCAAAATGCGCCGCCGTGTAGCCCCGAGGGTTTTGAGAATGGCGGCTTCGAATACGCGGGCTTCGGCCCCCGCGGCGGCAGCGCCGACCAGCACGACAAAGCCTGTGAGCAAGGTCGCCCCCGCGCCCCAGCGGATGGCGCTGGAGAGGCTTTCTAGGATGCCGGAGATATGCGTGACGGCGTCGCGCACGGGCACGGCGGTGATGTT
>WTAL01000038.1 GCA_013139635.1 Paracoccaceae bacterium
TCCTAAGCGAGTCCCCGTTTTGATAACCGACCCGTCCCTCTACCTCCCGCTCCTGCTGCTCGGTGCCTTCGCCGCGGCCTTCGTAACCGGCGCCGTAGGCTTTGCCGATGCCCTCATTCTCAACGCCATCTGGCTGCACATCATGGCCCCCGCCGCCGCTATTCCACTGGTCGTGAGCTGCGGCATCGCCATGCACGCCCTCCCGCTTTTTAAGCTCCGTAAACAGCTCAACTTCTCCCGCCTGCCGCCCTTCCTCCTAGCCGGAATCCTCGGCGTCCCCGCAGGCGCATGGATGCTCACCCGCCTAGACCCAGCGCTTTTCCGCACCTTCATCGGCGGCATGCTCGCCGTTTACGGCCTCTGGATGCTGCTAAAACCCAAAACCACCGTCGGCGAGGCTGGCGGCCGCAAGCTCGATAGCGTAGTTGGCCTCGCAGGCGGTTTCATGGGTGGCTTTGCTGGCCTCTCCGGCCTGTTCCCTACCCTATGGGCAGGCCTGCGCGGCTGGCCAAAAGACAAACAACGCGGCGTCTACCAACCCTTCGTGCTGGTCATGCACGCCCTCGGTATTCTGGTGTTCGCCGCCTCCGGCTTGGTGACCGCCCGCACAGGCATTGACCTCCTCTGGTGCCTCCCCGCCGTCATCCTCGGCTCATGGCTCGGGGTATTAGTCTACCCCTACTTAAATGACGCCGTCTTTCGACGCATCATCCAAGCACTGGTGCTAATCTCAGGAATTTCACTACTGCTCTAATGCTTATGGTCGCATTTTTCCGGCACAGGGTCATAGCCGCTGCCGCCCATCGGGTTGCACCGCCCTACCCGCTTGGCTGCCATCAGGCTGCCCTTAAGCGCGCCGTGCTTCTCCAAAGCGTCCATTGCGTAAGCCGAGCATGTCGGCTGATAGCGGCAGCCATGGCCCACCCACGGGCTGCCAAGCACGCGGTATGCGCGCACAGGCAGGGAAACAATATAAGCAAACGGGGTCATCTTTTCGGCCTTGGCTGGTGAATTCTACGCAAAGCCTTTTCAAGGTCTGCCAGCAATATGTGATACGGCCGCACCGCCGTTTCAAGGCGTCGGCCAATTAGCACATAATCATAGCCCGCTTTGCCCTGCACCGGCAGCACTGCGCGTGCGATCTCGCGAAGCCGCCGCTTGGCGTGGTTGCGAGCCACGGCATTGCCAACTTTCTTGGAGCAAGTATAGCCGATCCGCATGCCATCGCCCTCACGCGCGCGGGTTTGCAGCACAAACCCCGGCATCGCGATCCTGCGCGCGCGGGCGGCTTTTAGGAAATCCGCCCGTTTTTTGATCACGCACAACGAAACCGCCGGAGGCACATCGCGCCCCCCAATTTCGGGTTTCGCTTGCGTCTCCGGCGGTTTCATATTGTTAAGCCCTAGGCTCTAAGCCGAGATTTCTTTCCGGCCCTGATTCCGGCGACGGTTCAGGATTTTGCGGCCATTTTTGGTGGCCATGCGCGAACGGAAACCGTGGCGGCGTTTACGAACAAGGTTGCTCGGCTGGAAGGTACGTTTCATATCAATGCTCCTGCGGTGGGCGAATCGAGCAATCGACCGCGCCTTGAATTCAGATTTGTGTAATAGGCGGGCCAATGAGGGAAGTCAATTCGAGAACGCCAAAAAATGAAACATTTCTGAAGCCATTTCAGCCCAAACTGAAACAAAGGCACACGAGCGTTCAAGGCCGCGTGAGGCCCCTATGAATAGCCGCAACAATAGCGCAGTTAAGGTAAAACGCAATCATACCGGAGCCCAAAATGGACCCCACCGCCAAATCACCGCTGAAAAAGAACCTACCCCTCATTGGGCTCGTCATCGCCGCCGCCGTCGCCTATTGGCAGTTTGGCGAATACCTGAGCTTTCAAACATTAGCCGACAACCGCGAGGCCCTCATTAGCTGGCGTGATTCGAACTATCTCGTCGCCGCCCTCACCTATATAGCGATTTATATCGCGGTCGTTGGCTTCTCCATTCCGGGCGGCGTTTTCCTTACCCTCGGCGGCGGCTTCCTCTTCGGCGTAATCTTCGGCACCATCTTTACCGTGATCGGCGCCACCATCGGCGCCACCGCCATTTTCCTCGCCGCCAAAACCGGCCTAGGCAATGCCCTACAAGCCAAGCTAGAGGGCAACGGCGAGGGCCGCATGGCCAAAATGCAGGCAGGCCTAAAGGAAAACGAAATCTCCTACCTCTTCATAATGCGCCTCGTGCCCGCCGTGCCATTCTGGTTCGCCAACCTAGCCCCCGCCTTTCTAGGGGTCAGCCTGCGCGCCTACCTATTCACCACCTTCTTCGGCATCATCCCCGGCACGGCTGTTTATAACTGGGTTGGCTCCGGCCTCGGCGAAGTCTTCGCTCAAGGCGGCACGCCCAACCTTGGCATTATATTCGAATGGCAAATCCTTGGGCCCATTCTGGCGCTCAGCGCGCTTTCCATCCTTCCTATTATCCTCAAGAAATTTCGCAAAACCGGAGCCGCAGCATGAGTGTTATTAAAGTAGATCTTTGTGTCATTGGTGGCGGTTCTGGCGGGCTGTCGGTGGCCGCAGGGGCCGTGCAAATGGGTGCCTCCGTGGTGCTGCTTGAAGGTGCCAAAATGGGCGGAGACTGCCTTAACTATGGCTGCGTGCCCTCCAAAGCCCTGCTGGCCGCAGGCAAGCACGCCCACGCCATGACCACCGGTGCGCCCTTTGGCATTACCCCCGTTAAGCCACAAGTTGACTACGCCGCCGCCAAACGCCACGTAAAAGCCGTGGTAGATGGCATCGCCCCACATGATTCCGTTGAGCGCTTTGAAGGCCTCGGCGTGCAAGTCATCACCGAGTTTGGTCGCTTCATTTCCCCCAGCGAAGTGCAAGCAGGTGAGCACGTAATCCGCGCCCGTCGCTTTATAATCGCCACCGGCTCCTCCCCCTTTGTGCCGCCCATTCCCGGGCTGGATACCGTGCGCCACTATACCAATGAAGACATCTTCGAGCTACAAGAACAGCCCGAACACCTCCTAATTATCGGCGGCGGCCCCATCGGCATGGAAATGGCGCAGGCGCACGCCCGCCTCGGCAGCAGAGTCACCGTGCTGGAAGGCATGAAGGCCCTTGGCAAAGACGACCCCGAGCTAGCCGCGATCGCGATTGAGCGCATCCGTTCTGAGGGCGTAGAGATTGTCGAAGGGGCCATGGCCTCCGAGATTACCCCTGAGGGCGGTATCACCGTTAAAACCAAAGATGGTGCCAGCTATACTGGCAGCCACCTGCTGATGGCCGTTGGCCGCAAAGCCAATACCGGCAGCCTAGACCTCGAAAAAGCGGGCATTAAATATGATCGCCCCGGCATTACCGTGGGCGCGAATTTGAAAACCTCCAACCGCCGCGTCTATGCCATTGGCGACGTCGCTGGCGGCCTGCAATTCACCCATATGGCGGGTTATCACGCGGGCATCGTCATCCGCTCGGCCCTGTTTGGCCTGCCCGCCAAATCATCCGATGCCCACATCCCGTGGGCCACCTACACTGACCCAGAAATGGCGCAAGTCGGCCTGACCGAGGCCCAAGCCAAGGAGAAACACGGTGAGGCCGTCGAGGTCCTCCGCTTTGATTTCGCCGAAAATGACCGCGCCCGCGCTGAGCTAAACACCACCGGCCTGATCAAGGTTATGGTGCTCAAAGGCCGCCCCATTGGGGCGTCTATTGTAGGTGCCCAAGCGGGCGAGCTTATTCAAGTCTGGGCGCTGGTCATTGCCAACAAGCTCAAAATCGGGGCGGTGGCGGCGATGGTTTCGCCCTATCCAACGATGGGCGAAATCAACAAACGCGCCGCAGGGGCCTACTATACCCCGCGCCTCTTCCAGAGCGACCGCGTTAAAAAAATCGTGCGCTTTGTGCAAAAATTCTGGTAGGTTGTAACACCGAGAGGCGCATTCGCTTCGATCCAACAACACGGGACATTTATGTTTTTCAGAACCCTCTCCGGCCGGTTTTTGCTCCTCACCATCATCTTTGTGATGCTGGCCGAGGTGGTCATATTCGTGCCCTCCGTCGCCCGCTTTCGCGAAGACTATCTGCAACAGCGCCTTGAGCTGGCGCAGCTGGCCTCACTGGCCCTGCTGGCCACGCCTGATGACATGGTCACCCCCGAGCTTGCCGATGAGCTTTTGAAAAATGCCGAGGTGCTTAACATCGTGCTGCGCCGTAACGAGCGCCGCGAGTTGATCCTCTCGTCGCCTATGCTACAGCCGGTAATGTTCACCTATGATCTACGCGACGCCAGTGCTTACGAGCTAATAAAAGACGCGATGGTGACGCTGTTTATCAATGACGAAGAGATCGTGCGCGTCATTGGCCGCCCCGTCAAAGGTGCAGGCATTGAAATTGAAACCACCCTTGAAATCATGCCCCTGCGCAACGCCATGCTGGTCTATGGCCAAAACGTGTTTCTGCTGTCTCTCCTGATTTCAGTCATCAGCTCCGCCATGCTTTTTGTGGCCGTGCGCTTCTCCATCGTCCGCCCCATCCGGCGCTTAGTGGGCAACATGATGACCTATCAGCAAGACCCTGAAGACGCCACGCGCGTGATCGCCCCGCAAAGCCGCGTGGTCGAGCTACGGGCGGCGGAGGATACGCTTCATGACCTCCAAACCCAGCTCACCGCCAACCTCAAACAAAAGGAGCGGCTGGCCCAGCTCGGCGAAGCCGTGGCTAAAATCAGCCATGATCTGCGCAACATTCTCACCACCACCCAGCTGCTAGCAGACCGCATAGAAATGTCTGAGGACCCCACGGTGGCGCGCATCGCCCCCAAGCTGGTAAATTCGGTAGGCCGCGCCATAAACCTGTGTGAGCAAACCTTGAAATTCGGCAAAGCTGAAGAGGCCGCCCCCCGCCCCGAGCACTTTAAGCTGGCCGAGCTGGTAGACGAGATTATCGACAGCGAAAACCTGCGCGATGAAGCCGAGGGTGTAAAAATCCGCTGCGAATTCGCGCCTGACTTTGCGCTTACCGCTGACCGCGAGCAAATGTTCCGCGTCATCATCAACCTCGTGCGAAACGCCCGCCAAGCCATGGTGGCGACCCAAGGCGGCGGCGAAATATGTGTGCGCGCCGACCGCACCCCAAGCGGCGCCGAGCTCAAAGTGTGTGACACCGGCCCCGGCCTACCCAATGCCGCCAAAGACAAGCTCTTCCAGCCGTTCCAAGGCTCCGTGCGCAAAGGCGGCACCGGCCTTGGCCTTGCCATCGCGGCTGAGTTGGTGCGTGGCCACGGTGGCACGTTAGAGCTCGCCGAAACCTCCGAAAGCGGTACGTGCTTTCGAATTCACCTGCCGCAAAAATAACCTGCACAAATCCGCAATTCTCCCCTTGCGCTTAGGCCCGCGCATGGGTAGATACAGCACCGGAAGCACCCGTAGCTCAGCTGGATAGAGTACCTGACTACGAATCAGGGGGTCGCACGTTCGAATCGTGCCGGGTGCACCATTTCACATTTACCATTTGATAACACCTCTAATGCCTTGAAAGGCATGGATATTTTGGGTGTTCGAAGTCCTTGTTTCCGGCAGTAGGGTATTTGGTCCGAAAACGCTAGTCTCAGCACTACCTTCTTAAGGGTGAGCACGTTATTTTTCCATATTTTCCAAGGACTTGAAAGAAACGCAAGCGCGTGTTCGAACGAGTCCTGCAAGGTGTGCCTTGGATTGCCTGCTGAGGCAATGTTTTCCGCAAAGACAATTTTTTGCCGTTCAAGCTTTGTGATCCGCTTTTCAAAAGCCGTGATCACAGTCGTGTTTTCGGATTCGACAATGCGATCAAGAAGCTGATCAACCTGCTTGTCGATTTTCTTAATATCGGATTTCAGCAGCTTGGTAATATCGTTGGCCTGTGCCAGCCGCATATCCCACGCGTCACGGAACATGGCCTTGGACATCTCATATAGCTCATTCGACGGCTCAAGACGTTGCAGGAGGGCTTCAAACTCACCTTCCAGCTTGGCGCGAGGGATCGACTTTCCGTAGCTCTCACAGCCCTTTGTCGGGCAGAGATAATACGGGTATGCCTTACGCGCCCCCTTGGACCAGCAAGCGGTCAGCGGTTTCTGGCAGTCATTACACAGGATAAACCCGCGCAGCGGAAAGTCAGCGTTGATATCCTTGCGCGCCGGAGCATAGGCCGTGCTGGTCAGGCGTTTCTGGATTTTCTGGTGGGTCTCAAAACTGATAATACCCTCATGATGGCCTTTGCGCAGCGATATATCCCACTTTGGCACCTCAATATATCCGGCGTAGATCGCGCGGGATAGGATGTCGCTTACACGCTGATTGCGGATTTCGACACCTTTCAGGTCTTTGGGGAATTGCGGCTGACGTTCCAAGAACCGCTTAACCTCTACCTGCGTAGCAAAACGACCAGAAGCATAGCCCTCAAGAGCTTCTTGCAGTATGGAGGCGTGCGGTTCATCACGCACAAGGATTTTGCCGTGGGCGGCGGTACGCTCGTATCTATAGCCAATGGGCGCTTGGAATACCCAATAGCCATTTTGGCTACGTGCCCGCATTCTGTTCTTAGTTTGCTCTCCATTCTTCTGGCGTTGGTGTTGCGATACCGAGGCCAGAAGATTTTCCACAAGGATCGAATCCGAGTCTTCGCCAAACTCGATAGAGGGGCTTTCCAGTATGCCACTCGCACCTGAAATTTCTTCGCGAAGCGTAATATGAGCAACCAGATCACGCGCGAGGCGAGACACGTCGTCAATCAAGACCACATGCGGATCACTACGGTTTTTGCGCAAAAATGCCAGCATGGATTGCATGCCGGGGCGATCAATCAGGCCGCCGGAAGCATCATCAAGAAACACGCTATCGACGTTATAACCTTTGTGTTTGGCAAATTCACGGCAACGGGTTTCTTGAGAACCCAAGCCGTCACCTTTGGTCATTTGCTTGTGAGACGACACACGACAATAAATGACGGCATTATTCCCGTGCTTTGGTTTTTTGGCTTCAAAGTTCATTTTATGGCCTTTCCGCGCTTTCAATATTCGCGCACCGAGGAATCATTGGCGTTCCTCAAGGTTTAATCAGGGGGTATTGTCATCAGAATCCAAAACCCCGCTGTGATCAAGGTCTGTATCGTCTTTTCCACAGACTTCTTGCATGGGGTGGACGCCAAATCCGAGATCAACAAAGTTGATGATAATGCCCCAGATCGTTTTGATGACGTCTTCGCGTTGTTCGGGTGACAGGGATGGGTCGTCAATAAACGACTGATATTTCGCCAGATCGACCTCCACATCACGATTTGAAATCCACATGCCAACGGGCGGTGGATTGTTAAAAGCATCTTTCATGGCTTCGCCCTCCTGTTGAGTGCAAACGAATTAGTTATGAGTTTGGTGATAGCAACATTGGAGAAACTGCACGTTGCCTTTGCCCGCAGCATTTCCATTATTGGAACAGCGGGGCGGTTTGTCAGGCTTCGGTGTAATCCAACGCCCAACTCTACTTTCAGTTTAACATATTCCGGCGATATAGTGCAAAAACGGCGGAAATACGGGGTAAATTGGCGTTTGGATTTCATGGGGTTATTCCTCCTGTTTTTGCCAGATTATGATTGGGCAGCTCTCGGGCGCAGTCAGGGTGAACGACGCGCCAACAAACGGCAGGCCGATATACTGACAGCGTGTGTAAACCGGATATGCTGCGCTTCCTTGATAGCTGTAAGTAACCCGCAGGTGCGGCCAGCCATAGGTGGAGACCGCGAACCACGAGACCGCCAGCAGCAATATCGTGCCACCGGAAACCAGCCCCGCCAGCGTGGATATTAGCGGGCGGAACAGCGGGCGTTTATTGCGGTCAATTTTACGCCTGCCTTTGAATGTTGCCGATGCCTTCGCGCCCTTCATACGCATCTTGACTTTTCCCAAAAATGGCTTGTCGCCAAAAATTGGTGAGGGTTTGACGCGCAAGCGCCATGGCGCGACTTCCTGATATCCCACCTTCAGAGCGCGAATAGGGTCAAGGTTTTTGATAAACATGATAATTTCATCATCAGGCATGCGGCGAAGTTGGTCGGGCACCATAAGAGGATGCGCGTTGTCGCCGATAGAAAGGCTGGGCATATCCTCAAGGTCTGTCCCAAGGCCAAAACGCTCTTTTGTCTCTTCGCATTTTCCCAGCATATTGCTGACAAGCTGAGCCGTTTCATCAGAATTTACGCCAAAGAAGGCGATGCAATCACATTGGCTTAATACAGCCTTCATGGCTTCGAAACTATACACGCGTTGAAGCTCTAAAATTGCCTGAACAATGATCCACAGGTGTATCCCGTAACCGCCGAGAGCGGTAAGTGCAGTTGGTAGTTCTGCAATTTTGAAGTTGGTGAATTCGTCCAATAAGAAATGGACAAGAATGGCGTTATCTTCACGAATAAGCTCTTTTAGTGCCGCCCAAATTAATATCCCGATCCAAGGTTCAAACACATCCATGCGCGATGGGTCGCAGATTATAAAGATTGTCATCTTCTTGCGCTTCAAATCGCGGAATCGGAAATCGCAGCTTTCGATTGACGGAGCAATTCGACCACTTGGACCAAATGAAGCAAGGCTTTGTACTGCGGCCTCACGAAATGATTCATTGTGTTTGGGGTTTTCTTTCCATGTTGAAAGGATGTTAGAGGCCAGTTTCGAGACCTCACCAGCCAGAATATCACTATTGAGTGCATCATTCAGCAAGCGCTGCAGATCGGTATCATCGCCAAGAATACTGAAGGAATTAGGCAGATTGGCCTCAAATTCTTCACGTAGCGTACATAATCCAATGATTACAAAAACCAAGAGTTTACGCGTGCCGTTTGGCCAGAAGGGATCACGATCCCCACTTTGGGGCGTTTTGTGCAACTGCTTGGCCAATGACCACGTATCGGCGATGGCATCCTCAGGGGTATCACGTAAATCATCAAGAATGATCTGCATTGGATTGTAGGATGCATTCCCAAGGCTAAATTTGTGGGCAGGGTTCAGTGTTATAACCTCATGTCCATGATCTTCTCGACAAATATGTGCAGTTTGATAGGCGAGATCGCCCCTCATGTCGGTCACGAGACGCGACGCCCCGATGTCATGACAAAGTGCTGGCATCACGAATGACGTGGTTTTACCTTTTCTCGAAGGTGCGCATATAAGACTATGCACCGCATCATTGATAAAGAGCGGTTGCCCCTCAAGAATGCCCAGAAATACGCCTTCGGTTTTTCCAAGTCCTGCCTTGCGCGCTTGGCGCGGAGTTAGCCATTTTGCCGAAGCATTAGAAACGCGCGGCCTCAGAGCGCGGTAACTGCGCGATAGCTTTGTGACACCCTGAGCCGCCCCGCTAAGCAGGGACAATGACGACTTGGCGCAGAGCAGCGCAACACCCGCCCAAGCATATGTCATCCACTCCGGCGAATGACTTGTCGGGGCTACAATCGGCCACGTCTGGTGAAGGCCATAGCCAATCGCGCTTGTGCTCAGCAGCCTCATTGTGAAGCTGCCTCGCTTGTTTGGTGAATAACGGCTCACGGCCCAATCTCTGGGGATTGGACAGCCATTTGCTGCGAAAGCCGATCATGCTCGGCGGTGAGGGCATCAAACCTGATCAGCAGATCCGCATACAAATCCTGAACGCAGATACTATCGCGCGGGGCGAGCCCTATTGCGCAAAGAAATCTGTCTGAGCTTTCTTGGGCAGCTGGATTTGGCGGCGCAATTTTCTCCAAGATAGGGGCTATAATCACCCCGATCATCAAGAATGCCACAATGAGGGATATCAGATCACCTAAAACGTTTTTGATGAATTTCATGGCCTCATCCTCCCCTGCGCAGGCGGATGATCTCGACACTGCTTGCGCCAGCATCGACAAAGTAATCTGTCCAGAAACTACGCAATTCGTCCTCCGAACAATACGGCAGAAATGTCCCGCCATAGCCGCCACGTATGAGCATGTAGAGTTCAACCTCCACGCCAGCCAGCGAGGCGGGGCGAACGCGGTCAAAGTAGGCAGAGTTTTTGAAGGTTTCGAAGCTTGGCAGATGGCCTTGCTTGGTGCAAAATTGTGCCTCTTGCGTTGACTGGATCATGTCCGAGACAATGATCAAGCGGCGTTGGCCTTGCGAATTTGCAAAACTTGCCTGCCGCGCCACCCCTTGAACCTGCTCCATTATAGGGCTTTCCCGCCTTTGCCGCTGAGCATCGTCAGGGTTCGGGTCAAATATATCCGCCATCACTGGCGAAAACTCTTGATCAAAAAAACTGACGGCCTCCCGCGCTAGATATGCGGGTGTGGCGGATGCTGCCCCTACAGCTGCCAACTCACTACCTGTGTGAGCAGAACGGCAGAATACCATCGCCGGAGCAGGGATCGAGCCAATGCGACTCTCCTCAGTGGTAACGATGGTGAAGCGTTCATTGAACGCCATCTCTGAGGCGTAAAGCTGATCAAACGCGGTTCTGAGATCGCGAGTTTGAGCCGCGTCAAAACGAGGGTCAGATGAATCAACAAGTGCAAACGTATGGCCGCTGTCTAGAGGAAAGCAACCGTTGGCATCCGCTTTTACAAATCCAGCATCCTTCACCGAATAATACGTTACTGCGCTAAGGGTGGCAATAATTGCAGTCACGCCGAGAACAACCTTTATTGGAAAGGGTGATTTCTGGTGGCGGCGGGAAGGGGGGCGTCTATTTTTGGATTTTTTTGACATGATATTTATCTCCTGTGGGTTAAAGGGTGCGTTGGAACGCGGTGTTGATTGCAATGACCGCCGCTTTGTTGGCACTTGCCAATGCGTTCTGGGCGCGTATTCGCTCGGCAGAAAAGCCGTCACCAAAAGCGCTTGTATCAAACTCAATGGATGGAATTTCCGCGCGTAAACCTGTGACATCAAAGCCAGCCAAATCATGCCCGTCAGGCAATTCTCCGTTCACCATTTGGTGCATGGATACTCGCTCGGCTCGAAACGCTTCGAACTCGGTTTCGGCTTGGGCTATGGCCGATAAAATTAGTTCCCGCTGATTGGTTGCAGCTTGAATGTATTTGAGTAGATCAATGCGAGTGCTCTCTATGTCATCTGCAATAACCGCGATGTCATCGTTAGCCGTGTCATACAATTCCGCGATATATGACATGAAGCTTTCATGTAGAGATTTCGTTTCATCCTTGAAATAGGAAACAGAGCGGCTGGCTTCAGTTAGCCCCGGATAGGGGTCGGAAAAGGCGCTGAGCCCTTTTTTCCAAGATATAATCGAAAAGCTCAGCCCAATGCCCCAAAGCATAAGGCTGTGAAAGTCCGAAGCAGCAGTGCCTAAGTTTGTGAAAGAGAAGGAAATGTTTTCGGTTTCGCCCGTGGCACGAACGATCCCCGATGATATCAACAATGTTAGAATTGCCAGTACAGTCAAAACAGCACAAACACGCGCCGCCCAACGTTTGGTTTTGATGATCGTATCAGCTTCGCGGCATTTTATGCCGTAGTTCCAGTAACGCCCGAAGATAAACCCACCAACACAGGCCGAGAGCAGAACATTTACAGACGAAATCGTAAGCCCAAGACCCAGAGCTTCGCCAATTCCAGCCGTGAACCCGCCACCTAGAAAAAACAGTGCCGTGGCAATGCCTTCAACGACCGCCATGCCTGCAAGAAACACAGCGCTTTCTGATGGTTTGGCAATGATTAGCATGCGGTCGATATTATGCTTAATCTGAAAAGCATTGAGATACCGCAAAGCCGCCTTTTTGAACTCGCCTGTGGCAGACAAATCGGCTTTGACCATATCAGTCAACGCGATAATTCTTGATATAGCGGTATCTGCCGTGGCAACTGGGGAGGGAAAATAGGCCTGCATCATGGATTTTATATCGTTGATGTCAGCGGCAAGATGCTCGATGCGCTCACGGATTTTGCGGTCGAATTCCTGTTTCCAGCTATTTAGGTCACTGCGGACGCCAGCTCCAAGCAAAGCATTGGTTATGGTGCTGGCGATTTTGTTTTCACCGTAGGAATTAGGTTTCATTGGCTTTTCTCCTGCCTCTCGCGCTAAAATGCGCTGACAGGCAGAGGATATCCGAGTGACGCACGGCTTGTTCCTCGTGCAATCCTCGTGGTGCGATATGATGCTAATTTGACAGAAGTTCGGGAGCAGATAAGGCTAAGCAGAGCCAGCTTTCTGAAACTGCATTTCAGTAATTAACGCGATTTACGCCAGTATTAGCTTTTTGAGATCATCCAAGCTCTTTGAAATACCGTCCAATATATACGCGGCTTTTTCATCCAACCGTGGCAATATGACTTCGCTAATTATCTTTGTACGATCCTTGGCTTTCGGATGGGATGACACGGAGCTTATATCCACACCTTTTGTTTCCACCCATTCCTCATAAAGGCTGAGTAATTGCATTAAAATAATGGGAGCTGCTGCTATTTTAGCATCAACATATGCTGTCGTTTTCACGCTATGCGGGGCGGCATCAACAACACGAATAAAGAATTCAGAGGCCAGCCTATCGGCTTCCAGTTCAATGGATTTTGATTGCGGCTTATCTAAATGGCCGAGGTGACAATGCGCTATCTCATGACACATGACAAAAATGGTCATTCCCCGTGCAAGCGCGCTTGAGAGGTTTAGGCTTTCTTTGTAATCCAGCAATAGCGGCAGATATTTTTCCCGTGATTTTCGGAAACGATTACTTTCGATTAGGAGCGAAAATAACTCATCAGTGGTTTCTTTTATATATTTGCGGGCATCATCTTCTAAAATGTGACTTGCAACGATGGTGCTAATATGGGCTGTTGCAAACAGCCAAAAGTCAAACACCATATCCATGACAATATGAGGCTGTCCGTCAGAGGATAAGGCCACGAATGTGCCAACACCGGAATAGATGCCTGATTTGAATGCATATTCATCAGGGGGTAGATTTAAGACTGAGACCAAGTCGGAAAATGTCTGTTCCAACACACGTTCTGACAATTTCGCAACAGATTCCCTGTCAAATTCTTCGCCTAAATCTTTTGCAATTGCTTCCGAGAGATCAAGAGACCCCTTTGTTGCGAGATATCGAAATATGGGTTCAAAATCGTCGTTTTCCAAGTAGCGTTTCCCGAAAATAGCATTCTTGGGCTAATATCGGAAATTGCACTATACAGCAATCGTTAGTAGGGGTGTTTTTATGAAGAAGGTTCTGGCGGCACAGCCAGTTCCTTTGATTGCCTGTTTTCGATACCCTGTAATAATTGGGCAATTTGGCCAAACCTTTTGGAGGTTTCGCTTTGAATCTGCGTTTCGTTGAACTGGCGCGCAACGACTGATGGCGCATGGCTGGGAGGGAAACCGTTACAATCGGTTTGAGTTAGATCACACGCTTCTAATTTCACCAATGGCTCAATCCAATCAATTTCACCATCGCGCGCAAGTAAAAATACCAGCGGCTCGTCGTGTTTAGGTGGAATCAAATTTGGGTTAGCGCCGTTCTCAAGAGCTGCAATAAATGCGCTTAAATCGTGGCCTTCAAAGGCCTCAATTAGTTGCTCGTCCGAGGTTAGGGTGTTCTCACTTTTATTCTGTGTCGTATTTTCTTCTGTCATTAGCTTTTTGGTATCAAAATGAAATGGTTTTAATCCATCCTCCGATTTGGTTTCCGGTCTTTCCAGTATATCACGCATACTCTGCGTTTTCTCGAAAAAAACTTTAATATAGCTCAGGTCGGCCGACATATACCGGATTTTTTCAACACTGTTTTGCAAGTGGAATGAGCGGTTGGGGATCATAATTTGCCCCAGTTCCTCCGCCGCCCACCCAACGTTTCGGTTGCCCTTGAAGCCGCTGATTTTGTCGTTTTGGGAAAAGATCAAGTTTGTTATGTTGAAAACAGAGCTAAATCCACGAGCCGTTGGCCGGTTGAAAAACGCCGCGATCTCTGTTGTCGCTGTTGCAAATCCGGTCGTAACCACAGACGCCATTAATCTTGCATTTCCGCTATGTAACAGAGTGTCGATCATTCCGGCGAAGATCGGATCAAAGTTTGAGGTCTTCCGGCTTAGATAATTGATATCCCTAATTTGGTATAGGGACATAATTTCATTTACAACCAACGCGTTAGGCGAGGGCATATATTCAATAATTATTTCCGAGAGCAAGAGCTTTTCTGAAACAACATGCATCGATGCATAACGGCCTGACATATTTTGCAAGAACCGCTGGAAGCTTTTTGTTTGAGGGGTATCGAACACACCAGCAAAAATTGTGGCCTTCCAATGTGGCGATGACTCGTGCACGCGTTTTAGTTGGTCAGAGGTGATAACCCGTTGGTGCAATAAAAACTGCGCAATGGCAGAAACCGTTCCATCCGTTGGTTTCTGCGGATATTCTGGATCAAGGAACCGCCCCAAAGTAGTATCACTTAGTTTCCCAGAGATATCCTCAGACGCCGTTATGTATTCAGCCACCCGTAGTTTTGACCACGGTTTTCGATACAGGGTGCTCATCTCAATAAATCTGGCAAGAGATGTGGCCAAAAACTGAATAACAATAGGTGTATTGGGGATTTCTAACACATGAACTTCCAAGGCAACAAAGGGTGGTTCTTGCTTACCGAACTATTACCCAAATATCGAGGAACTTTGTTCGGGGCACTTCAGATTTGGAGCATTATGGGCGAAAGGGTAATAAAAAGTGGCCTTCGTATAATCGGCATTGAAGAAGAATCTTCATTTTTTTGACACCAGCACCCAAAATATAGTACAATATAAGCAGTTGAAATCTGGACGTAAAATCGTTCAGTCAGGCTTAGAAACCTGCGCAAACATCGACCTTTTGTGGGGTCGGATGGCCACCGAATAAAGTCTCCGACTGAATAGGTGGCGATACGTTTGCGTATTTTCTAACGTCCGGCCAC
>WTAL01000234.1 GCA_013139635.1 Paracoccaceae bacterium
TCTTCCGTATCGGCGGTGATTACGACTATATGCTAAAGGTCGTAACCCACGATATGGCCAGCTATGATAGCGTTTACCAACGCCTTATTGAGCGCGTAGAGCTTGACTCCGTCACCTCATACTTCGCTATGGAAGCGATTGAAGAACAGCGCCCTATCCCGCTTTAGCGCGCTGTTCACGGTAGAACGTAAACACCCCGGTGCCAACCACAATGCCGGTGCCGACCATGGTCCAAAAATCAGGGTAATCCTTAAAAACAAACACCCCGAGCAGCAGCGCCCACACCAGAATGGTGTAGCGAAACGGCGCCACAAAGGCGATTTCGCCGTAGCGCATGGCGCTGACCGACGTAATATACCCCACCAAAATAAATGCCGCCGCAGACGCCAGCAAGGTATAGCTGCCCGCCGACAGGGGCTGCCACGGCTGAAAAGCGGCAACCACACCCGCGGCTATTGTCACGCCGACAGCGGTAAACAGCGCCACGAATATAGACGGAATACGCTTGTTGAGCTTGGCGGCCAGCATATCCCTGAGCGTAATAAACCCAACGGCAGCCACCGCCCATAAGGAATAAGCGTTAAAATCATCGCCGCCGGGGCGGATGATAATCAACACGCCAGCAAAGCCGATAGAGATCGCCAGATAGCGCCGCCAGCCAACCTTTTCACCCAAAAACAGCGCCCCAGCTAGCGTAACCGCCAGCGGTAAAGCTTGCAAAATAGCGGTGGAGCTGGCCAGCGGCATATTAAACAATGCCGTTAAATAACAAAAGGTTGCCGTAATTTCCGCGCCAGCCCGTAGCGAAATAGTTTTAATTTCAGCCCGATTGACCGGATAAAAAAGATGGCCTTTGTAATGAGCAAAAACCACCATCAATGCACTGGCGACAAGCCCGCGCACAAACACGCCTTGCGCCAGCGAAACATCAACAGAAGCGAGCTTCATCAAGGCATCATTAATCACATACACGGCCATGGCGAGCATCATTAAAAGAGCGCCCCGAAGGTTGTCGCTTGCATCGTTCATTTTGAAAATCCTGAAAGGGTATAGCCCATCGGTAGCACTGTTTTTGCCCGCCGTCACAATTATTTTGCCCGCCGCATTTACCCGAGAGAAAAACTCGTGTATTCCAAAGGCGAGCGTGGCAAGACGCGCGCAAAACCAAAAAAGAGGGGGCCAAAATGGCTTTTGAACTACCTGATCTTCCGTATGCCCATGATGCGCTGGCCGCTGGTGGCATGTCTAAAGAGACCATGGAATACCACCATGACCTGCACCACAATGCTTACGTGACCAATGGCAACAACCTTGTGGCCGGCACTGAGTGGGAGGGCAAATCGCTCGAAGACATCGTGACAGGCACCTATGCCGCTGGCTCCGTGGCGCAAAACGGCATTTTCAATAATGCTTCGCAGCACTGGAACCACGCGCAGTTCTGGGAAATGATGGGGCCAAATGGTCGCGCTATGCCCACTGAGCTTGAAAGCCGCATTACGGATGCTTTTGGTTCGGTTGACGAGTTCAAGACGCAGTTTTCTGCGGCGGGCGCAGGGCAGTTTGGCTCTGGCTGGTGCTGGCTGGTGGCCGAGGCTGACGGCACGCTGAAAGTGACCAAAACCGAAAACGGCGTTAACCCGCTGTGCTTCAACCAAACCGCCCTGCTGGGTTGCGATGTGTGGGAGCACTCCTACTACATCGATTTCCGCAACGCGCGGCCAAAGTATCTCAGCAATTTCCTTGACAATCTGGTCAATTGGGAAAATGTAGCCGAGCGGCTTTCCAACGCCTAAACTGGCGTCGTGAAAAAGCAGAGGGAGGCCCGCCCCCCTCTGCACACAGGGTTGCACAATTTATGAGGCATCCCGATGAAAAACCCACCCTATGGCATTTTGGCAATTCTGGCCGCCTCCCTTATTTGGGGCCTTTCCGGCCTGTTTTATAAGGCGCTGGCCCATGTGCCGCCGCTGGAAGTGCTTTCCCATCGCACCCTGTGGTCGTTGCTGCTTTTTGGCATCATTCTGGCATTTCGGGGCCGCTTAGGCGCTGTGCTAGCTGCGCTCAAATCGCGCCGCACCGTGGCCGCGCTGGCACTGGCCGCCGTGATGATTTCACTGAATTGGGGCGGCTTTATTATGTCTATCCAGTTTGGCTATGCGCTAGAAGCCAGCTTGGGCTATTACTTTTTTCCGCTGATGGTGGTGCTGCTGGGCGCGCTTTTCTTGGGCGAACGCTTTAGCCGTGGGCAAGGCGCCGCGCTGGGGCTAATGGCGATGGCGGTGCTGGTGCTCACCGTTGGCCTCGGCGCGCCCCCTTGGATAGCGCTTTATCTGGCCACCACATTCAGCATTTACGCCCTTATCAAAAAGCAAGTGGCGGCGGGGCCGATGGTGTCGGTTTTTATTGAGGTGCTGCTGCTTTCGCCGCTTGCTGTGGTTTGGCTATATGGCGCGCACAGCGTTGGATGGGCAACCGTGCCCCGCCCCGCAGGCTGGTTTGGTGATAATTGGCAAGATAGCGTGCTGCTCATTTTGACCGGGCCAATGACAGCGGGGCCGTTGATCCTCTTTTCCTATGCCGCCCAAAGGGTGCGGCTTTCAACGGTTGGGCTTATCCAATACCTCAACCCGACTCTGCAATTCATGGTCGCGACGCTTATATTTTCGGAGCCTTTCACACAGTGGCACGCCATTGCCTTGCCGCTCATTTGGGCCGCACTCGCGCTCTATTATTTCGAAACCAAGCGCCGCGAGGGCGCTTTGCATGCGCGCTCAAACGGTGGCTAGGGCCAGTGTTATCAGTCTGCCTGACCAAGCTGCGGCATAAGCTCGTCTACTGAATCAATCACATTCAGGCTTTGCAAAAAGCTTTCATCAGCAAAGCCGTGTTCAATCATGTGTTCCAAAACTGCCAATAAAGGCTGCCAATATCCATTGATATTCAGCAGAAAAATCGGCTTTTTGTGCAGGCCAAGCTGGCGCCATGTTAACACCTCAAACAGCTCATCAAGCGAGCCAGCGCCGCCGGGGAGCGTCACAATGGCATCGGCGTTCATAAACATAACCTTTTTGCGCTCATGCATGTTTTCGGTCACCACAAAGGTGGAAAGGTCACGCTTGCCAACCTCTTTTTGCAGCAAATGCACCGGAATAACGCCAAAAGTTTGGCCACCCGCAGCTTGCGCACCATTGGCCACGGCCCCCATCAGGCCCACATCACCAGCGCCATAAACCAGCCGCATATTGGCCTCGGCCAAAGCCCGGCCTAACGCGGTGGCGCTGGCTTCATAGGCGGGGTCGTTTCCCATACGGGAGCCGCAAAACACGCAAACCGAATATTGGGTCATGGCTGCACCACCCAAGAAACTTCGGTACAGGTGTTAAAGCGCTTGGCCTCAACGCGTGGCCCGTTTGTAAATTCAGCGGAAAAATCAAAAAGGCAGGCCCCGCTGCCGTCATCAAAATTAAGCGTGAGGTAATAATTTTTCGCCACCTCACCCGTGGCGGTTGGCTGCCGGTTTAACCCTCGCCGCTCGGCGTTTATTGCACTAAAATGCAGTGGCGTATCGGAGGCATTCACAATATCTACCACGCGGTTTTTACCGTCAGGCAGGCTGGGGCTTGGCACGGGTGTGCAGCCTGCTAAAACAGCTGCTAAAATCAAGATATACCGCATCATATTCCCCTTTGATCAGGCCGGAAGAAAGCCAGTATGCGCGGGCAAAGTCAAGCGCTCTATCGGCAGGCCAGCACCCGCGCAAAGCTGCCGGCCTCAGCCGTTGTGCCCACCACACGGCTGCTCACATTTCCGCCCTGCACTGTGGTCGCCATAATGCGCTGCCAGCTGGCATCTGCGGTGATTATCTCGTCACCCTGCCCGCAGTTGCGCACCCCGCCCGAGATAAAACCCTCGCCTATCCGGTGGTTGCTGAAGCCTTGCATGGCGGTGGCCAGCACCAGCTCGCGGTTGAAATAGTGATATATTTTCAGCACCTTGCCCAAATGTGGCGTTTCCACATAAGCGATCTCCACACGGCCATTGCCATCAAAATCACCCACACCCACCGGGGCCAGCCAACGGTAGCGCCGCCCAATCGGCGAAGTTTGCGTGATAAGCCCATCCACGCCGTAAATCGCCAGCGAGGCCCCGCGCTGCATATCGGTGCGCACGGTTATCACTTCAGGGCTGCCATCTCCATTCAAGTCGGCCAAGCGCGGCGCGAGGTCTTCAAATACAAAGCCATCCCCCACCTCAATCACAATCCGCTGCCCGCCAGCGCGCAAGATCAGCTTGGTATATTCAACCTTGTCACCAAGGATGCCATGATCATAGGCGCGGGTCGGGCCACCATAGCGCGCCGAAGTTATATCTTGCGCCAGTGCCGAAAGTGGCGACAAGCAAAAGGCCGCTAACCCAAAAATTTTCCACATAATTCACTCCTTTTCGCCAGTATACCCAGCCACACGCCGCCCACCAGTGGCTGCACAACAAATTGATGCTGCTATTGTCTGCGCGCGCCATTTGCACTACACCGCGATAAACCCAGCTAAAGGATGCCCCCATGGCCCCGCGCAAACATAAAAAACCTGAATGGATTGTTGAAAAAGAGCGTGCCAAGCGAGGCGATGCCGCCGAGACCTTTTGGCTATTTGGTATTCACGCTGTGCGCGATGCCCTGCTGAACCCCAAGCGGGAAAAGCTGAATCTTATGGTGACGAAAAATGCGGCTGACAGGCTTGGCGAGGCGATTGCAAAGGGTGGCATTGAGCCAGAGATCGTAGACCCCCGCAATTTCAAGCCCCCGATTGACGCGCAATCAGTGCATCAGGGCGCTGTGCTTGAAGTGCGGCCTCTTGATTGGGGTTCGGTATCTGAGCTTTGCGCCCCCCATGATGAAGCCCCACTTCTGGTGCTACTGGATAGGGTTTCTGACCCGCATAATGTGGGGGCGATTTTGCGCTCCGCCGAAGTGTTTGGCGCGCGGGCCGTCATTGCTCCGCACCGGCATTCCGCCCCAGAAACCGGCGCGCTGGCCAAAACCGCCTCGGGCGCTTTGGAGCGGCAGCCTTATATGCGGGTGCCAAACCTTGCAAAATCAATGAACGCCCTGCGGGAAATGGGATACTTTATTATTGGCCTCGATGGCGAGGCCGACATGACGCTGACAGCCGCCATGGCTGACTTGCCAAACGTGCCACTGGCGCTTGCGCTTGGCTCTGAAGGGCCGGGGCTGCGCGAGTTGACCAAAAAAACCTGCCACCGCGTTGCCAAAATCCCTTTTGCCGGCGAGTTTGGTTCGTTGAACGTATCCAACGCAGGGGCCGTGTCTCTTTATGCCGCGAGCAGTTGGAAGCAGGCATTTTAGCGGTGTTACACATCTTTGTGTGGTGAGTAGACGGCGCATCGCGCACAAGCTAAGCTCCTTGTAAAAGGAACTGGAAATGATAACGCGTCGAACCGCCCTCGCCCTGATGAGCGCAAGCATTGCCAGCCCCGCGCTGGCCAGCCGGCCGCAAATTTACAAAGGCAATAACAATGTCGCGGTAAACGGCTATGACGTGGTCGGCTATTTCGCCGAGGCCACTCACCTGCAAGGCTCGCCCGAATTTAGCGCTGAATGGAGGGAGGCAATTTGCAAGCGCCGGAAGCCGCGATATGTTTGCCGCCACCCCCGAAGCCTATGCCCCGCAATATGGTGGCCACTGCGCCTATGCGGCCTCTAAAGGCGCACTGGCGAGCACAGTGCCCGCAGCGTGGACAATTGTAGATGATAAGCTCTACCTCAACTTCAGTCTTGGTGTGCGCGACCTTTGGCGACAAGATATTGCAGGAAATATAGCCTTGGCTGATAGCTTCTGGCCAAGCCTTCACGCCTAGTTTGCCTTTGGCTCGGGGCGGGCAAGCCCACCCACTCCCCAAAGGCACCTTTCCAGCAAGCTGAACGGTGTTTGCCGACGGCCCTAGCCTCGCTTCGCTCGGCGGGTCTTCCGTCCATCTCCATTGCAAGCCATAGGCGCCGCACGCGCCGACGAGGTGTCTGGGCCAAAAGGGCGTTAGCCCTGTGGCCCAGCCGCCGAAGGAGGCGCGTTTTCAGGGCTTTAGGCGGTCGCTGTAGTCAAGGCTTGATCAAGATCCCGGATCAGGTCATCCGCGTCCTCAATCCCAATGGAAAGCCGCACCACGCTTGGCCCTGCACCTGCTGCCTCTTGCTGCTCTAGTGTCAGCTGCCGGTGCGTGGTTGAAGCCGAATGGATAATCAGGCTTCGGGTATCGCCAAGATTTGCCACATGGGAGAAAATCTCCACGCTGTCGACCAGCTTCACGCAGGCCTCATAGCCGCCCTTCACCGCAAAGGTAAATAGCGCACCCGCGCCCTTGGGGTAAATCGCCGCTTTACGCGCCGCATAGGGGGATGAAGGCAGGCCAGCATAAGTGACGTAATCCACCCGCGGGTCAGCCTCCAGCCATGCCGCGACCTTCTCAGCGTTTTCCACATGGCGCTGCATGCGCAGGCTCAGGGTTTCAATACCCATCAACGTATAATGCGCTGCCTGCGGGTTTAGGGTCATCCCGAGGTCTCGCAATCCGATAGCGATTCCGTGGAAGGTGAAGGCGAGGTTGCCGAAGGTCTCGTGGAATTTCAGACCATGGTAAGCAGGCTCTGGCTGGCTGAGCGACGGGAATTTATCATTGGCGGACCAGTCAAAATTGCCGCTATCCACCACCACGCCACCTGTAACGGTGCCATTGCCCGTCAGGTATTTGGTCAGCGAATGCACTACCAGCGTGGCCCCCATTTCAATGGGTTTGCACAAATATGGGCTGGCGAGGGTGTTGTCTACAATCAGCGGCACGCCAAGCTCGTTAGCCACGGCTGCCACGGCTGGAATATCCGTCAAATACCCCCCTGGGTTTGAGATACTCTCGCAGAAAATCGCCTTGGTTTTTCCATCAGCGGCTGCTTTCACTGCGTCGATATCATCAAAATCCACAAACGTAGCCGACCAGCCAAAGCGCTTAATGGTTTGGCTGAGCTGCGTGATAGACCCACCATAGAGCCGCGTGGAAACCACCACATTATCGCCCGGAGTCATCAGCGGAAACAGCGCCATGATCTGCGCCGCATGGCCGCTAGAGCAGCACACAGCCCCCACACCACCCTCAAGCGTGGCCACCCGTTCTTGCAGCACCGCCACTGTTGGGTTGGTCAAGCGCGAATAAATGTATCCGACTTCTTGCAAGTTAAAAAGCGCCGCCGCGTGGTCTGCATCGCGAAACACGTATCCCGTGGTTTGATAGATCGGCGTTTGCCGCGCACCCGTGGCCGGATCAGGCCGCGCGCCCGCGTGAATTTGTAAAGTATCAAAGCCGAATTCAGTCATGAGGTTCTCCGTAAGGTTGATGATTTAGACGAGCCTATAAGGAAACAGGCGTAAAAGACATTGGTGATATGAAATAAAAACCTCATTCTAAACCTGTAGACCCCAAGGGGTAAATATTCTGAGTTTTTGAGCAATACGAAAAGGACATACCGCCTCACAGCTTTGATGAAATTATGCCGGTGTTAAACCCACCCATCCGCAGTTCGCCAAATAAGCGCTGATGCTCAATTTTCGGGCAGCGGTTCATCACCACCTTTAGCCCTGCACTTTCTGCCAAAGCGGCCGCCTCTTCATTGACCACACCGATTTGCATCCAGATGGTCTTAAGCCCGCGCGGCAGCAAGTGCTCAATCGCCTCTTCCACAACCGGCAACACCTGATCAGGGCGGCGAAATACGTCGACCATGTCCACTGTCAAATCTCGGGGCAACGCCGCCATAGTGGGGTAAATCTCCTCACCAAATAGCATCTGCCCTTCATAGACCGGATTCACTGGCAGTACGCGATACTTTTTCAAGTTCAGATAACGTGCCACAAAATAAGATGGCCTGATAGAATTGGTCGAAACCCCAACGGCGGCAATGGTTTTGCTTTCTGTCAGAATGGTGCGCAAATATGTGTCTGAATAATTCATATACACATGCTACAAAGCCCGCGCGGCAAGTGCCACAAAAAAACGCCCGACTTAAAAGCCGGGCGTAAAGTAGGAACGAGGGACAGTAATCAGAAGCAGAGTGTTCCAATTCTTGCTTCCCTATTGAATTTAGGCGTGAATTTTGAAATTAAAAGCCCGCTCAAGAAAATGTGAGCGGATTCCGGCCATTACCCGCCGAGAAGCGGGCCAGCGGCAGATGTGGTTTATCAGCGAACCCAGATCTCAACGCGCCGGTTGGTATCCCGGCCATCTTCGGTTTCGTTGCACCCGAGCGGCGAAAGTTTACCATAGCCGAAGGGGGTAAACTGCACGGTGCCGGCATCTGCACCCACAGCCTCAACCAAAACATCCCTGATGGATTCGGCGCGCGCTTGGCTCAGCCTTTGGTTTTCGTTAATCGCGCCAATGCTATCAGCAAATCCGATAATCATTAGGCGTTTACCATCAAAATCTCCGTTGCGCACCATTTCTGCCAAACGGGCGATGTCCACCACCGCGCGGTTATCCGGTGAAACCGACCCGCTTTTGAACCGGAAGGTCAGCGACAAGCGCTCCGCATCAAGCAAGCCTGAAACCATTTCTTGAAGCAAGGCCAGTGAAGCCTGGTCACGCTCTGATGTCAGCGCATGGGCCAAGCGGCGGCCTTGGTTATTGAGCGAGGCCATTGCTACGTTTTGGCTCACAAAGCCAACCTGTTCAACAATTTCTTGTGCGGCATCCGAGCCTAAAAAGTCTATAAGCTCCACTGCCTTGCCAGGAATGGCCCCACCGGCTGTATAAAGAAAAAGACGCCGCGAAATTGGATACTCTTCAGTTTTTATAGAAAATTCTGAAGCTGTGGAAACTTGGCCACACACGGAGCGCAACGAGAGCACTTTTGCGTTTCGTTCTTCTGAGGCACTGGTAATGCCGATGCCGTTTTTATCTTGCGCAACGGCATCAGAAACGGCGGCATTGCTCCCCAAAATAAAGGCCGTATTGGCCAATACGCGGCGCGTTGGTGCCATCACCAAGGTTTCAAACACCTGCGTCGCCCCGGAATTTCCGTCACGGCGATACACATTAATAGAGGCATCCAGCCCGCCAACTTCGCGCCAGTTGCGAATATTACCGGCAAAAATATCTGATATCTGGTCAAGGCTTAAAGTGCGAATAGGGTTATTGGGGCTTACGGTCACGACCATGCCATCAAGCGCCAGAATGCGCTCTTGTGCGGGGCTGGTCAGGTCGCCTCTGCCGGCGCGCAACAGCCGGTTACGCTCGCCCGTGGTTACGCGGCGAGACGATAGGCCGATAGAAGCCTCGCGGTTTTCCAAGGCCGCAAAAGCGTCATTGGAATCCCCCAAATTGAGGGTGATCTCCGAATAGATTTCCCCATTGGCATCCAAGATCGTATATTTGACCTGCACAGGCGAAATGGCCTCGACCTCCAAATCCCCGCCAAGCCCAAACGCATAGGCCTCAATCATGGCGGGCATCATTTGCAAACCAATACTATTGGATCCGGTAATGATGAATTCGTTTAAATCGGCCATCAAATCAGGGCAATCCGCCCCTTCACACGTCACGTGCGAAACGCTGAGCGCCATGGTGCCGATCGCGGTTTCCAGTTGGTAGAACTCGCCGTCAAAACCAACAAGATTACCGGTCATGGATGAGCCTTCATCCAAGGCGTGCAGGGTAACGATCTCGGCTTGTGCAACGGGCTGCCCCAGCCAAAAACAAGCCGCGGTTATCGCAAATATTGATTTTTTATTAAGCATGTTCATTCCATTCATATGCTTGGCTCCCAAAGCCGCCTTCTGCCGCGCTAAGCGCTATTTGACCCAAATCTCAACACGATTATTCTGGATAAGCCCGTAGGTTGTTTCGTTGCAACCCGAAGGCATCAACCGGCCATTTCCAATGGGGGATATTCGCAAATTGCCAAGGTTGGCACGGCCCGTTGCCAGCACAATTTCATCTCGAACTTTTTGCGCCATCGCCTGTGTTGAAACCAACTGAGCATTCACCGCGCCGGTATTATCCGAAAAGCCAAAAACAAGCATTTGGCGGCTTGAAAACTCTCCATTCTGGATCATCAAACCCAGCCGTTCGATATCCGCCATCGCGCGCCTGTCAAGCGCTCCGCTTTCGTCATAATGCAATGTGAAAGACAGCCGTTCGGAATCCAGCATGATTGATGCCAGATCTTGCAATTGCAGCAGTTCAGACCGCCCGGAAGACGT
>WTAL01000109.1 GCA_013139635.1 Paracoccaceae bacterium
TGTGGTGGGTAAAGCGTGCCGCGTTTTTGTTAGCGCGTTGGTTATAGCGAATAACCACCCAGATCAGCAGCAGCGTTACGAAAATCGTAACAATCGCCATGATCCAGTGCACCATGCCGTCCAGCCATTGGCCGTCCCGCGCCAGCTCTGTGGCGGCGGTCTGAAAGCCGGTGGCGCCCAAAGTGGGCTTGCCAATGGCCTCTAGCCCTTCAAGCGCATCTTGTGCAAAACCAACGGTTGCCGCCATCAAGCTGACAATTCCAAATAGAAAACCCCGAATAAGGCTGGTCATCTTCATAATTATAGTCCCCAATTCATCCGCACTTGATGCGCGATATTTGTTGCGGCCCCCATTTAGGGGAGTCGCCAGTCATAAAGTTGACATAGATCAATCATATTACAGCCAAGATAACAAGATATTCGTTTGCGGCATTCAGCCGCGAAATAGAAAAAAATCGTCAAAAGAATAAGTTTTGCCTTTTCCAAGAATAAATACAGTATTTGCAGGTTCCAGTTTTGGGCCACGCTCGAGGCGCTGGGCTATGCACGACTCACATTTTAGCGCCACGATTGCCCCATCATCGGCCCTTGCAGCCATGAAGAGGGTGTTTTTAATACTCCCAAAACAAACTCGAACATAACGCAGGGAGCGGCGCACCAGCGCTGCCTTGCTTGGCAATACCGCATTTGCGCCGCGCTGAAGCGTGGGTGCTTATGGGTTTTGCGTAGCTATTCAGAAAAGAAGCGGGCACAAAAAGTGCGGCGGGGCCATTAGCCGCGCCGTTTACACATGTCTGCTCGTGGTTTGGCCAAGCGGGATGTCTTGGCGCGGGGCGGTCATATCGCGTCGGTTGGCCTATGCCAAACGGTTTAACTCGTTACTAACAATCCCCGGGCCACTCCCTTTTTTGGCGGAGCGCTAAGGGCGCAATAGCCTCTACTGGAGGCTGCTTTTGGTGCCCGACGCGATATTCCCGAAGGCGGTTAAGCCCTTTGTCCAGCGCTAACAGTTTTACACGAATTTTATCAATAAGCCGTAACCGATGCGGGCGCTGTATCGGCGCAAAACGCAACACTCCATCTTCATTCTTTCCTAAATACTCAAAACCCACAAACACTGCCCTCGTAGCGCGGCGCGCACACGGCATCGCCAAGCAACGCGCCACCCCCGCGCCGCCACCGAGCCGAAGGCGAGGCCACGGCCCGTAGGGCAATGGGGCGCTATCCTGCGGAACCACCAACCGTAAGGCCGCCAATCAGGAGCGTCGGCTGGCCAACACCAACCGGCACGGTTTGGCCCGCTTTACCACAAGAGCCAATGCCCGGGTCCATAGCACTATCATTTCCGATAGCACGCACTTGGCGCAGAGCCGAGGGGCCGTCGCCAATAAGCGTAGCGCCTTTTACCGGATATTTAATTTCGCCATTCTCGACCTTATAGGCCTCAGTGCAGCTAAACACGAATTTGCCGTTAGTGATATCCACCTGCCCGCCAGAAAAATTCACCGCGTAAATACCGTCTTTGATGTCTTTGATCACATCTTCCGGCGTCGCATCTCCACTCTCCATAATCGTATTTGTCATACGCGGCATTGGCGCGTGGGCATAGCTTTGCCGCCGCCCGTTGCCGGTGGCGGGCACGCCCATCAGGCGGGCGTTTTGCCGGTCTTGCATGTAGCCGACCAGCACGCCGTCCTCGATCAGCACATTCCGTTGGCTCGGGGTGCCCTCATCGTCAAAGCTGATAGAGCCGCGACGATCAGGGATCGTGCCGTCATCCACCACCGTGACGCCCTTGGCGGCCACTTGCTTGCCCATCAGCCCGGCAAACGCGCTGGTTTCTTTACGGTTAAAGTCACCCTCCAGCCCGTGGCCAATGGCCTCGTGCAGCAGGATGCCGGGCCAGCCATTACCAAGGGCCACGTCCATAATGCCAGCGGGCGCATCTTTGGCTTCAAGGTTTACCAACGCGATCCGCAGCGCCTCGCGGGTGGCGGATTTCCAGTGGGCGGGGTCCAGCAGCAAGCCAATTTTGGAGCGACCGCCGGAGCCGTGGCTACCCGCCTCACGGCGACCATCTTTTTCAACGGTCACTGACACGAAAAGAATGGTCATCGGGCGGACATCGCGCAGGATATCCCCCTCGGGGCGCAGGATTTCGATCTCTTGCAGCGAGGCCCCAAGCGTGGCCGAAACTTGCACCACGCGGCTATCTAGCCCACGGGCAAAATCGTCGATCTCTTTCAGGGTTTCGACCTTTAGGGCAAAAGGCGCATCGGTGATCGGGTCGGCCTCGGTGTAAAGCCGCTGGTTGGTTTTGGCGGGGGCATCGGCGAGGGTGCCGCCCCCCGCCCCAATCGCCAGCCGCGCGGTTTCGGCGGCACGGTTGAGCGCGGCCATGCTGATCTCGGAGGAATGCGCGTAGGCGGCGGTCTCGCCATTTATCGCGCGCAGGCCAAAGCCCTCACCAGCATCAAAACTGGCGTTTTTCAGATTGCCATCATCAAACACCAACGTTTCAGAGCGTTTGCGCTCCAAAAACAGCTCACCATCATGGCCGCCCGAAACGGTATCGCGCAGCACGCGCAGGGCAGCGTCGGGGTCGAGCGTGGATTCAAGCGGGCGAAAAGGGGTATCTGACATGTGCGGCTCCTATACGTTTGCCTTAATATGGCGGCTTAGGGGCGGTTGGGCAACGGGGTGGCCAAAATTTATTAAAACTTGATCCCGGCGCGAAGGGTCGCGCTATCAATGTTGCCGCCAAACCGAATAATGCTTGCATTATCGGTTGATACGTCACGCATCAGGTGTTCGGCACCCACAAAAAACCATTGGCCCAGCATCACATCCACACCAACGCCATAGTTCATGCCTGATATTGAATGCAGAGTGCTAAAATGATCATATTCCGTAAAGGAATAGCCAACAGACCCGCCAAACGCGGTCGCTGCATCAAGAGGGAGGTCAAATATCTGGGCACCATTGGCAAACCTACGACATTCCCGCTGTCAAAGCTAACCAATCTACCGACGTAGAAACCGATCTAGGCCATCGAACCTTACTAAACAAATCATGTATACACCAGATTGAGCACATTTAAACTCCAAATTGATTAGATGAGCACAGTATTCAACGCCGGAAGCACCTAACATTTGCGCCAGCCAAAACCACAGACCGCCTATTCAGGCTATATCTATGGTCACAACCCCATACACGCCACCTTCGCCTGCCGTCTGTATTTCGACAGCGCTCATCAAGCAAAAGGCGGTTGAAAGCCCGTCCGCAAGGGCGGCGGTGGTGGCGCTTACGCTGACCTGCGCCCAGTGCCCGCCGGGCTGGCCAGTGCGAGGGTCCAAAATGTGGCCAACGGTGGCGGCGGCATCAAAGCTGGTGCCAAGCGGGGCTGAGGTGGCAATGGCGGCATTGCTGAGGGGGGCGATTTGGCTATTAGAATTGGCGATGGTTACCGGCCAAGCCGCGCCGTCGGGTGCCACGCCAAGCGCCATGATCTCGCCGGTATCTATCAGCACATTTTCCACGCCTTCCACGCGAAATAGCGCCGCGACCTTATCGGCAATATAACCTTGGGCGATGCCATTAAGCGTGAGCGCCATATCGGGCTTGGCAAAGCTAACTTCAACCGGAGAAAAGTGCACGTGTTGCCAGCCTATATTGCGCGCGGCAATCTGCACGGCCGTCGGGGCGGTGCCTGTTGCGGCAAAGCGCTCGGCATAAAGCGCCCAGAGGGGCTGGATTGTGGGGTCAAACGCGCCGCCGGTGCGCGCATTAATAGCGCTGCAAATAGACAGAAGCTCCAGCATTTCGGGCGCGGGGTTAGCCAAGCTACCCGCCGCATTCAGGCGGGTGAGCTGGCTATTTTGATGCAGGCTGAACAGGCCTTCAAGCCGGCTGATTTCGGCCACGGCGCTGGCGATCAGGGCGTCTGCACCGGGGTGATCAAGGATGATTTGCGCCTTGGCCCCCAGCGCAATGCCCTGCCAGCGGGCGGCGGCATTGGTGAGGGTGGGCAGCACAGCAGCCCCAGCAAGGATGGTGAGAAAACGGCGGCGGGTGGTCATAATTAGGTCTCCGGAATGGCCAAGTTTAGCTCTACGGGGGAGAGCACGGTTTCGGCAGAAATATCTTCAAGTTTCATCACAGCGCCGCCGTGAATGGCGGCAAATTCTTCGGCATTTTCGGCACTGCCAAAAGGCACCAGTTCAGGCGCGCCCATGCCACCAAGGGCATCAGAGCCAACCACATAAAACGCATCTTTCGCGTCTATCCAGTTGTCAGCCCCCGGCTCGGAATAGCTGATGGCTTTGCCCATATCATTGACATAAAGCACAATAACCACGCCCTCTTGCTCGGGAGATTTTAGGTAAGCAAGGCCATCACGCACCTGCGAAAACCACAAGGGCGCGATCATGCCCTCAAGAAAAAGCTGGCCCTTGGGGCCTTGGTGGTCAAGGATAACCATCTGGCAATAATAGCCTGCGGCTTCATCATTGAGCGTCATCGGTTCGGGCAGCGCGCGGCTGATTTCGTCGTCACACCCCGCCAGCAGGGCCAGCGCTAAGAGCGGCCATTTCATCATGGTTCGACCCTCCGAAAGGCGGCCCAAGCGAGGCTAAGGGCCAGTATGGGCCAGAGCAGAAGCGAGGCCAGTTGCGGGCCAAAGCCCGAGGCTTGGCCAGCGGCTCCAAGGCCAGTGGCGAGGGTTGAAACGGTGTCTGTGGGCATGTTGATGAGGCGGAAGGCGTCGGCCGGATTGGCCACGAGAAGCCATGGGAATATGGTTTTTGTGAAGGTGCCGCCGCCATCGGCGACGAGTGCGCCAAGGAGGCCGAGATCATAAAGAACCACGCAAATGAGCCAGACGATGATGACGATGCCAGATGCCACCCCGGTTTGTTTGGCGAGGGCCGAGATCAGGTATCCGATGCCAAGGAACGCCGCGCCAAGTGCTAGCGAGGTGGCGAAAAGCTTGAGCAGGGGCAGGTAGTTGAGGTCTGCACTGCCGTATTTCCAGATGGTCAGGCCCGCGGTGAGCGCGAGGCCCACGGCCACGGCAAAGCCCAGCACTATCAGGTGCGCGAGGAATTTCCCGAGCAGGATTTCACCACGTGAAAGCGGGTAGGTGAGGCTGAGCGCGAGGGTGCCGCGCTCGGCTTCGCCGGCGATGGCGTCAAACGAAAGCAACAAGCCGATCAGCGGGATCAGGTAGACCGAAAGCGTGGTGATCGAGGTGGTGGCGATCAGCAGTGGGTCTATGCCAAGTGTGCCGGTGGGGGCGCCGCCAGCGAGCGTAAGCACCGAGGAAAACAGGCCCATGAGGATGAGCGATGTGAACACCCACATATTGCGGCGGGCAATCAGCAGCTCTATGCGAGCGATGGCGATGGTGGGCATTATTTTCCCTCCTGTTTTGGCACGGAGTAATGGCGGTAAAGCTCTTCAAGGCTCGCAGGCGTCACGTCGATATCTTTGACGAGCTCACCAAGCCCCGTGATTTGCCCGAGCAGCGAAACCTTGCCTTCTTGCTGCACTTCCAGCGAAACAGACGCGCCGTTAACCCGCGTGCCGCCTAGCTTTGCGGCGACATCATCAGCGGTTTCAGGGGTGGCTTTTACGCTCACTTGAATAGGGAGGCGGGCGGCTTCACGCAGCGCGCTCAGACTGTCATTCGCCAGCAAATGGCCTTTGGACATAATCGCAATCCGGTCGGTCCGGCTTTCAAGCTCGGTGAGTGCGTGGGACGACAGCAGCACAGCCGTGCCGCCCTTGGAGAGATCGTCTACGATGTCATAAAACTCATGGCGCGAGATCGGGTCTAGACCGGAAGTTGGTTCATCCAGCAAGGCAAGGCGGGGCTGGCCGAGCAGCGCTTGGGCAAGACCGATGCGCTGGCGCATGCCTTTGGAATAGGTGCGGATTTTACGGTTCATGGCGTGCGTGAGGCCAACGCGCTCCAGCAGGTCGTCAGCCACGCTGCGCTTCACGCCCTTAAGCCGCGCAAAATGGTGGAGCTGCTCGCGGCCTGTAAGTGCGCCGTGGAAAGCCACGCTTTCAGGCAAAAAGCCAATGGCGGTGCGGGCTTTGCGGGAGCCGGGGGGCATGCCAAGCACGCTGATTTTGCCCGATGTCAGCGGGGTGAGGCCCAAAACCATACGCATCAGCGTGGTTTTGCCCGCGCCGTTATGGCCAAGAAGCGCCACGCGCTCGCCTTCACCAAGGTTCAGGCTGACATCGCGCACCGAGTGCACGTCACCATACGATTTTGAGACATTTTCAATGCCAAGAACGGTCATTACATATTCTCCCATACGGGGATTTCGGGGAAATTGGGCTGCATAAGCGGGGCGCTATCTATTACGCCACCGGGCAGCAGCGCCGGAAAGGCAGACTGAGACCAGCGGATGAGCTGCACGGCGGGAGAGCCTAGCAGGGATTTGGCTGCAGGTTGGCTCCAGAGCACTTGGTCCATGATATCATTCGGGCGGTAGGCGGTATCGGCGATGCCATCTGCATTGAGGTCATAGGCCGTGTGGTCAGACCAATAATTGCCGAGGCCGTCTTCGCTCCACTCAACCCATGTTGAGCCGACATATTTAACCTGTGTGCGGTTGCCGATAAAGGCGTTGCCGCTAAAGCTATTGCGCTCTGAGCCCGCGGTGAAATGAATGCCGATCTGGCAGCCTTCAAAACTGTTTCCGGAAAAACTGTTGCGGTGCGCGTTATAGATAAACACACATTTTTCGCCGCCTTGGCGGACAGTGTTATTCAGAACTTCGCCTTTGTTTGTATAGTTCATCATGATGCCGTGGTCGCGATCACCTAAGGAATAATTCCCCTCAATCCGCACCCGATCAGAATACATAATCGCATAGCCGAGGTGATTGCCCTCCGAAATATTGCCTTCGACTACCGAGTTGTTGGCATACATATAATGCACCGCAAAGCGCAGGTCGCGGAAGCGGTTGCCGATGAATTCGTTATTGCCCGAGACATTCACAAACACCCCGTCGCGCCCAAAGCGCACGTCATTGCCGACCACCCGTGTGCCGGGCGCATTCCAAATGTAAATGCCGTTGCCGCGGTCGTTCATGCGCTGATCTTGGCGGCCTTCGATATAGTTGTGCGCAATCAGCGAATTCTCTGCGCCGTGCACATCAATGCCGACCAAATTGAGCAACACGCGGTTGCCTTCCACCACCGCCCCGTGGGCGGTTTTGCTGAGCGTTATGCCCGCGTCCAAGCCCTTACCGCCCGAGCCGGAGCCGAGCACGGTAAGGCCGCGCAGGGTCACACCCTCGGCGGTAACGGTAATCACGGAACCCGTGCCTTGGCCATCAATCGTGGCGCCGTTGCCGAGTATCGTCAGCGGTATAGAAATAAGAATAGACCCCTCATAGAGGGCGTTTTCGCTGAGGCGGAGGGTATCCCCCGCCTCGGCATTTTCAATGGCTGTAATCAACGCGCCTGCCTCTGGTGGCACGGCCACCTCTTCGGCTCCGGCCAAGGCCGGAAGCATAAAGATAACAAAAGCAAGCGCGCGGATCATATCAGCTTCCTATGCAGGGTTTACCAGCATCCGGCCGCGCATCTCCATGTGGAGCGCGTGGCAGAACCACTGGCAATAGAACCAGTGAACGCCAGGGCGGTCAGCGGTGAAGGTAACCGAAGCAGTTGCCTGCGGGCCAACTTCAAAGGCCACGCCGTGGTTGCCAAGAGTAAAGCCGTGGGTCAGGTCGTCTACATCATCAATATTGGAGATAATGATTGTGACCTCGTCGCCTTGGTTCACGGTGAAATCTTCCATCGAGAATGTTGGCGCGGAAGACCACATGTAAACCCGAACCTTGTTGCCCTCACGGATGACTTTGCTGTCATCCCCAAGCACAACGCCGTCAGCCTCTGCTTGCGCGGTGGCGTCTGCCCACATTGGGTCGTCCTTTGGCCACGCATTTAGGGGGTTCACGAGGTCAGAACGCACGATGATACAGTCATGCGGCTCAGCAAATGTTGGGCCATCATGCACCACTTCAAGCGCACCATCTTGGATGTTGAGCAGCTGGTCGTTCTCTGGCTTCAGTGGGCCTACATTGAGGAACCGGTCTTTAGAGAACTTGTTCAGCGATACCAGCCACTTGCCATCGGCTTCTTTGGTTTCACCCATTGAAGTGTGGTTGTGGCCCGGCTGATACATCACGTCGGTTTTCTGGATGATCGGGTCTACGTCTTCACCGGCATAGGCGCGCACGGCTTTGTCGATATCCCAGTGCACCATTTGGCTGTCGAGGAAGAGCGTGGTGTAAGCCTCGCCCTTGCCGTTAAACGCCGTGTGGAGCGGACCAAGGCCCAGCTCAGGCTCAGCCACAACAGCCGAACGCGGATCAGCGCCGTTAAACACAGCTTCGAGCTTGCCCCATTCAACAACCGAAACGGTTGGGGAAAGCTTGCCGTTGACCATAACGTATTTGCCATCAGGGGATGAATTAACCCCGTGCGGGCTGTTGGGGATCGGGATGTAAACCGTGAGGTCAGACCCTTTGCGCCCGTTCAGCACCTTAACACCGTTATAGATTTCGTAATCGCCAGCCGCGACAGCCGCCTCAATACGCTCGATGTTAAAGACCACAACGTGGTCCATCTCAGCTTCCATCATGCCCACAAGGTCAACTGCGCCCTCAGAGTTATAGGAGGTCGACATGGCGTATTTGCCTTGATAATCACAATCGGTGTTATCAAGATTGCCGGTTACGATGATCTGCCACGAGATTTCCATGGTGTCGCCGTCAATGGCGGTAAAGATCGAAACGTAGTCCTCAACCTTATCCATATTTGTGCCGTCATTCACCAGCGGCACGCGGTGCTCACCATTGGCAAAAATATAGCCCGTGCGCGGGAACTTTTGCGGACGCAGGCCGTGAATGTCAGACGCATTCGGGATCTCGATGATCTTGTCTGGCTTCATCACGTCACAGCGGATACGGGCAACACGGGTGTTGGCCTTATCGTTCATGAACAGGTAGCGGCCATCATAGGTGCCATCGGTGAATGACATATGCGGGTGGTGCAAATCGCCGTTTTCATAATCCCGCTTGCCACGCTTGGCGAGGAATTCCTTGGTTTCAGGCATCAAGCCATCGGTGAGTACTTTAAGCGACTCGTTTGTGTCACCCCAGCCAGTGGCTGAATCGCGGTTAAACACCGGAATGCGCATAAGCTCGCGCATGGAAGGCACGCCCATGATGCGCACTTCGCCTGCTTGGCCTGAAGACCAAAAGCCGTAATATTCATCAAGCTCGCCGGGGCCTACATTGGCGCCGGTTGTGGACGCTACAGCAGGGCTTGCGCCCATGCCAACGGCTGCGGCGGCAAGGGCGCCCACAGCTCCGATGGCCACAGGTGCGGCAAGCATGTCGCGCCGCGTTAGACCCTCTTTAATTACGCATGTTTCTGGTTTATCTTTAGCCATTAGCCTTCTCCTTAGTTGAAGCATTAGGGTGGTTGGTTAATCGGTCCAGAGCAGCGTCAGAGCCGCTCTGGGCCATCTTCGCCCGCCGTTTGTCTTTTTTAATAACAACGGGGCAAATATCGTGGTCCTGATAATCGACCTGACAATGCAGGCAAGACAGGCACTCATTCGGGTTAATCTCACCCGTGGGGTGAATGGCCTGCACAAAGCACTCATTGGCGCAGGTTTGGCAGGGCGAACCGCATTCTTTGTAACGCTTGAGCCAGTCAAACATCCGCAAGCGGCCGGGAATGGCCAGCGCCGCGCCCAAGGGGCACAGGTAACGGCAGTAAAAGCGCTCGATGAATAGGCCAATGCCGAGGATCACCGTGGCAAACAGCACAAACGGCCATTCGCGGGCGAACTTTAGGATGATCGAGGTTTTGAACGGCTCGATTTCGGCGTAATGCTCGGCGACGGACATTGAGACCAGCGAGATGCCGAACAACCCGAGGAAGATCATGTATTTCAGTGGCCAAAGGCGCTCGTGCAGGCCCCAAGGGAGGGTCCATTGTGGCACCTTGAAGAAGCGCGCGATTTGGTTGGTGATTTCTTGCAAAGCGCCAAACGGGCAGAGCCAGCCGCAATAGCCGCCACGGCCCCAGAACAGGATCGAGACTGCCACGGAAACCCAGAGGATAAAGACCAGAGGGTCCATCAAGAAGGCATCCCAGCCGAAGCCTTCGCGCAGCGAGGCCCCGAGCGCCATTAGGTTAACGACTGAGAGCTGGGCGTTTTGGGCAAAACCCAAATACCCGAGCGTGACCGCAAGGAAACTCATGCGGAACCAGTAGAAAACCCGCGCGTGCCGCGTGGCTTGGAACTGGAAGAAAAACACGCCTGTTAGCACGGTCAGCATGCCAATCAGCAGGCCTATTTCGACCTTTTTCCCTTGCCAAATCCGCTGCCAAAGCAGCGTGCGGGCATCAGCATCCGACTGGGATTCCTCCAGCAGCGGTGCTTGTGGCGCAGCCAGCGCAGTTAGGTAGCGCGGCGGCAGGTTGTAGCCCAAATCATAGGTCAGGAATATCTTCTCAATCGCGCCAACGGGGCGCAGCGTGAGTAACTGAATGCGGAAAGGTTTAGTCGGGTCAAAGCCGGAGTCAGCCGGAATTTTAAAAACATCCATCTCGGTAAAACCGGGCGCGCCCTCAGCAGCCACCACCCGAATACGGCGGTTTTGCCGATCACGGAAGCGCACCGAAATATCGCCTTGCACCAGCTGGATACGGTCAAAAATACCGCCGCGCACATAGCCCGAGCCTTTGAACGAGAAAATCCCACGGCCTGCAAGGAAAATGGCGTTATCGCCCTCATCCATCCATTCGGTCAGGTTATTATACTCATTCTCGCCCAGCAGGCTCAGGCCAATACCGGGGGCCGAAACCAGCCCAAGGTTAAGGTCAATATAAGTGTCCTCCGGCTCGCCTTTTTCGGGGTATCTGTTAACGCGGGGGTCACCCGTGGCCACAAAAGCCTCGTTAATCTGGCCGACATCAATTGTTAGGCGGCGCACAGAGCCGTCGCCGACCAGCGTGCCCCAGTCATAAACCTCGGTTTCTTCCATGTTTAGCACATGGGTTGGCCCCCTTTCGGCGGCGCTGTTATCCAGCCCGCCCAAGCCAAGCGCGCGGGCAACTTTAATGCTGGCCCGCACCACGGAATCATCAATGATCATAATGGTGACGGTTGCGCCGGAAATAATTTCCACATCATGCCCCACGCCCTCGGCGGCGGCCTCGGCCACGATATCCATACCGATATACGCCTCGGTCATATCGCGGATTTCGCTTTCTGGAATGCCGATCAGCACAATTGGCTCGTGGTGTTCTACCAGCTCGGCGCGCAGCAGTTTAGCGTCCGGGTCCATCGCGACCATCATATGAATGGGCTTGCCGGAATAGCCCGTGGTGCCGACAAAATCAGAGGTAATATAGGCATAGCCCAGTAGCTCAGAGCCATTCAGAATGGGCATAACAGGCGCGGCATCAAGCATTGCACCATAAGCGGTGGCACCTTCAACCAGCTCACTGGCGGGCACTTCAGCCACAAATTTTGGCAGAAGTGAGGGGCCATCAGCGCGGGCAATGGTGCTGGCTGCGATCAAGATGAAAATAAGGGAAAAAGTGGCGCTTAGGCGCTTAAGGATGCTCATGTTTTACCCCATATTGCGGGTTTGGCCATGGCTGCCATATAGGCTTGGTCTGTGTTCATTTGCTCTTCACTTGCTAACGGCGGTCCACGATTGGCCGCCCAATATTGCTCGGCGCCCGGCCGAATTTCAGCGGGCACAGCATTAAACTGAACCTGCATGAAAAGGGGTGCGGGGCTAATTAGGGTAGGGGCGAAAGGCCCAGAGGCGGGGCTGGAGAATTGCACGGTGCAAAAATCACAGTGAGCGCAACTATCGAGAGGCGCTTCGCCCTCTAGCTGCACAAGCTCGGCCCCCTCAAGGCCACAAATCTCTATCCAGCCACCAGTGCTGCTGCTTTGCATGCCGCTTACGGCCAATGTTTGGCCAAAAAGAAGCATAATAACAGCCACAACGCCCATAAGTTTTTGCGCCACCAAGAGATGACGCATAAAGCTTTGATTGAAGGGCTGGAACATAGATTTCGACTCAGGTAGTGCGCTGTTTGACACACATTAGTATACCATCGAAAACCGCACCTTGATCCTCATCAAGTTTTTGATTTCAAATGCAACGCTCACTACGCTCAATATTGACATCTCGGGTTTTGGTAAGTTATTGTTTATATAGGTCTCCCACATGCACAGATCATGTAAGAAAATAAATAGAAGGAAAGACGCACTTGTCTATTCGCATGCTCAAAACCCTTATTGCGATTGAAGAGAAGGGAACCTTTAGCGCCGCCGCTGAGGCCGTGTTTGTGACCCATGCGGCTGTGAGCCAGCAAATGAAGGCGCTGGAGCAGATGTGGGGCGTTATCTTGTTTGACCGCTCAAAACGCACGCCAAAGCTAACCCCGCTTGGGCGGGCACTGGTGGCTAAAGCGCGGCTGGTCGTGCGGGATTACGATAATATCGTGCTGGATATCACAGGAGATGACGGACTAGCCGGAGATCTTCGGCTGGGGGCGGTGTCTACTACGCTTACCGGCTTGGTGCCGCTCGCGGTTTCTATCCTGAAATCCAAGTTCCCCAAGCTGCATATCCACATTGTGCCGGGGCTAACGCATGACCTGCTGCGAAACATGGAACGCGGCGCGCTGGACGCCGCGATTATTTCCAAAAACGGCCCAACCCTGCCTAAGCACCAATGGCAAAGCATTGCCAATGAACCGCTGATTTTGCTGGCATCAGAACGGCTTGAAAGCGATGATCCCATTGAGTTGTTGCAAAATAACCCGTTTATCCGGTTCTCACGGGATGCGGTTGTGGGTGAGCTTATTGAAAGCTGGTTGCAAGATCAAAAAATAGCCGTGGCAGACATAATGGAGCTGGACGGTTTGGAGGCCATTTCAAGCATGGTGCTGGGCAATCTTGGGGTCTCAATTGTGCCGCGCCGCTGTGTGCAAAATATGAACCCTTTGCCGCTCAAGCGCATTTTGCTTTCTGAAAACGGGCCTATGCGCAAGCTTGGGCTGATTTGCCCCGCCAACACCCCTAAATCACGTGTGCTGGGCGAGGTGTTCAACGGGCTGCTTGAAGCCGTTGAAATTGGTTATTTTTCCAAGCCACCAAAAGCGGGTGGCGGCTGAAATGGCAACCGAATACCTTATTTATCTTGCAGCGGGGGCGGCGGCTGGCGGGTTTATTAACGGGCTGGCGGGGTTTGGCACTGCCTTGCTGGCGCTGGGGTTCTGGCTGCAAATAATGCCGCCGGTTATGGCGGTTTCCATGGTGGTTGTTATGTCTGTTGCTACGGGGCTGCAAGGGGTTTGGGTGGTGCGGCATGCGCTTTTTGACCACCCTAAACGGCTGGCGCGGTTTGCTATACCAGGCCTCGTTGGCGTGCCACTGGGCGTGGCGGCCTTGGCGATTATTGAACCTCAGTTTCTCAAAGTATCTATTGGCGGTATGATGGTTATTTACGGCGGCTTTTTCGCTTTTCGAAAATCATTGCCGCAATTGGCCCAGCCAACACCAGTGCGAGACAGCGTTATTGGATTTTTAGGCGGTGTGCTTGGCGGGGCCACCTCGCTTTCGGGGGCTTTGCCCACCATGTGGTGCGCCCTGCGGCCATGGTCAAAATCAGAAACCCGCGCCGTTCTACAGCCCTATAATATGGTTATTTTGAGCATAGCCGCGCTGCTGTTCCTGCTCCGAGGGCACTACACGTGGGGCGTGGTGCAGCAGCTATTGCTGGCCTTGCCCGTTTCGGTGCTAAGCGCCCAAGTGGGGCTGGCTTTATTCAAGCGGTTAAGTGATAGCCAGTTCCGCCGGCTATTGATAATGCTGATGTTTATCTCGGGTGTCATTTTGCTAGGGAAAGCGCTGGTTTAGCCGTGGCAAGCCCTAGCCTATCAGCTCTTCGCTCTTGTCATCGGTCTCGCCAAAGCGCTTGAGGGTTGCGGGCTTTGTACCTTCATAAACCTTATGCAGGTTGGCCGATATGCGCTCGTTTTCGCGCTCAAACAGGCAGTTGCCCGCCATATCAGAGGCCACAATAAACGGCCCCATATTGTTGCATTTCAGCACCCACATGGCCTGCGCCAGCCCTAGCTCCTCATGCCAATGCACCGCCTCCACGCTTTTAACCCCGCGGCCCAAAAGCGCGCCGGTGCCATAGCCAACCGTGCTTAAATAAAGCGCGCCGTTGGGCACAAAATAGTCCTTATAGTCCCGGCTAGTCATCCCGCCCTTGCCGATCACAATTTTAGCGCCAGATTTGGCCAGCCATTCCGGCAGCCATTTGGCAAAGCGGAAGGACGCGGTGGCCGTGACCGCCCCCATTGTATAGCTGCCATCAGCATTAATACGAGCGGCGGGCGAGCAATGGAAATTGGTGGCGCTTTGGCTCGGCAGTTCCATCGGAATATTCGCCTGCCCCTCCAGCGCGCGCTGGTAAACGCCCTCACGCGCCGTATACATCAGCCCGTCAAGATAAACGATATCACCCAGTCGCAGTTCGGCCAGCGCTTCCGGCGTTGGCGTTGTGCTTAAGCGGATTTTTCGTGGTTGTCGGGCATTTCCCATTCCACCGTCTCCCTGCGTTGATAATCAGTAAACCAGTCTGGGTCGGTGCGGTATTCAACCCGCCCATCGGCAAACACCCGCGCCACCGCGCGGCGTGAGGAAAGGCAAAACGCGTGGACAGACATCTGCATGCCGCCCGTATGGCAATACCCAACCTCGATATGGGTATCTATCACCATAGATTTGCCAACAAACCCCATGGCACCCATGCCAATAGAGTTGCCAAGCTCGGTTAATTCCAGCTCCAGCTCGGCGATTTTCGGGTCGGTATTCCGATCCCCGACCGTGCGTAAACACGCGGCGCGTTTGCCCAAAACCATGCAGGTATCTTTGCACCCACCCAGCCCGATGCCGATAATTGCCGGCTGGCACGCAAGGCCACGCTTGCCAAAAGCCACCAAGCAATCAAGAAAAAACCGTTTGATGCCCTGAATGCCGTCTGACGGGAAAAGCATCCGATAATCCGTGCCAAAAAGCCCGCCTTTATGAACGGTTATCAGGTCTATCCACTCGCCGCCTGGCTCATAGCCATATTCAATTTCAGGCGCGCCTATACCTACGTTATTATCATGGTCGGTGCGCCATA
>WTAL01000260.1 GCA_013139635.1 Paracoccaceae bacterium
ATGACATGGGGCATTGAAGGCATGTTCCTTGTGGCCTCGCCCGAGGACATTGCCGCCAGCCTGATGAAAGCGGCTGATAAAAAGCGAAACGTAATCTACACGCCGTTTTTCTGGCGCTACATCATGCTGATTATTCGCCATATTCCCGAGTTTATCTTCAAAAAGCTGTCGGTTTAGTGGCGGCCCCTGCCATTCGCTCACAGCCATGAGGTTTATTAACCTAGGTAAGTAGTTATAAGGAGGTTGTATTTATGGCGGTAATATCAATGCATTAAGGATAGATGCGCACTATTTTTTCGCCATTTCTAACTCGCCGCATGGGTCAGCATAAATCCACCGACAGCGATCAGCGTCAGCCCAATCGGGTCTCGCAAGGCAAAAACGATCGGGTCATAATCCATCCGGCCATGCCAGCCAAGATATATCATCCGGCCCAGCCACAGCGCCACAGGTATAGCTGCAAAGCGGATCTCAAACAGGTTTTGGTAAAGCGTCGAGGCAACCGCGCCGTAGGTATAAAGCAAGTAAACCACAATGGCCCCAACAGAGGCCGTAATCGCAATATTACGCAGGTCTTCCCTGTCTCGCCGCGCATAACCCCGCCCGGGCAGGGCCGCTTCACTTTTGGTTTTGCCCAGCTCTATCAAGCGCTTAACCCCGCCCAACGCTAGAAACACCGGAAATATAAATGCCCCGAGCCAGCCAGACATCGCCACCCCCACAGCCACCGAGCCCGCCACAACCCGCAGCGTATAAAGCGAAGCCAGCATGGCAATATCAACCCAGCGCAACCGCTTCAGCCCCAAAGAATAGGAAAGCGAAAGCACCATATAAAGCGCAATAATCGCGCCCAATTGCCAGCTATGCAGCAAAGCCCCGCCCAGCGCCCCCAGCGCCAATGCCACAGACGCGCCCATCCCTGAAAGAATGCTCACCGCCCCTGAGGCAAACGGGCGGTTGCACTTGGTTTCATGTTTGCGGTCAGCCTCAAGGTCCATCAGATCATTGACGATATAAATACTGGACGCGGCCGCAGAAAAAATGGCCACGCCCCACATAGCAAGCGTAAACCCTGCAAAGTCTGCCCGATGCGCCGCCAAAAGTGGCAGAAAGAGCAATATGTTTTTGAGCCACTGGCGGGGGCGAAGTGCTCGAAACAGATTAGCTGGTTTTGCAGCTTCGCCAATGGGCTCGATCTTCACGCCAGCGGCCCTGAGCTTGCTCGCAAGCTTATCGGAGGGTGCAACGCAATACCCACCCGCCGCGACGTCCCAAACCGGAATATCCTTAACAGAATCACCTACATAGGTGAACTGCCCCGCACCGTAACGTGCCACCAGCGCTTTGGCTTTGTTGGCCCCCGTTAGGTTGGTTTTGCCGTCCGAACCCATAGGCGCGGCTTCTAGACCTAGCTGCTGAGACAGGCTTTCAACTAAAGAAATATCAGAACCAGAGGCCAGAACAACCTCGCCCCGTGCGCCAGAAATCAGGGTTTGAACAGCGCCACGCCGAGGCAATAAAGCGGTATCAAGTGAAGCCAACTGCGCCAACCGTGCTTTTAGCAGGGCGCGATTGTTAAACAATGTGAATACGGCCATCAGGCACAGCAGCGGATGCTTCCCAAGTGCGGCCCAAAAGCATTCCATCAATAAATCAGTTTTAAGCAGGCTGTCATCAACATCCACCACAAGTGGCAAATCGCCAATTTCCTGATTCTCTTGCGCCACAGCCAATGCCTTGTTTTGATTCGTACTTTTTACCTTATACTGAAAATCAGAGCCGCTTCCCACGCGATTCTTGCCCAATTTGCAACTTTCAACCCTGAAATAACCTGCTGCTGAAAACATAGTTTCAGCTAACGTATTGAAATAACGTTAAATTTCAAATTGGATACAAATTGAGCGACCCGTCATTGTTTTGCCACATTCTTTTTTCATATTGCAATCAACCAAGCGATTACTTGTCGCTCAAAGGACGTTTTGGCGGACTTAGACAATGGCTGCAACATATCGTAGTTGGTGTTGGGAAACCCGTAAAGGGTGTGAGTGGTGGGCTATTTTGGCCAAAAAAAACAAAGACTGTATTTCCTAGGAGGGAAACAAAATGAAAAAATTCTTGAACGCATTCGTAAAAGACGAAGACGGCGCTGTAACTGTTGACTGGGTTGTTCTGACTGCGGCCATCGTTGGTATTGCTCTGGCAATCATCGCGGTTATCCGCACAAGCCTGAACTCGGCTGCTGACGACATCGCAACAGCGATCACAGATGCGATGACATCTACTTAATAGCTTGTTAGCTTTTAAGACCTACAAGATTTTGTGAGGCGGTTCCGCCTCACAAGCCAAGTCCGTTAAGATTGAGGTGCGTGATGACTAAATCACCATATATTAAATTAGCTTCAAATTTCTTGGCAGATGAAGATGGCGCAGTAACTGTTGACTGGGTAATGCTAACTGCAGGCATTGTATTGCTTGCTGTGTTGGTTTTAAGTGGGATTAGAATAGCTTTAGATCAAGCGACTACGGACATTGGTGCCGTGATTGTTTCGGCTGGTGCATCTCTTACCTGACCATTATTAAATCGTAATAAACTGTTTTCTATCAGCTGCGCATTAGCGCAAGCTTTAGCCCATTGATTTCAGGTCGATATAGTGCGAATAACATCGTATATTCATTGCCTATAAAATAAGGGGGCATTATGCGATTAATCTTTCTACTCGTACTTGTGATCGGAATCGGAACCGCCGGTTATGCGGCGTTTCTCATTCAGGGGCAATTTGCTGCCAAAGATAGCGAAATCAACCGGCTCAGTAATGAGCTGCGTAAAACACGCGAGCAAGTTGTTGAAACCACACCTGTTGTGGTGACAACGCAGAGGGTTTCTTATGCCCACAAACTTACCGCCGACGATATAACCCTTATCAATTGGCCCACAGCACACCTGCCAGAAGGCATCTTTAGTACTATTGAAGATGTTGTTGGTGGCGAAGACGCCGAAACACGCTATGTGAAGCGCACATTGGAGCCGGGTGAGCCGGTATTGGCCATCAAGGTCACCGATTTTGGCGAAGATATTGGCATCAATACACTGCTGGACCCAGGCACCCGCGCATTTGCCATTCGGGTAGACGTGGCAACAGGTGTATCCGGCTTCATTTCACCGGGTGATGAAGTGGATATCTATTGGACAGGTCGCAACCTAGACCAAACCATCACACAACTCATCCTTGAAAAGGTCAAAATCATCGCGATTGACCAGCAAGCCACCTCCGAAAGCCTGCGCCCAACCGTTGCCAGAACGGTCACATTGCAAGTTTCTCCGGACATTGTTGCAAATTTGGTACAGTTCCAATCTTCGGGCAGCCTTACGCTTTCTTTGCGGGGGGTTGAAGATACCACAACCGCTGGCGCAATCTCGGTGAATACAAACGCATTAATTGGCAATGAAATCATACCAGTAGAAGAAGTAGAGAAGTGTTACCAAACGGTGCGGCGCGGGGTTGAAGTTATTCGAAATGAAGTGCCTTGCGAATAAGGTAACAACCGCCAAAACTCGTAAAAGTATTTTAAAAAACGCGGCTTCGAGCCGCGTTTTTTTATGAATTCGACTCAAAGAGTCTCCGCTAACACATTGATTCTTGCAATTGAATCCGTTTTGTCGCATGGTCTGCGCAAGAGTGGGCAAAAGATCTACTCATTGATTTTCACAGGTGATTTTGAGAGGCAGGATCACGATGCAGTTTAAAAGCTTGATTCAAGCGAGTCTTTGTGGACTCGTATTGACAGCGCCAATGGCCAGCTCGGTCGTTGCGCAAAACGCGGTACTTTCAGTAGCGCGCGGTGCCGTTTCCAGTAGAATTTCCGTAGCCGTCAATAAAGCGATCGTTGTTGACATCGATCGCCCCTTCACAGAACTTTCCGTGGCCAATCCGGCCATTGCCGACATTGCGTCGCTTTCGGATCGCTCAATTTATGTGCTGGGTAAAACGCCAGGGGCAACGACCCTGACGATTTTTGACCAAGACGGGCAACTGGTAGCGAATGTGGATGTAAGGGTTTCCCCTGACATTGCAGAATTTAAGGAGCGGTTATCACAAATCCTTCCGGGGGAGCGTATTGACGTACGCACCGCCAATGACGGGATTGTGCTTTCGGGCCGGATTTCAGGGTCGCGCAAGGTTGCGCGGGCATTGGAACTCGCCGAGCTCTATGCGCCCGGAAAAGTCACCAACCTTATGGTGGTTGGCGGTTCTCAACAGGTTATGCTCCAAGTGCGGTTTGCAGAAATGCAGCGTTCCGTGGCTAAAAGCCTAGGGTCATCCATTGGGGCTTCCTCCTCCGCGGCAGTTACAAGCGGTGTTGCCGTTGGTACTGGCGGCGTTGTTGCCAGCATCCCAACGGATAGCGGAAACCTACTGGCCGATTCCGGTTCAGCCGGCTCCATTGGCATTGGTTTTGGTATTGGCGGCCTTGCCGTTAATGTTTTGATCGAAGCTCTGGAAAGCAAAGGCATGGCCCGCACATTGGCCGAGCCAAATATCGTTGCGATTTCGGGCCAAGAAGCACGCTTCCTTGCTGGTGGCGAGTATCCGGTGCCAACGCAAGGCCGCGATAACGCTATTTCGGTTGAGTATCGTCCTTTTGGGGTAGAGCTAAACTTCCTCCCAACCGTAATTGATGGGGATCTCATCAATTTGGAATTGGAAACTACGGTAAGCTCGATTGACCAAGATACATCATTCGTAACAACCTCGGGCCTGCAACTTCCGGCCTTTAAGGTGCGGCGTGCGAGCACAACCGTTGAAATGCGTGATGGGCAAAGCTTTGCGATTGCTGGCTTGCTGCAGGATGACTTTGCAGATTCCAGCGCTCAAGTGCCATGGATCGGCGATGTGCCAATTCTTGGGGCCTTGTTCCGCTCAGCAGATTATCAGCGCAAGCAAACCGAATTGGTGATCATCGTGACACCGCATTTGGTAACGCCGACCTCGTCTGACGCGCTATCATTGCCAACAGACAGGATGCGCATCCCAACCGAAGCCGAGCTTTTCTTGGCGGGCCGCACTGAAGGTGCTGCTGGGTCTAGCGCGTCTATAACGCAACTGAGCTTTGACAGCTCTGCCGGATATGTGATGGAGTAAGGACATGAAACTACTTAACAAAATCATCAGTATCTCCGCTGTGATGGCCCTTGGTGGCTGCTTGGAAACGGCAGGTAACCTGCCCAACCAAGACAGCTTCTCGATGGCGAGCAACCAAAACTACTTGGTGCAAACAGGTCAAGGCGGCTCTGCTGCTTACCTGCAGGGCCTATCGCAGCAATTCCGCGATGAAGTGGCCACCATGATCAACTTTGACTTCAATTCAACCGTTCTTGACGGTGAAGCAAGGCGGATTTTGGACCAGCAAGCGGCATGGATCATAGCACACCCAACGGTTAAGTTCCGGGTTTATGGCCATACTGATAAGGTTGGCTCCGACGGCTTTAACCAACGGCTCGGCCTACGCCGTGCGCGTGCAGCGGTAAATTACCTTGTTTCCAAGGGCGCACCACGTAACCGGCTCGAGGCTTACTCCTCTCTCGGAGAAACTCAACCGGTTGTGAATACAGATGATCGCGAGCGCCTTAACCGTCGCACGGTTACTGATGTATTTGGATTCGCACCAAACGTCATCCCGTCTGATTTTGATGGTAAGCGTGCGGTTATCGTTTACGGCAACTATGTAGCAGGCGGTGGAACCCTTACGAGTGAATTAACGCTAGTAGAATAATTCTCTGCAATAGCCCTCTCCCCCTTCCGGCCCCGCCGGGAGGGGTTTTTTGTTGCGGTATCGCAACTTGCAATCCAAAGCTTACCTAACTATACTCAATTTTGCACTATGGCCATTAGGCGATAGATTGCGCATTGAATGACGATTGATCCGCGTAAAACTAAAAGCAATTTGTATCCCTGTCGCAGTTATGTCATTCGTTAATCTATGCATTTACTAATACTTTTATTTTCAGAACTTTCGTAATACACTACATTTTTGACTTAACTGGTTAGAATTGCGTTCATACAATCATCGAGGTGCTCAGTTGGCGTTGTTAAAATTAATGGATCGGAAAATGGAAGCCTTTGCTGTGGCTTCTTCCCCGGAAAGTTTTGAGCTGTTAAACGGCGAACTCCATGGGCTATTTGGCCAAAATTGGGGTAATATGACCGTCCTTGCTGCGGGTGAGATGCTCGGGCGCGGCGCCATGGCGGGTGATGAAACACTGATCGTGTGCATAGAGGCGCAAGACGAGCAAAACCTAGAGCCAATTGATAGCTTTGTACGCGAGGCAAAAAAGGCCGGCTTTACGGTGGTTTTGGTGGCAAAAGATGTGTCGCCCACCGCTCTGCACCGGCTACTTCAGCTTGGTGCCGATGATTTTGCGCCCTACCCGTTGCCTGACCACGCTCTCTCCAACATATTTGACCGCTTGCGCGACAAGAAAGCCGCGCCAGCTGATTCCGAGCGTAGGAAATCCCGTAGCGGCGTTATTTTGCCAGTATATGGTGCCGCTGGCGGCGTGGGTGCGTCCACCTTCGCAGTTAATCTAGCTTGGGAAATGGCAACCGCCACCCGTAAAGACGATATGCGCGTTGCGCTGATAGATCTTGATTTCCAGTTTGGCTCCGTCGCCACACTGCTCGATATTCCACGCCGTGAGGCTGTGTTTGACCTGCTAACAGAGCCCGAAACACTGGCCGGTGATACATTATCGCAGGCCATGACATCTTATAAGTCAGTGCTCGCTGTGCTCACGTCACCGCCTGAAGTCATGCCTTTGGACATTGTAAACCCAGAATATATTGAGCGTATGCTGCGCATTTTGCAGTCCCGCTACGATTTTATTGTGATTGATCTTCCCAAGGCGCTCACAGATTGGTCAGCTTCCGTGCTTACCAGTGCCGAAACCTATTTCTCTTTGCTTGAGCTTGATATGCGCTCAGCGCAAAATCTTATGCGCTATCTGCGCGTTTTGCGTGGCGAAGACCTTCCCGGCGAGAAGATCCAGTATATTCTCAACCGTGCCCCCGGTTTTGCAGACCTTAACGGCAAAACCCGCGTTGGCCGCTTTTCAGAAAGCCTAGGGATTGAAGTGAACATCCTGCTGCCAGATGGTGGCAAGGCCGTTACGCAAGCGGGCGATCAAGGCGAGCCGCTGGCAAATTCGGCCCCGAAAAACCCGCTGCGTAAAGAGATCAAGAAAATCGCAGGCACGTTAATTGACCTGACCAAAGAAGCCCGCGCGGCTGTTGTAGACTAAACGGAGAAACCCATGTTCGGACGCTTCAAGCAAAACCAGCAGCAACAGCCTACACCAGAGGCACCAGCAATCGTTGGCGAGCTTTCGCTTGAGCCAGAGGTTATTCATAAGGCTCGGCCGCAAGACACCAATACCATGACGCCTGACGAGCTGGAGGCGCATCAGCGCGAACAGAAGCGGCTGGATAAGCTGATGGATGTTCGGATGGAGGTGCACAAGCGCCTGCTCGAAACGCTTAACCTTTCAGCGATTGACCAAGCTGCCGAAGCTGACCTGCGCCGTGAAATCGGCGCCATCGCGCGTGAAAGCATTCACGAAATTGGTGTGGTGCTAAACGGCCAAGACCAAAAAGAACTTTTGCAAGACCTGATGGACGAGGTTAAAGGCCTTGGCCCGATTCAACCGCTTTTGCGCGATGAAACCGTAAACGATATTTTGATCAACGGGCCATATCAGGTGTTTGTGGAACGCGCCGGTAAACTTGAGCACACAAACGTGCGCTTTAAGGATGACCGCCACCTCCTTCGCATAATTGACAAAATCGTATCTGCCGTTGGCCGGCGGGTTGACGAAAGCCACCCCTATGTGGATGCGCGGCTGTCAGACGGCTCGCGTTTTAACGCCATGGTGCCGCCTTGTGCCGTAGACGGCGCGCTGGTTTCCATTCGTAAATTCTCCAAGGAAAAGCTCTCCATTGAAGAGCTTATCAATTTTGGTGCTTTCAACGAGCCTATGGCCACCTACCTGCAAGCCGCTGTGTCTACGCGGCTCAACATCATCGTTTCCGGTGGTACAGGCTCTGGTAAGACCACCACGCTTAACGCGCTTTCCGGCTTTATTGGCGCCAAAGAGCGGATTGTGACGATCGAGGACACCGCCGAGCTTCAGCTCCAGCAAGCCCACGTGGGCCGTATGGAAAGCCGCCCCGCAAACGTGGAAGGCAAAGGCGAAGTTTCCCAGCGAGATTTGCTCCGCAACGCTTTGCGGATGCGCCCAGACCGCATTATCGTGGGGGAAACCCGTGGTGATGAGGTGATCGACATGCTGCAAGCCATGAACACCGGCCACGATGGCTCAATGACCACCATTCACGCGAACTCGGCCCGCGATAGTCTTTCCCGCTTGGAAAATATGATCGCGATGTCGGGGGTTGATATGCCGATTAAAGCCAGCCGTGGGCAAATATCTTCGGCGGTTAACCTGATCGTACAGGTTTCTCGCTTAACAGATGGCTCTCGCCGTATGGTTTCGATCACGGAAATCACCGGGATGGAGGGCGAAATTATTTCTATGCAGGAAATCTTCAAGTTCCAGCGCGACTATGTGGACGACGACGGCAAAATCCACGGGCACTTTACCGGCACGGGGCTGCGCTCCTCCTTTATGGAGCGCTTCCAGCAATGGGGCTTCAACCTCCCCTCTTCACTGTTCTCCGATACGCCAGTTTATTCTGATAAAGTCGGGAGCGATCTATGAGTATAGAACCACTCATTTATGCGGTCATTTTTGCCGCTGTACTTTTTCTAATCGAGGGCATTTACCTCGCGGTTTTTGGAAAATCTGTGCGGCTGGAAAGCCGGGTTAACCGGCGGCTACAGCTGCTTGAAAAGGGCGAAAGCCGTGAATCCGTTATGGAAACCTTGCGCAAAGAGCGCGAGCAGCACACAAAAACCCTCCGCCTGCCTGTCATTGGTGTTTTGTCCAAAAAGGCGGCTATTGCCAATATCGCCTTTACCCCCAACGCGTTGCTTGCAGTAGTTTTACTTTTGATCACCATCGCGTTTATTGCGCTCACGTTTGCGACATCTGCCAACCTGACCATGCGCATTATTATCTCGATTATTATGGGTTATGGCGCGGTATATATCTGGCTCAGTTCTAAAGCCAAAAAGCGGATGGACTTGTTTGAAGAGCAGCTCCCCGATGCGGTTGAGCTGATGGTCCGTAGCCTGCGTGTTGGCCACCCGTTTGCCAGCTCGGTTAACATTGTGGCGCAAGAAATGCCTGACCCGCTAGGCACCGAATTTGGTATTTTGGTGGACGAAGCCAACTTTGGCGCCGATATCTCGGACTCTTTGCGCAAAATGACAGAGCGAGTCGATGTGCAAGATCTACGATTTTTGGCTGTGGCTGTGGCCATTCAGTCGCAATCTGGTGGTAACCTTGCCGAAGTGCTTGATGGTCTCGGCAAAGTTATCCGCTCTCGTTTCAAGCTGTTTCGCCGCGTGAATGCCATTACTGCCGAAGCAAAGTGGTCCGGTTGGTTCCTGTCCTTTTTCCCGATTATTGCGCTGGTTGCGATCAATGTTTTGCAGCCAGATTATTATGACGGCGTTGAAAATACCCCGGTATTTCTCCCCCTCGCGATCATCGTCGGCGTCTTTTTGCTCGTAAACATTATATTTATGAACATGATGGTTAACTTTAAGGTCTAAACGGCTCGGAAAGGATCCCCCGTGATCAGCACTATCCTTGAATTCATTACTGCCGTGCTTGGGCCCCTTGGCCCGATTATTGTTGCGGCTGGCCTTGGGCTATTTTTAATTCTGCTTTCGCTCCCTGTTATTCTGAATAAGGGCGAAGACCCTTTTGCAAAGCTCGGCAGTGGCGGCACGCGCGCTACTGGCTTTAAAAAGAAGGATGGCAATACTAAAGGCCGGTTAAACCTGCGCTATGATAGCGGCAAGCTCAACCTCGCAAAATTTGAAGCCTATCTGACGCCACAAAACGAAGACGAGCTTACGGCCGCTCGGCTTAAGCTGCTGCAAGCCGGGTACCGCTCCAAAGGCGCGGTTGGAAACTATAACTTCCTGCGGATGGTTCTAGGTATTAGCTTCCTTGGCTTGGGCCTGCTCTATGCCCTCATCATGAGCGGTGAACTCTCCGCGCTACAGGTCTCGCTTTACGTCATTATGCCCGGTGCCGTCGGGTATTACCTCCCTACTTATTGGATAGAGCGCAAGCGCCAAACTCGGCAAGTGGAGCTGGAAGACGGCTTCCCCGATGCGCTTGACCTTATGTTAGTTTGCGTTGAAGCTGGTCAGTCGCTTGACCAGTCCATCGTGCGCGTTGCGACTGAGATAAAGCACTCAAACAAAGCGCTTTCTGAAGAGTTTCAAGTGGTTGCCAACGAGCTGCGCGCCGGTAAAGAGCGGGTTTCAGTGCTGCGAGATCTGGGCGAGCGCTGTGGCGTAACCGATATTAGCTCATTCGTAACGGTGCTGGTGCAGTCCGCCAGCTTTGGTACCTCAATCTCTGACGCACTCCGGGTTTATGCTTTTGAAATGCGCGATAAACGCATTATGCGCGCTGAAGAAAAAGCCAATAAACTGCCCACAAAAATGACACTCGGCACCATGCTTTTCACCGTGCCGCCGCTGCTTATCATTCTGGTTGGCCCCTCTATTTATGACATTTATGTCAACTTGGGCGGCGGAGGCCAATAGTGCGGTTTTTGCTTTTAGGGCTGGTTATGGCCCTTGCAGCCTGTGAAGCGACCCAAGGGCCGCTGGCCAATAATCGCGAGGGCGTGGCCCCGCCCCGCGGCACACAATCTGTCACCGAAGCTGTTGACGGGCTGATCGTTGGGCACCGCCTAATGGCATCAGGGGAGTTTCAGCTCGCGCTTGATGCTTACACCCGCGCCGCCGTAGACCACGGGCTAAATGCCGATGTTCTTAGCGCTATTGGCTCAGCCAATATGAACCTTGGCCGCCTAAACCAAGCCGAAAAATTCTTGCAGCGCGCTGTTCAGAAAGATCCGGATTTTGTGCCCGCTTGGAATAACCTTGGCGTGACCCAAATAAATTCCGGCCAATATATTGATGCCCGTTCCAGCTTCCAGCGCGCCTTTGCACTGGATAATGGTGATTCCGAAGAAATCCGGCAAAATCTAATTTTAGCAAATCGGTTGGTTATTGAAAATTCGGCGGAAATCCCCGAACAATTCAATTTCTTGCTGGTCCGACGGGGCAATGGGCGCTATCTGTTACTTGGGCAGTAAAAACAACGGGGATAAGATGCAAAGCACAAAACTCACCCTTCAGGCAAGCCTCCTCCTTTCCGCCAGTTTTCTGGCCGGATGTGGTGGAGAAATCACAGACGAAGATCGCGCCTTGCCAGATGGCGGGCTTAATGTTCTGGACGCCACCGGCATTAGTGAAATCATGCTTGATTTTGCAGACCCCGAAGAGGCCGTTGCCTATTTTCGCAGTTCCGTCGCGCAAGACCCAAGCCGCATAGACTTTAAGCGCGGGCTTGCCATTTCACTCGGACGCGCGGGCCAGCATGCTGAGGCAGTGTTGATTTATGAAACCATTGAGGAAGCCGGCGAGCTGACCACCATAGACCGTGTCGCCATGGCGGACGCTTACATTCGCAACGGTGGTTGGGAGCTAGGCGAAGCCGCGCTAGACGCGATCCCGCCCACCTTTGAGACCTATGACCGCTACCGCCTTGAGGCCATTGTGGCCGACCATAACAAGGAATGGTCTAAGGCGGACAGCTTTTACGACATCGCCCGCGGCCTCACCACCGCGCCTGCAAACACTCTGAACAACTGGGGCTTTTCCAAGCGCATTCGCGGCGATTTTGAAGACGCTGAAAACCTTTTCCGCCAAGCCCTGCGAGCCGATCCTTCGCTTTTCCGCGCCAAGGTTAACCTTGTGCAAACCCGCGCGATGCGAGGTGAATACCAACTCCCCGTTATTCCGATGAGCGACGAAGAGCGGGCCTTGCTATACTATGAGGCTGCCAAAGTGGCCGTTAATCGCGGTGATCGTGATATTGCACGCGGCCTATTGCAAGAGGCCATAGACTTCCATCCCCGCCATTTTGCCGCTGCCGTGGATGCGCTGCGCGCCTTAAGTTCAACTGTTGGCCTTTAATTCATGGCAGTCTGGGCGATTGTATTTCTGGTCGTAACCTTCCCGTTTTGCATTTATGCAACATGGACAGACCTTAAATTCCTGAAAATTCCAAACATCGTTCCAGTCTCAATGGTGCTGGTGTTTATTGTTGTCGCGCCCTTTGTGCTTTCCTTCGCTGAATATCGGCTCAGCCTGTTTTACGGCTTCATTGCCCTCCTTATCAGCCTCGTGCTGTTTGCGGCGCGGCTGGTACCGGGTGGTGATCTCAAGTTCACCACGGCTATCGTCCCGTTTGTTGATACTGGCGAGCTCATCAGCTTTGCGATGTTTGTATCACTCTGTGCAATACTGGCTGTTTTTACGCATCTCGTATTTGGCTGGGTTGGCCTCGCGCCCAAAAACTGGGCGTCTTGGGAAAAGGGCGGTTGGAAACGGCGTTTTCCCGTGGGATTTGCCCTTTCGGGCGCGCTGATCACCTATCTATCGGCCCATATTATTCAGGGGGCTTAGAGAGGGCGTAAAGCACCATAAGCTCTGAGCGATAGGTTTCCGTAAGCCCGTATTCACCGGCCCCTACTTGCGCCAGCATTGCTGCCCGCAGCTCTGGTTTTGCGGGGCATAGCGGCACCGCTATAAAAGCGGTTTCACTCAGCCCGGAATCATCGCCATAATACCAAGGGGCTGCCCCCTGCACGCGGCCAACATCCCCCATTAGCCATAAAAAATTCAGCACATCCGCCACCAAAACCGGCTGGCCACGCACGGCTTCCAGTGCCTCGATCTGCTGGGCCATGCCCGCATATTGCGCCACCAGCGTTTTACTAAGCTTACAATCAGGGAAGGTGTAGCCCTGAATAACCAATGGCTCCAAATCGGGCATCAAAGTCGGCCAGCCTTCAATGGCTTGCTCGCCATTTATGTCCGAAACCCGCCGCTCTGGCAGCCAAATATCAGATACATCGTCATTTAGCTCCAACTTGGCAAACCCGTCTGTTTGTGCGGCCACAGCCACCCGAAAGGGCGTGCCCGCCATGGAGAAAAAGGACGCAAATACAAGCGTAAACGCCGCCGTTATGAGCGCCAGCCCACCTTGCCGCGCCGGCACACCAAACACCGGCTTGGCCTCAACATCGGGCAGGTTCGCCCAGATATACAGCACCAAAAAATGCAGCCACTTTGGGTCATTCCCCCAGTTTTGATAGGTGATATAGGCAAAGGCAGGTGCCAAAATCATGACCATCAGCCCTTGCTGCATCCGGCCCGATTTCCTGAAAACCACCAAAGCCGCAAACAAAACAACAGAGCTTAAAAGCGTGCCCGGGCTAGCCACAATATCGCTAAAGCTCGCCCCAGTATTTACCCGCGCAGATTCAGGCCGTGTAACCACCAACAAGTTATCAAAATACGCCAAAAAGAAATCAAGCCCGAGCCAGCCCAGCAGGGCCACCCCCACCAACAGCCCCACGGCTAAGGATTTAAGCAGCAGCGCGCCCTGTTTTTGCACCAGCAAAATAAGGATAACAACCGGCAGCAGCGGCACAAAAAACGTCATCTTTAGCATGGCCAACGCTGCCATAATAAGCCCGATAACCAAGGGAGAAACCCAGGCCTCGCCCAGCATCCGGTGCGGCTTAAACAGGATCGTCACCAATAGCAAAAACGTAAGGCTCCAGCCCCAGCGGTTATAATACATCGAAAGCGAAATAGTCGAAGACCCACCCCCGTAAACCACCGCCATCATGGTTACCACCATCACAATGGCAAAGTAATAGGCCTGCCCTTGGCTCAGCCGCGTGGCCGCCAGCCACCAGATAGCCGGCAGTATAAGGGCCAGCATCGCCGCCTCAGCCAACAAGGTGGCCTTCCCCACGGAAAGCCCCAATGCCAAAAAAGCGGCCACGGGGGCAAAACCCAAAATGCCGATAGGAGTCATAAAATCCAAATGCGGCATCTCTCCGCTCGCCATTCTGAGCGAAGCATCCAGCATGTGCATCAAATCTCCTTCATGGCCGGTAATCATCAGCTTTGAAGGCAGCATCAGGGCCAAAAGCTCAATAGCAAACAAAGCCACCAAAAACCCACCGAATTTTAGCAATTGCGAATGTGTAATTTCCCTGCCTCCCATGACAATTTGTGGTAGAATATAGCACCCAAGCGCAAATTCAAACCACAAACAGTGCCTCTTTTTTCCATCAAAAACACTGGCTTGCCACAGGGTATGGCAACGCGTTAAACTACGGCAATCTTTCACTGAAGGGATATTTCGATGAGCCAAACCTCCCCTAAGCCCGTTCCTCCCAGAACGCTGACCGAGCTTGGAATCGACGTCACGATTTTGCGGGAGATCATGCTTAAAACCATGCTGCGGCGCAATCTCGACAACGTGCTAACCATTTCAGACGCCATGCGGATTTCGGTGCCGATCACTCAAGAGCTGATCGAGATCACCCGCGAATTTAATATGATCGAAACCCTTGGTGCATCTCGCTTTGAAGACCCAAAGCAGCTGCGCTACAAGCTTACCGATATGGGCCGCCAAGCTGCGCTCGATGCGCTTTCGCAATCTGAATATTTTGGTGCGGTGCCAGTGCCGCTTGAAGAATATACCAAGCAAGTTGAGGCGCAATCCATTCGAGATGTGGCCGTGCCCAAGGAATCGTTGCAAGATAGCATGTCTCATTTGATCGTCAATGATCAGATGTTCGGCCATCTTGGCCCTGCCGTAAACTCCCCGCGCTCGGTGCTATTTTATGGCCCTCCGGGTAACGGTAAATCCTCTATCGCTGATGGTATCCGCAACGCCTATACCGATAATATTTACGTGCCCGAATTTATTGAATACGCGGGCAATGTGATTTCGCTTTTTGATCCACTCATTCATACAAAAATCAAGGAAGAAAATCAGGATACCTCCTCCCTGCGTCTGGCAGGCGGCGGGCATGATAAGCGGTATGTCCTTTGCCGGCGGCCCACCGTTATTACCGGTGGTGAGCTTACTATGGATATGCTTGACCTCAATTTTAATCCGGTTTCCCGCACCTATCAGGCGCCGCTCCAGCTCAAGTCCTCCGGTGGCGTGTTTATTGTAGACGACCTTGGTCGCCAATCTACACCGCCCCAAACCTTGATCAACCGCTGGATTGTGCCGATGGAAAGCGGCTTTGATATCCTGACTTTGCAATCGGGGCAGAAATTCACCGTGCCGTTTGATACCAAAGTGATGTTCTCCACCAACTTCGCGCCTAACAAGATATTTGACGCCGCCGCCCTGCGGCGGGTTCACTATAAAATCTTTGTTGGCAACCCAGATCGGGATGAGTTTATCAAGATATTCCTCCTGACGATCAAACAGTACCCCGTTGAATTTAAAGAAGAAGTGCTCACGCACCTTTTAGTGAACCTGTTCCCGACGGTTGATAATGAATACGCAGCTTACCACCCGAAATTTCTGATCGAGCAGATGATATCTGCCTGCCGTTATGAAGGCATTAAGCCGCAAATGACGGTCGGATTACTTGACCGTGCGTGGGAGCACCTATTCATCGCCGAAAGCGAAAACAGCCTGTAGGGTAGGGTTTTACCCCACCTAAGCTGTCAGTCCTTCTGGCTCTGGCAACCCGTTTACGCGGCTGCACGCGGTTACGGTGTTGGCCAGCAAGCACGCAATTGTCATTGGCCCCACACCGCCGGGCACAGGGGTTATCGCCCCCGCGACCTCGGCCGCGCTGGCATAATCCACATCGCCCACAAGGCGCATTTTTCCCTCGCCACGCTCGGGTGCGGCTATCCGGTTTATGCCCACATCAATCACGGTAGCACCGGGCTTTATCCAGTCCGCATTTATCATTTCAGCCCGCCCCACGGCAGCAATTAGGATGTCGGCCCGCTTGCAAACGGCCTCAATATCCTTGGTGCGGGAGTGCGCAATGGTCACTGTGCAGCTATCTTTGAGCAAAAGCGCCGCCATAGGCTTGCCCACAATATTGGAGCGCCCAACCACCACCGCATTCAGGCCAGAAAGGCTCCCGTGGCGGTCTCGTAGCATCATAAGGCAGCCCAAAGGCGTGCACGGCACCATTGATTTCTGCCCCGTGGCCAGCAGGCCCACATTCGAAATATGAAACCCGTCCACATCTTTTTCCGGCGCAATGGCGTTGATAACCTTTGCGTCGTCAATGTGGTCTGGCACAGGAAGCTGGCACAAAATACCGTGCACTGCGGGGTCATTATTGAGCTGCTTGATGAGCGCCAAAACCTCGGCCTCGGGCGTGTCAGCTGGCAGCTTATGCTCATAGCTGTTCATGCCAACTTCAAGCGTTTGCTTACCCTTGTTGCGCACATAAAC
>WTAL01000194.1 GCA_013139635.1 Paracoccaceae bacterium
GAGGCCGCACGGCTTGATGGCGCTTCCGAGTGGCGCATCGCACGCGAAATCATCTGGCCCCTCATGGCCCCTGCCGTTACCATCATCGTTGTGCTTACCTTCATTGGCTCCTTCAACTGGTTTGAAATTCCGTATATTATGAACGGCTTAGAAGGCTCGCCGCAAGGCAGCACCGATATGCTTGGCCTGCTGTTTTACCGCACGGCCTTTGGCTCGGTCAGCGCCGGAGGGTCTGACTTTGGCTCCGGCTCAGCCCTCGCGGTGCTCATGTTTATCTTCATCTTTGTATTCTCCATTATCGCGACCAAGTATTTGACGAGTCGCGAAGTGGAAATGAGCTAGGGGGCGGCTATGGAAAAGAAACGTAACGCGGGCTTTGAAACATGGCTAATGCACATATTTCTGGTGAGCACCGCCATTGTGGTGCTTTACCCGATTTTCATGATGGTGATGTCCGGCTTCAAAACCAATGCCGAGATATTTGGCTCGCCTTTTGCCCTGCCCAAAAGTCTGAACTTCGATAATTACGCGGTGATCTGGAACACAACCGACGTGCCGCGCTATCTGCTGAATTCAACGATCGTAACCGTGATTTCGGTGGCGGTGCTGCTGGTAACCGGCACCATGGCCGCCTATGCGATCTCGCGGTATAAATTCCGCGGCTCCATCATGGTTTCGCTGTTTTTCCTCGCAGGGCTGATGCTACCGCTCCGCCTTGCGATCATCCCGCTTTTTGTGCAGCTCAAGGCAATGGGCTTGGTGGATAACCTCATGGGCCTAATCTTTATTTACACCGCTATGAGCCTGCCCAGCACGGTGTTTATTCTTACGGGTTTCTTGCGCTCACTCCCGAGCGAGCTGGAAGACAGCGCGCGGGTTGATGGCGCTTCAGAGCTACGGATAATGGTGCAAATCATGGTGCCGCTGATAACGCCGGCCATGGTGATTGCCGGCATTTATAACGCGGTGCCGATTTGGAATGATTTCTTCTTCCCGCTGATTTTCATCCAAACGCCAGAAAACAAAACCCTCGCCCAAGGCCTCACCAGTTTCTTCGGCGAATACAGCGTGAATTTCGGCGTACTTTACGCGGGGCTAACGCTGGCCGCGCTGCCGGTGGTGGCGGTGTTCATCATCCAATCCAAGCGTTTTATCGCGGGGATGACGGCGGGGGCGATCAAGTAAACCATGGAGGCCCTGCTGAAATCTGCCCTGAAATCCGGCTTGTTTTACGGGGCGGAAATGCTGGTGGCGCGGAGGAAAAAACAGCTGTTTCATGCGGCGGTTGGCACTTATGACGGCACGCGGCCCCTAACCAAAAACGCGGTTTTTGATGTGGCTTCCCTGACTAAACCCGTTGTGACAGCCCGCCTTTTATGCGCCCTTGGCCTGCCGCTTGATAGCAAGGTCTCGGCCTATATCCCCCACTTTTCCGGCGGTGGAAAAGAGGCCATCACCCTACGCCATCTTGCGGCCCACCTTTCAGGCCTTCCCCCCACGGTGCGCTTTATCGAAACCTGCACCACGCCGGAAGAAACCTTTGAAGCCCTGCTAAATGTGCCGCTAAAAACCCCGCCAGAGCAGACGGTGGCCTATAGCTGCCTTGGCTATATGCTGCTTGGCAAAGTGCTGGAAGCCCATACGGGGCAATCGTTGCAAAGCCTGTTTGCCGAGCATATTGCCAAGCCCTCGGGTATGCTGGAAAGCGGGTTTTTACCTCTGCAAAATGGTATTGCCCCAAGCCGTATTGTCCCCAGTGGGCGGCGCTCGCCGGGCGTGGTGTATGATAGTAACGCGTGGCTGATGGGTGGTATCTCCGGGAATGCGGGGCTATTTTCCACAGCGCGAGATCTGCATCGCTTTGCGCTTTGGCTCCTGAAAAACCCTATGCTCGAAATGCTAACCAGCCAGCCCAGGGCGGTGGGCCGGGCCATCGGGTTTGAGCTGCAAACCCCCGCGCATCCCGCAAGCTGCGGGGCGGCTTTCCCCGCGGGTGCTATTGGCCATACCGGCTTTACCGGCACCTCGCTATGGCTAGACCCAAAAAGCGAACTGATTGCGGTGATCCTCACCAACCGCGCAGCCGTGAGCCATCGGGGCAACATGGCAGAGATGGCGCGTTTTCGGCGCCAAGCTCATGCCTTAACCTTCTCCATTTTTGGGTCATAAAGCGGCGCCAAGCTCACGCTGCATTTCACCCGCTCTGTGGCCACTTCCAACTCGTAATCGCCATCCAGCACGAAGGCCGCGTCTACGCCGTCCGCATGGCGCACATACCCATAACCGATTGATTTTTCGACGGTATAGCCATATCCACCTGAGGTCAGCCAGCCCACACGCTCACCATTTCTATAAATCGTCTCGCGGCCTTGCAGCACAATTTCAGGCGGCACAGTAAAGCAAGCCATCAGCTTTTTTACCCCGTTTTCCTTTTGCGCCGCAGCCGCCTCACGCCCCTTAAACGGCATATTTTTGCGCAGCTTCACCGCCCATCCAAGACCGGATTCAAGCGGCGTATGATCTGGCCCAATGTCAGCCCCCCACGCGCGATAACCTTTCTCAAGACGCAAGCTTTCAATCGCCCGATAGCCCGCATTTACCAGCCCATGTGCGGCCCCCGCTGCCATAAGCGCCGCGTAAACCGTGTCAGAAAATTCAACAGGCAAGTGCAGCTCCCAGCCCAACTCGCCCACATAAGTCACCCGCAAAGCCTTCACTTGGCAGCCCGCGATGCCAATGGTTTTGACCGTGCCAAAAGGAAAGCTTTCATGGCTAACATCGGCGCGCGTAATCTGTCCCAGAATGTCCCGCGCACGCGGCCCCATCAGGGAAAGCACCGCGTTGCTTGAGGTGATATCAAACAGCTGGCAATTGGAACCCGCCGGAATATTCCGCTTGATCCAGTCAAAATCATGGGTGGCAAAGCCGGTGCCGGTGACGATGTAAAACTCATCCTCGGCCACGCGGGCGAGCGTCAGGTCGCACTCGATCCCGCCCTTGTCATTCAGCATTTGCGTATAGGTCAGCGCGCCTACGGGCTTATCCACGTTATTGGCGCAAATCCAGTTGAGCGCGGTCAGCGCATCAGGGCCTTTCAGGGCGAATTTGGCAAACGAGGTTTGGTCAAACAGCACGGCGGCCTCGCGGCAGGCTTTATGCTCGCGCCCCACGGCGTCAAACCAGTTTTGGCGGCCAAAACTATAAATGTCCTCGGGCGTTTCGCCCTCGGTCGCAAACCAGTTCGGCCGCTCCCAGCCCAGCTTTTCGCCAAACACTGCGCCTTGCGTTTTCAAGGTATTGTAAAGCGGAGATTTCCGGCAGGGCCGCCCGCTCAGGTTTTCCTCAAACGGCCAATCCATTGTGTAATGCTTGCCATAGGCCTCGACCGTGCGGGTGCGCACCCAGTCGGTATCAAAATGCGGCAGGCCAAAGCGCCGGATATCGGCAGACCAAAGGTCAAACGGCGGCTCGCCCTTGGAAACCCACTCGGCCAGCGCCATGCCAGCCCCGCCGCCAGCGGCAATACCAAAGGCATTAAACCCCGCACCGACAAAGAAATTGCTAAGCTCCGGCGCTTCGCCAATAATGAAATTCCCGTCCGGCGTAAAGCTCTCCGGCCCGTTGGTCAGGGTTTTAATGCCCGCCGTTTCTAGCGCTGGTACGCGGCCCAAGGCCAGTTCCATCAGCGGCTCGAAATGGTCAAAATTGCTATCAATCAGCGTGTAATGAAAGCCCTTCGGAATGCCATTCACAGCCCACGGAATTGGGTTACTTTCATAGCCCCCCATCACCAGCCCGCCGACCTCTTCTTTGTAATAGGTTAGGCGGTCAGGGTCGCGCAACGTGGGCAGGTTTTTAGGCATGCCCGCAATCGGCTCGGTCACCATATATTGGTGCTCCATGCTCACCAGCGGCACGTTTACCCCAAAACGGGTGGCAAAATCGCGGGTCCACTGGCCCGCGCATACCACCACTTTTTCACATTCGATCCGGCCCTGATTTGTGATCACCGCCTTGATAACACCCTTCTCGATCTCAAGGTCCAGCACCTTGCAATCCTCAAATATCTGCGCCCCCGCCATGCGCGCGCCCTTGGCCAAGGCCTGCGTGATATCAGACGGATTAGCCTGCCCATCCGTCGGCATAAACGCCGCGCCGATCACGTCATCCACGTTCATTAGCGGCCAAAGCTTTTGCGCCTCAAGCGGCGTTAGCAGCTCCATTTCCAAGCCAAAAGAATGCGCCGTGGTGGCTTGGCGCTGCACTTCAATCCAGCGGTCCTCATTGCAGGCCAGCCGCAAACCGCCATTCATTTTCCAGCCGGTGCCAAGGCCGGTTTCGGCCTCAAGAGATTTGTAAAGCTCCACTGAATAGCCTAAAAGTTGGGTTATATTGGCGTTGCTGCGTAACTGCCCCACCAAGCCCGCCGCATGAAATGTGGTGCCAGAGGTTAGCTTTTTTCGCTCCAACAACACACATTCTACCCCCATTTTTGCGAGGTGATAGGCCGTAGAGCAGCCAACAATACCACCGCCGATAACAACGGTTTTACTTGAGGAAGGCAGGGTTTTCATCAGGGTTTCCTTGGTGTTTAATGTCTAATCAAGCCCATAGCGGGCCTTGGCATTTCGGGCGCTGGCATTGATAATTCTGTCAGCCATAATGGCGATAAAGGCAATGGCAAATCCAGCCACCAGCCCGCGGCCTGTGTCAGCCTTGGTAAGCGCGATATATACCTCTTGCCCAAGGTCGCGCGTGCCCACCAGTGCGGTGATCACGAGCATTGAAAGCGCGAGCATAATGGTTTGGTTAATGCCAAGCAGAATTTCGGGTAGGGCCAGTGGCAGGCGGATTTTGAACAAAATTTGCCGCTTGGTACAGCCAGAAACCACGCCGGCTTCAATAAGATCAGCGCTCACATGGCGCACCCCGTGAGCGGCGTAGCGCACGGCAGGCACAAGGGCATAGGCCACGATTGCGACCATCGCCGTGAAATCTCCGATGCGAAAAAGCATGATTACCGGAATGAGGTAAACAAAGCTTGGCAGGGTTTGCAGGGTGTCAATTACCACGCCAATAACCCGCCCTGCACGTGGGCTTAATGCCGCCCAAATGCCGATCGGAATACCGATGGCTGAGGCGATAATGACCGAAGCACCGCAGAGATATACCGTGACCATCGCCTTTTCCCACATGCCGGTGACGGCGATAAATGTGGCCATGGCGAGGTTCATTAGCCCCAATTTCCAACCACCAAACTTCCAGCCGATCAGGGTGATCATGGCAATGGCCCATGGCCACGGAATGCCAAGAAAAAAACGTTTTATGGGCAGGAGGAAGTTGGTTAACAGGAATATTTTTACCGCCTCAAGCTGGTCAAAATAGTTTATATTCAGGTACTTAACGCCATTTGTCCAAAAGGCCCCCGTAGAAAGCTCTGCCGCTTCGGGGTAGGTTTGCAAGGCCGGAATAAACAGCCCAAGCCCCATGGTGAGCCCCAAAATCACCACCACAGCCACGCTGCGTTTGTGGCGGGCTACAAAGCCCGTTTGCGTAGGGGTTGGTGTAAATTCAGAGCTGCGCTGCGCCAGCGCTTGGCTTAAGCGGTCCAGCGCGACGGCGAGGATAACAATAGCAATGCCCGCCTCAAAGCCGCCGCCAATATTCAGGCGGCGCAGGGAGGAAAGCACGTCAAACCCAAGGCCGCCAGCGCCGATCATCGAGGCGATTATTACCATGTTGAGGGATAGCATGATCACTTGATTAACCCCGACCATCAGGCCGCTCAGGGCTGATGGCACAAGGATTTTCCATGTCATTTGCCGCTGGGTGCAGCCGGTCATCTTGCCAAAATCCACAATTTCGGGGTCCACGTTTTGCAGGGCTAGGGTGGTGATCCGCGCCAT
>WTAL01000074.1 GCA_013139635.1 Paracoccaceae bacterium
TTTACGTTTTGCTTTACTTACTCAGCTGGCACAGCCACTTGCCGCGCTTCAGCGCCAAAATGCTTGCTGTTAAGCTTAAATAGCAGCCAGACCATGGCGAGCTGCGAGGCAATCGCCACGCCTGTCAACACCATGTAAGCCAGCGAGTATTTATCCAGCATGCCGTTGGCCACGAGGCCTTTGTTGATAAAGAACTGGAACAGCACCGAAAAGCCAATGCCCGGGCAGACCAGCGCGTAAGAACCCGCTGATTTGTCTGTCCCCGTCACATAATGCGAGAAGTATTTCTGCGCTTTAAGCACCATGATTCCGAGCAGGGCAAATACAAACTGGATCGAGATCAGCGTGGTGAGGAACATCAGCGTATCGCTATTTGAGGTGTGGCCATCAAACAACGTGTGCAAGCCGTGATCTTGGCGCACAACCAGAATGCCAAGCACCGTCATTATCGGAATTACGATCAGCAGTGTTGGCGAGGTTTCTTTGGCCGCGCCGTGTTTCATCATGGCCGCAAAGCCGAGGATGAGCGCGATGGTCATCAGGATAACCGAGGTCACCAGAAAGAAAGTTGAAGTGATCAGGCTGATGCCTGCGGTGATTTTGATGGTGCTCATGGCCGCAGGGGCTGCAAGCCCAACGCCGATCATTGAGAAGGCAAAGGCCGGTAGAAGTTGCGCGAAGCTATTGTTGTTGGCGCGGTCAAAACCGCCCTCAACCAGCACGCGGGAAAGGAACTGCCCGAGGTTGCGGAACGCCAAAACGCCAACCGCCAAAAAGGCCAGAATGGCCAGTGGGAACAGGTATTCAACCACACTCCACAGGCCCGGTACAAACACCAAACCAACCATGAAAAGCACGTTAATGGTCATCGCCAGCGCCAGCGCTTGGGCTTTTACCTGCGTTTGCGCATTGGTTTTTTGGTGGTTGATATAAGCGTCTGATTTTTTAAACAGCGCAAATTCAGACAGGTTCCAAACCAGCAACCTGATGTTGAGGTAGGAAAAATAGGCGATGGCCGCCATGGCAATAACCGTAAGCGCCTGCGCCCCGATGGAGGCCGTGGCAAGATGCGCCATGATATCTTCAAAAACCGGCACGGGTTTGCCAGTATGCGGCACCCAGTAAAGCAGATACATAAAGAAGGTAACAACAAGGCCACCGGCGCCCACAGAGGCGAGGAAGTAGAGCGGCGAGTAACGCTCACCCATTTTTTTTGGCATGCTCAGCATGATTTCAGTCCCTTAGAAAATTTTCAGTTAGGGACTATATGGGGGGTGATTTCACATATTCAAGTTATTGAATTCGATTTAATTACGCGACGCAAAAACCAAATGCGCGGCAATGCCGCAAAACACCGTGGCGGTAAACCATTTTTGCACACGCCACACGGCGGGGTGCGCGTTTAGCCATTCTCCGATATGGCCAAAAAACAGCGCCACCATCATGTTGATGCTATTGCCCGTGATGTTAAAAATGATCCCCAGCAACAGGAATTGCGCAATAACGCTTCCGCGCGCGGGGTCGGTGAATTGCGGCACAAACGCAAGGTAAAACAGCACTGATTTCGGGTTCATCAGGTTGGTGGCAAAGGCCTGCGTAAATAGCCGCATCGCGGGATCTTTTCGCTTATTTTGCCCCGCCTCGGCCAGCGGCTGGCTATTGCTAAGCAAAGTCCGCCCTGCCAAATACACCAGATAAGCCGCTCCAAAATAGCGCAAGGCGCTAAAAGCCAGCGGCGAGGCCGCAATAAGCGCCGCCACCCCAAAAGCCCCCGCAAAGCACCATGTCAATGACCCAGCCGACAAGCCAAGCACCGACACCGCCCCCGCAGCCCGTCCCTGCTCAAGCGAGCGCGCCACAGCAAACATCATCCCCGGCCCGGGGGAGGCCCCCACGGCAAGGCTCGCCAGCAAAAACGTGCTAAACGCGGGCCATTCCGGCAGAAGGCTAAAAAGGCTGCTCATGGTTTATCTCCGATGAATAACGGCATGCTATCAGAAACACGGTGGCAATCAACGGGGGCTTTCCGGCCACGGGATAATCTCCAGCTCCGGCCACATCTCCTTTTGCCGCGCGCCTTTTGCGTCATGCGTTGCCTTGTTGTCCTGCATCGGGTTAGGCCGCACCTTCATCTCGAAAATCGAGCGCAGTCCGTGCGGCGCGTAAAGATCATAGCGACCATTTTCTACTCGCAGCCCCACGCAGTGGGTGGTGCTGGCAAAGCGGTCTATGCCGTCTTCAACACTGGTAATCGGCGCGATTTCATCGCCGAAATGCTTGGCGAACCATAAGTGAACCCGCGCTTGGTTACGCACCTCCACCGGCGGGTGCGCCGGAAAGCCGGTGGCACTTTTTATCGCACGGTCCTCCGCCTCCCAACTGGTATCAGGGTCATAATAAAGGATATCCACATCCTTAATCCCGTAGCCCGCAGGCCGCCCCGTAAGTTGGTTCCACACCGTATTATAAAGCGCGCCCGAAACAACCCGCCAGTGCGGCAGGGCCAGCTCTTGGGCGCGGCCGAGAACATCCCGAAGGAAACCCGTTTGCCGGACCATATCCAGCATGATCTCTTCTAGCTCGGCCTCGGGCAGGTGGGCATAGCGGTGGGAGTTCATACTCAAACCTGAATTAGAAGTCTGAAATTTGGTCGAAGCTTCATTCTTTTTGGGTCTCATTCAATACCAACCGCGGATGCAATGGATGCGGTTGTGGAAACCCAGCGCTCCAAGACATATCTGCAATTTCAACAGTGTTTTCCATGGCAAACTCGGCAACTCTACTACGGTGCTCAGGGTTAATTTTGTCACCCATCAGAACCCCTTTCAGCGCGCCTGCAACTTGAAAATACTTAGGCTCGCTGTCACTAGAGCCGATTGAAAATCTATATTCCATTTCATTTTCCCAATCAGAACTCTTATGGAAATATAATTTCCTGTAGTGTCGTTCTACGTGCCTTTGAGCATATTCATTGACACCCAGAGACCGTAATTCATCCAGAAATACTAAAAGTGGATCGTCCTCATCCAGTTTAGGAAGGAGTCGCGGTACAGAATACTCTACAGCCCCATACCGGACGGATAGCAAGTTTTCCGAACAAAAATTACCAATCAACCTAGTCAATATGGCCCTATCAAAAACCAAACAAACTCCCGCGTGATTATCGCCGTACTGCGCCCACATTCTAGGGTGAGAGTGCCCTCTCAAAGCGGGTGCAATAAGTAAATCTGCACCTTGTTTTTCCCTTTCACGCGTCATGACAGATTCATCTGAATCACGGACAAAACACCCGACACACCAGTTGGATTTTAGAGCCGATTGAACGGCCTCTTCGATACCGCTCATATCATCTGGGAAATCGCCTTCTCTGGAGTGCCAGCTTAGCGGCCATTCGTATGATTCGCGTGGATCATTAAGCAGCTTAAAAGGTAAAAATCTGATACTCCCCGTTGGAATGATATAATCGAGGAGCACAGCAGATGACGTATAATGGTAAAGAAACCTATCCTCGTCATCTAGCAAATACCAAACTGATCCATTCATTTTAAGCTCCTAGATCGTATATATTTAACATTTTCTAACAATTAGTTATCTCCCCCAAAACCGCCTTCGCCGAGTTGCTCCGCGGCTGCCACATGCCCCGCTCTATTGCCTCCTCAAAGCGCGCCGCCATTTCGGCCAGCGCCGCCGGATTGGCTTCTTCGATAAAGGACCGCGTGTCTTCATCCTCAATATAAGCCGCATAAACCATATCAAAATGGTGGCTAGAAACGGCGTTGGTGGTGGCGGCAAAAGCAAACATATAGTCCAGCGTCGCGGCCATTTCAAAGGCCCCTTTGTAGCCGTGGCGTTTCACCCCCGCGATCCATTTCGGGTTTACTGCGCGCGAACGCACGACACGGTTCATCTCCTCCTGCAAGGTGCGAATCACGGGTCGCTCGGGGCGGGAATGGTCGGGGTGGTAGCTGGTAGGCGCGCGCCCGCTCAGGGCCTCGATCGCCGCCGCCGCGCCGCCTTCGAACTGGTAGTAGTCGTCGGAATCGAGAATATCATGCTCGCGGTTGTCCTGATTTTGCACCACAATATCCGCCCGCTTCAGCCGAGCCTCCAAGGCCCCGCGCGCACCAGCGCCCTCGGCCCCGCCGCCGTAAGCAAAGCTACCCCACGCAAGATAAGCCTCGGCGAAATCAGCTTTATCCTGCCAGAGCCGCTCATCAATCAGCGCTTGCAGCCCCGCTCCATATGCCCCCGGCATAGCCCCGAATATCCGCGCGCCAGCCGCCTCGCCCAATTCGGCTACCTCGGCCTTATACCGTGCCGCAAGCGGGTTCTCCGCCTCTGGCTCATCCAGCTTCATAACGGCCCTGATCGCACTATCCAGCAAATCAATCTGCGCCGGAAACGCATCGCGGAAAAACCCTGAAATCCGCAACGTCACATCTACCCGAGGCCGCCCGAGCACGCTCATCGGCAGCACCTCATAGCCAGTGACCCGCGCGCTGTTATCATCCCAAACCGGCTTCACGCCAATCAGCGCCATGGCTTGCGCGATATCATCGCCGCCCGTGCGCATATTGGCCGTGCCCCAAGCCGTAAGCACCAGTGCGCGCGGCCAGTCGCCCGCCTCCTGCAAGTGCCGCTCGATCAGCAAGCTGGCAGATTTCCAGCCAAGTTTCCATGCTGTCTGCGTTGGTAGGCTGCGGCTATCAAGGCTATAAAAGTTGCGGCCTGTGGGCAGCACATCCAGCCGCCCACGCGTGGGGGCGCCTGATGGCCCCGGCGGCACAAACCGCCCTGAAAGCCCGCGCAGTAGCGCCCCAATTTCAGCCGCACCGCAGGCCGCCACCGCAGGCCGCACCCGCGCCGAAATCTCGGCCAAAACCGCAGTCGTTGCCATCCAATCCGGCAGGCAATCCACCCCCGCCACCAGTTTTGACGCCAGCGCCTCCAGCCGTTCCACGGTATCGCCCGCGATACGCCATGCGCCTTCGCCAACCAGCACATCTGGCCTCGGCCCTTCCCAGCGCGCGCCCATCTCGCAATCAAGCGGGTCAAACCCCAGCTGCAAATCATCGGCCAACGCGCGGATCAAAGACGCATCGCCCCCCTTGCCCGCCCCGCGCGGCACGCGGGTGAGCGCCACGATCAGATCTTCCGCCAGCCGCCCCTTTGGGGCCTCACCAAAAACATGCAAACCATCCCTGATTTGGCTTTCCTTCAACTCGCAAAGGTAGTTATCAATCGCCCCCAAGGCGCTGTCATCCCCCGCCTGCCAATCAACCCCCGCCTCTTCATCCAGCCTTGTGGTGCGGCTGAGGTTCAAAATCTCCTCGCGCAGCACCGCCGTGCGCCGAGGGTCCACCCCCGCCGCCTCGTAATACTCATCAACCAGCGCCTCAAGGTCCCGCATCGGCCCGTAGCTTTCGGCGCGGGTAAGCGGCGGGGTAAGGTGGTCAATAATCACGGCCTGCGACCGCCGCTTGGCCTGCGAGCCTTCACCGGGGTCATTCACAATAAACGGATAAAAATGCGGGGTTGGCCCCAGCACGGCTTCCGGAAAGCACTCATTAGACAGCGCCAAAGCCTTGCCCGGCAACCACTCCATGTTGCCATGTTTTCCCATATGCACAATCGCATTGGCGCGAAACTGGTGTCGCAGCCAAAAGTAAAACGCAAAGTAGTTATGCGGTGGCACTAGGTCGGGCGAGTGGTAGCTCTCGGTGGGGTCAATATTATAGCCCCGCGCCGGTTGCACCCCCACCACCACATTGCCAAAACTCAGAATGGAAAGGCTAAAGTGCCCGCAGTCGACCTCGCCCGCGGTGAAAAACGGGTCGGCCTCGGGCGGGCCCCAGCGGTCCTCCACCTGCGTGCGCACCTCAATCGGCAACTGGCCATAATCTATCTGGTAATCGGCCATGCTGAGGGTTTCCCCGCCTGTGCGTGCGGCACGGTCCGTCAGCCAGTTGGTTGGGCCTTTAAGAATGCGCGCCATCAGGTCCGCGCTATCCTTTGGAAGGTTATGGGTATGGTATCCCGCGCCCTTAAGCGCCTTCAGCACGCCGACCGTGGCGGCGGGCGTATCCAGCCCCACGCCGTTGGCCAGCCGCCCGTCTTTATTCGGATAATTCGCCAGCACCAGCGCCACCTTGCGCTCGGCTTCAGGCGTTTTGCCAAGCCGCGCCCAGTTCGCCGCCAGTTCTGCCACAAAGCCAATCCGCTCGCCGTGGGCGCGATAAGCCGTAATCAGGCACTCCGTTGCCTCGTCAAAATAAGCCTCGCCCTTAAAGCTAACGGCCCGCGTGAGCACCCGCCCATCAAGCTCCGGCAGGCTTACATTCATCGCGATATCCCGCGCTGAGAACCCTGCTGTGCTTTCTTCCCACGCGGCCTCTGTGCCCGCTGCAAATACGATTTGAAACACCGGCGCGCCGGGGGCATCTAGCGGGGTTGGCGGGTTTTGAGCACCGCCTTTCTGCGGGGAAGACACCGCAAAGCTGGTGCCATTTAGCACAATATCTGGCGGGGCTTGCTTGAAGATTTCAGCCAGTGTGGCCACCGAAAGCGGGTCTTTCAATGAGGCCACAAACACCGGCAATGGGTTTAGCCCCTTACGGCTCAGCGCCCGTATCAGGCGGTTTACAGGGTGCAGCCCCGCCCCCTGCACCAGCGCACGGTAAAAAACCAGCGCCACAATGGGTTGGCCTTCAACCCACAGGTTTTTCTGTAAATCCTGCACCGAGGCGGAGGCCAGCCCCGGCGCATAAATGCCCGCCCGAAGCAGAGTTTTGGCGGCGGGCGGCTCTTCGCCTTCCCCCAGCATATGCCCCGCATATCGCAAGAAATTCCCGCAATTCTCTGGCCCGCCTTCCACGAGGTAGGCCCAAAGCGCATCGTAATCAGCGTCACTCACAGTCGATAAGTTGCGCAATTCCGCGTCCGGCTTATCATCCCCCGGCAGCACCGCTAGCACCACGCCAGCGGCCCGCAACCTGATAGAAAACTGCTCCATCCCGTAGGGCCAATAAGCCGCGCCCCCCAGCGCACGGATGATCACCAGCCGCGCTTTTGTGGCGGTATCATCGAGGTATTTATCGACTGTAAACGGGTGGGAAAGATGGGTGAGGTTCGCCAACCGCAAGCTTTTTGGTCCATCCGAAAGGCTGCCATAAGCCTCTGAAAGCCCCGCTATTTCGGTATCCGCCGCGCTTATCACAATCACCTCGGCGGGGGTTTGCCCTAGGTCCACCGGCTCCGAACCATCGGTAATTTCACCTGCTTGCGCCTGTAAAAGGTGCATCTTATCCCCGCAATGCGGTCGTAATGGCCGCGTGGTCCAGCCCCGCCTGCCCAATCACCACCAGCATGGTTTTGCCCTTTTCTGACTCCCCAAGTGGCCGATCAAAGTAATGGTCCACCCGTGGCCCAACGGCCTGAATTACGAGGCGCATCGGTTTGCTGCCAACCTGCGCAAAGCCCTTAAGCCGCAAAATGTCGTGGTCAATAATCACCTGCTTCATGCGGTCCATAAAGCTGTCCACATCGCCTATTGCGCCCAGTTCCACCTGAAAAGTCTCAAAATCATCATGGTCATGCTCGTGGTGGTCATCGTCGTCATCATCATGGTGGTGATGGTGCGCATGGCGCCCTGCCATATCACCTTCAGCCCCCACACCAAGCCCGAGCAGCGTAGCCGGGCTAACGGCCCCCATTTGCGCCTTTACAAATTGCACGCCAGCGCGGGCCTCGCCCTTAAGCTTGGCCTCCAAGGCCGAGGCCTCGTCGCTGCTCAACAGGTCGGTTTTGTTCAATATAATCATATCCGCACAAGCCAGTTGGTCTTCAAACAGCTCCGAAAGCGGGGTTTCGTGGTCGAGCATATCATCGCCCTGCCGCTGGGCATCGATCGCCGCTTCATCATGCGCAAAGCGCCCCGCCTGCACCGCCGCGCTATCCACCACAGTAACCACGCCATCAACCGTTACGCGGTTGCGAATCTCGGGCCAATTAAATGCGCGCACCAAAGGTTGTGGCAAAGCCAACCCCGAGGTTTCTATCACAATATGGTCCGGCGGCTCGGCGCGGTTGATCAGCTTTTCCATCGCCGGAATGAAATCCTCCGCCACAGTGCAGCAAATGCAGCCGTTGGAAAGCTCCAGAATATCGTCGTCCTCGCAACCCTCAATGCCGCAGCCCTTAACAATATCGCCGTCTACGCCAAGATCTCCAAACTCGTTAATAATCAGGGCCAAGCGTTTGCCATTGGCGTTGGCCAGCAAGTGCTGCACCAGCGTGGTTTTGCCTACGCCAAGAAAGCCGGTGATAACCGTTGCAGGGATTTTGGCGGCCATGGGAGTCTCCTAAATGCTAAGCCCCTTTTAAGCCCGCATCCAGCCCTGCTGTCCAGCCCAAAAGCGCCACCCTTCGGTGGCGGCGCGGCAAACTTCGCGCGTGCTTAAGCGCTGCGCGCGCGCCGCCCTGCAAAAACAGCACTACGCCTGACGCGCCGCTCGCCGCGCTCGTGCCAAAGTGCTTAGCCCAAAATCATCCAATATCGAATAAAAAGCTGGCAGCACAAACAGGGTAATTAGGCTTGAAGCCGACAGGCCAAACACGACACTCGCCACCAGTGGAATCAGGATTTGCGCCTGTAAACTGGTTTCCGTCAAAATTGGCATCAGGCCCACAACCGTGGTTAATGTCGTTATAAAAATCGCCCTAAACCGCGCCCGCGCCGCTTTGGCAGCCGCTTCAGCAACGGTTTTACTGGTGCCATGCTCTCGCTTCACAAAATCCACCAGCAATATCGAGTTGTTCACCACAACCCCCGCCAGCGCCACGAAGCCCAACATCGACGGCATAGAAAAATCCATCCCCATGGCCATGTGACCAAAAATTGAGCCAATCAGTGAAAACGGAATAATCAGCATCACCACCAATGGCTCAATATACGATCTAAACAAAAAGCTCAGCAGCAAAAACACACCCAACAGCCCCACGCCAAACCCCTTGACCATCGACTGTTGCGTAATGCTGGCCTCGGCCCGCTGGCCCTCAATCCCGATGCTCAGCCCCGGATAGCGTTCCTCAAGCTCGGGCACAAAATTCGCCAGCGTATCGCCGACAATCGCACTGGCATTGGCGATGCTGGTATTAATCGTGCCTTGCACCGTCAGCGTGCGCACGCCATTTTCACGGTTAATGCGGTTATAGCCTTGGCCGTATTCCACATCCGCCACCAGCGAGAGCGGCACAAAGCTGCCATCCGCGCGCGTGATAATAAAATCATCAAACTGCGCGAAGCTGCCGTCGCCCAAATCAGCAAGTTGCGCGCTCACCTGCAAAAGCTGGCCGTTCACCAGCATTTCGCTCACGGTGGTGCCCAAATAGGCCGAGCGCAACTGGTCAGCAATGGTCGCCGCCGTCACCCCCATTGGCCCCGCCGCCTCTGTGAGCGTTATTTGCAGTTCCCGCTTACCGGGGCGCAGATCATCCAGCACCGAAGTTACGCCATCATATTGCCAAAGCCAGTCTTGCAGCTCCAAACTGGCCGCCTTCATCATCTCCAGATCATCCCCGTGCAAACGAAGGTCAATCGCAATGCCTGCTGGGCCGATACTGGACTCGGCATATTTCAGCGAAATTACATCCGGCACCGGCCCCACAGCCGTGCGCCAGGCCTCCATAATCGCATCTGGCCGTTGCACCCGAATATCTGACGGCAGCAAATCCACGCTCACTGTCGCCACATTGGCACCGCTTTCAAACGCGTCGCGGTTAACCCCGTAAGACACGGTAACATTGCGTATCAGGTCTTGCCCGTCGGGCTGCTCTAGCTGGTCATTGATCACCACCAACCCGTCTTCCAGCCGTGCTATCACCCCTTCGGTGCGCTCAAGCGGCGTGCCTTGCGGTAGCAAAACCCGCGCCACAATCGTATCGCCATCAAGCTCGGGAAAGGCGGTAAATTTTATGAACCCGCCCGCCAGCATGGCCACCGCAAGTAGCAGCACCGCAATGCTAAGCCCCGCTGTAAAATACCTGAACCGGATCGCCAAATCGACAAGAGGCCCGACGATATATTCGGTGGTATACTTCATCATGCGGTCAACACGGTCGCGCATTCCGCCCGGTTTCACCGGCGCTTCCAGTGTGTGCACCAAGTGGTGCGGCAATATCAAAAACGCCTCAACCAGCGAAACCATCAGCACAAACAGCATCACCACTGGCACCACTTTAAGCACCGCCCCAAGGTTGCCGCCCAAAAACCCCAAAGAGCCAAATACCATCGCCGTGGTGGCAAACGAGGCCAGCACATTCAGGAACACTTGCCCTGCGCCATTAACCACCGCATCCAGCGGCTTATCGCCCTTTTCTCGCCGTGATGCGATGTTTTCTGAAATCACAATCGCATCATCCATCAAGAGGCCGATCACAATCAGCAAACCAAGCGTTGTCATCAGGTTGAGCGAGTAGCCCACGAAGCCCATCAGGGCCACACCCCCCATAAATGATACCGGCAGCCCCATAGCCACCCAAAACGCAAAGCGAAAGCCAAAGAAAATCCATAGCACCAGAAACACCAGCGCCAACCCTTGTATCCCGTTCACCACCACCAGCGTCAGCCGCTCACGCACCACCGAGGCCCCATCGGTGGTTATTTCCATCACCACAGATGGCGGGGCCTGCGCGCGCTCGGCGTCCAAAAAAGCGGTCAAATCATTGATAATATCTAGCGAGTCTTGCGAGGGGGTTTTAGTGATATCCAGCACCGCCGCCGGTGCGCCATTAAACAGGATAGAGTTCTCATCTGTTGAGAATTGCTCAGTGATATCCGCTATTTGGCGCAAGCTCACTTGCCCGCCGGTTGCGGATGAGCGCACCACAAGGTCCCCAAGGCTGGCAATGCTGCGCCGCTCCTCGGCCACCCTGATCAGCAGGGTCTCAGCGCCGGTTTCAATATTCCCCGCGGGCAAATCAAGGCTGCCGGCTTGCACAGCCTTGGCCACATCCGAAACCGAAATGCCAAAGCGTTGCAGCGCCTCTGGGTCCAGCCCGATATGCAGTTCGCGGGTCGAAAACCCTTTGATGGTTACAATCGGAATCCCACCCCAGCGCAGCATACGCGTGCGGATTTGCTCGGCATAATCCTTAAGGTCTGTCAGGTTTTCGGGGCCGGAAATAGCCACCGAAGCTACAAAATCTGTCTGGCCCAAGGCCCTGACATTGGCCGTTTCTGCCCGCTCGGGAAAATCGTTAATCGCCTCGATTTCCGATTTCACGTCAGCATTAAACGCCTGAAAGTCTCCGCCTTCGGCCATATCCACCAAAGCCCGCGCCGAGCCTTCGCGGGCTTCGCAAGATTGCCGCGCAATCCCCGTAACCGCATCGAGCGCGTTTTCTATCCGCTCACAAATAGCGCTTTCCACATCCTCTGGCCGCGACCCTGGGTATGGCACATTTACCTCAACCTGATAGGCGGGCTTGCGCGGAAAGGTCTCTCGCAAAAGCGTTGGCCCCACAAAAAGGCCCGCCCCGAGAAACAAAATCATCAGCAGGTTGGCAATGGTCGGATGACCAGCAAAATAGCGGATCATTGCGCCGCCTCCGCGAGCCGCTGCATTAGATCTTCATCAACGGTCAATTCAAGCAACATGCCCGGAATAACAGGCCGTGGGGTGCTCACAACCACTTGGCTGCCCGCCGTTAGCCCTTCTTTTATCAGCACAATCTCGCCTTGCACCAGCGCGGGCGCCACCGGATGCACCACCAGCCGCCCATCGCTATCGGCCAGCAAAACACGCCCTTGGTCAAGCGCTGCGCGCGGAATGACCACACCCGATGTTGCCGGAGCAAGGAGTTCAACCTCCACAAACAGGCCTTTGGTTAGGGGGGGCTGCGGTGTCTGTGCCGCGCTGCCATAAGCATTTTCTACCCGCACAATCACGCCAAGTGTGCCTGATTTCGGGTCAATCACATTGCTGATCCGGTCTAGCGTGGCGGGCCATTCTGCCACTTCATTGCCCAGCTGCAAGCGCACCGTGGCCTCTATGCCCAAGCTTTTCAGCACACTCGACATGGATTCAGGGTCAAACGCCAACAGCCCTGCCTGCGCCCGTGCCTCGCCCAAAAGACGGCTTAAATCTGCCACCGAAACTTGCGCTTCCACATCCGCGGCCTCTATCCCGTCAAAGCTGGCAATCGTTTGGCCTGCCTTCACAAATTGCCCCTCTTCCACCGTTGCCAGCGAAACCCGAGCCGTAAAGGGCAGCCGAAGCTCACTGCGGGCTAGGTTAAGCTCAGCGCTGGCCAAACTGGCGCGATAAACCGCAATTTGCTCGTTTTGCGCCGCGCGCTGCGTGGGCAGCAAGGCCAAGCCGCTGCGAATGCCCAGCACCTTTTGGCTTTGTGCCAAATGCGCCGACCGCGTGTTATCCAGCACCGTTTGTGAAATCGTCTGACTGGCAAAAAGCGATTCCGAGCGCTCAAGATCGGTGGCTTTCAGTGCCAGCGCATCTTCCTCAATCGCCAAAGCCGCCTGCTGGTTTTGCTCTGAAACCGCCAGCTCTGCCAGCTTGGCCTCCGCCGCGCCAATATTTGCCCGCGCCTGCGCAATCGCAAGGTTAAAATCTTCGGGAGAAAGCCGCAGCAACAGCGAGCCTTCGGGCAAAATCTCGCCCTTTCGCAGCGCCGGATTCACATAATCCGCCGTGCCACCCACTTGTGATATCGCTTCATAGCTACGGCTAGGCGCCACCAAGCCAAAGCCAGAAAGCCGAGGCCGCACAGCCATTTCTTGTGCTTCAATCACCCGCACCACCGTTGTGCGCTCACTCAGTTCTACCCGCGCAGGCGGGGCTTTATTGGCCACAATGTTGCCTAATACCAGCACACCGGCCACCACCACGGGCACCGTAATTACAATAAGCTTTACAATCGGTTTCATGGCGATTCCCCTTAAAAAGCGCAGCCAGCGTAAGTTAGCAATGCCTAACTTAGGTGATGGTAAGCCCTTTTACAACGCCCGCCTAGTGATAAATAGCCGCGCTACGGCTAAGGGTTAGAAAGAAACCATTTTTACAAGCTGCCCCGTTGAGACCCCTTCATCCGCTGCCAGCCCGTTGAGCACCCGAAATTGCGCTTCTGAAAAACCCCGCACCATGATTTGCTGCGTTAAATCAGCCACGGTTTCGCCCGCCGCCACTGCGCGTACCTCGATATAAGCCTGCGCATATTCCGCCGCGCCTTCTTCGCTGAGCCGGCTAAAGCTCTGCACCGTTTGCCATAGTAAATCCGCCGTCGCCTCATCCCCGCGCCGCGCCTTGCCTGCAAACCGGATAACACCATCGTTGAAGCGAATAACCGTCATGCGCAGCGTTGTGCGCTGCCCGCGCTGGCGCAGGTTCACGGTGCCGGTGATGGCCTCCATGCCGTTAATATCCAGCCGCCGCACATTGCTAAGCCCTCGGCCTTGCCGGTCCCGGCGCGGAATCTGCGCGGCCCAAGCCTGCAAAGCTGCTTGTAAATCAGCCTGCCCTTGCCCACCCGACATAACCAGCGTTGAGCGGTTCGGCCCCAGAATATTGACCTGCCGCGCACCATTTTGGATGCGCTGCCCCTCTGCCGCCTCAAAGAAAAACCCGAGTTTTGGGTGGATAAAGCTCTGCCCCTGCACAAGCCCTGCGCGCTGGTTTTGCCCAAAGACCATGCCATCAATGGCCGCCAAGAAGCCTTCGACGCCTTGCTGCCCAACCGCATCGCCCGCCAAGGCCAAGGCCTGCAACTGTCGCTCTGCCGGGGCGGGGTGGTTGGCAAAAATTGGTGCGGTTGTCTCGTCATACGCCCGCCCTTCCATCGCCGCCTTCAGGGCTGCATTTGCCGCCATAGACGCCAAAAAATCAGCCTGTGCGGCTGGCCGATACCCCGCTGCCTGCAAAAGCGAGATCCCGCCCGCATCGGCGGCAAATTCTTGCTCTTTGGAATAGGCACCCATTTGGCCAAAAGCGGTCTCTACGCCGCTACGCACCGCATTTCCCATGCGGTTTTCGCCACCGCCAAAAATGCCTGTCACCAAGGCGCTCACGGCGCCATCCACCAGCGCATCGCTCTGCGCTTCAAGCCGCGCTTCCACATGTTCTTCAATCACATGGGACACTTCATGCGCCAGCACGGCGGCCAGCTCAGATTCGTTATTGGCCAGCGCCAACAGGCCCCGCGTTACGTAAACATAGCCACCGGGCAGAGCAAAAGCATTAACCTCGTGGCTATCAAGCACCGTAAAGTGCCAGTTTTCCCCCGCGCGGTCAGACCCTGCCACCACGCGCGCGCCAATTTCGGCCACATAGGCTGAAAGCGCGGGGGTTTGCACCTCACCGCCAAAGCGCGCCAAAACCTTCGGGTGGTCCCGCTCGCCAAGGGCTACACTCTCGGCGGGCCATTCCGCAAGGGCGGGGCCGCCCCCGGATATCATCAAAGCTAATACACTAAAAAATCTGGTCATAACGCACCTCCGGCCCCTTATATGGGCCATTTCAGGCGCAATTTCCAGTGCGCTAGTCTTTGGCAGGCGGCTCTTCGCCTTGCAAAGTTTCCAGCGCGGCCTCTGCCTCGTCGGCCCGCTGCCGCGCCGTGCGCAGGCCATCCATGGTGGCCTCAAGCTCTGCCTTGAGCTGGTTATATTCCGAGGCATATTCCAGCTGAATCCGTTTTAGCTCCGCTTCGGCTTTTTCTAGCGCTTCCTCGGCGGCTTCCAATGGGTCCAGCCCGTTTTCATCTGCGCCGTGGGGCACGCGGTTCAGGCGGTCAAACAGCCAGCGGGCTGACCAGCCAAGCACCAGCGCGATCACGATCGCAGATACAATTATCAGGGTCAGGTCTGTTTTATTCATTGGTTTCTTCCTCGGTCACAGGCGCACGCATGGCGGGGTGCTTGAAGTTCTCGACTTGCCCCGCGCCTACAGGCACCTCGGGTGCCGCTTCTGGCGTTTCTTCTGGCACGTCCCGCAGCAGCTTAAATTCAATGCGGCGGTTGGCGGCGCGGCCCTCATCAGAGCCATTGTCAGAAATCGGTTCGGCCTCGCCATAACCCTTGGCTGTAATAGTGCCCAAAAGCAGGTTTTGCGCCAGCAAGGCATCCAGCACCGCATCCGCCCGCCCTTGGCTCAAAGCGCGGTTCATCTCTTCACGGCCTTGGCTATCGGTATGGCCGCCAATTTCAATACGCGCCTCGCGGCAGGTGGTGAGCAGCGCGGCTATGGCCTCAATCGTGGGTATGCTCGGGTCTGAAATGACGGCGCTTGACGGGGCAAACACGATGCTGCTTTCAGAGAGTATCTTGGTAATTCGGCTCACGCATAGCCGTGGGTCCAGCCCGCGCCCGCCTTCCCCGCCAACTGGTTCCGTATAGCTGATGCTCAGCGTTGTCTCGTCAAGGCGATACCCACCTGCCAGCAGCTTGCCCAGCTCCTGATCCGGGTTCTCAAACCCCGCATCGCCGGCAATATCTAGGCCCTCTGGTGTCATCGTTGCCGAGCCTTCATTTAGCAGTGCCAGCGCTTCGATCAGCTTAAAAATGCGCACCTGCCAGCCGTCGGGCAGGCTCGTGTCCAGCCACATCCTATCTTCCACGCGGCCATAGCCAAACTTGGCCTCGGAATAGCGCATCACCACTTCGCGGGTCAGTGTATCTTTCACCGCGCCCTCAATCACCGCATTGCCTTCGCTGCCAAGCGTAGCGGTAAATTCGGCTGGCTGGGTTTCCACTTCGGCACGGCGCGGTGGGGTTTCAATGGCTATGGCTTCCAGCGCAAAGCCATCCGGCAGGCCAAACCTCAGGATTTGCGAAATAATCTGGAAATCCTGTTCCGAAACGCCCTCTGGGGCGCTCAACGTCACATCGGCATCCACAATTTCCAAGCGCCCACCGCCAAGCCCTGCAAGGGCGTCTAGCCCCACGTTCACCGCTTCGCGCCAATGGGTTGAGGGCGCACCCAAGCCCACATCGCACTTTATACTTAGGCCAATCAAACGTTCCACTTTGGTGGCAATTTTCTTGGCTTCAAGCTCGTCTTGCGCGGCGCACCTAGCGGCATCTGGCGCAGACACATCAAGAATGAAGGTATAAGGCGAAATTACAGGCCGCGGGGCTGAGATATTGACCGTGAGGCTTACCCCTTCGGGCCGTAAATTCTCAGCCATTTCCTCAAATCCCTGCTGCCAATTGGCAGACATCGCCACCGCTTCCAGCTCCACCGCTCCGGGGTGGATATTAACAATAGATTGCTCGGTAAGCGGGGCAAGGCGCAGGGCAAACTCAAAGGCTGGCAACCAGTTTTCCGGGGCATTTTCAATGGCTTCGGTAACATTTGACACCGTAGCACTCTCGCCAAGGCTTTCCACATAACGGGCAAAAACCTGCGTGGTTTCGCCCATCGGCATGCGCCCCAAAAAGGAAAAATCATCGCCGTTTTTTAGAATTTCTACAAAAGGTGGCAGCTGTTGTTCTTCCAGCGCCGAGACCTCACTCACTGTGGTGTCATCCACAAGGCTATCGCCAAAAATCAAACGTGCAATCTTTGCCGCGCGCTCTTGGTCAGCAACACTGTCTGCTTCCCCCATGAGCGTCACCACAAAGCCATCGGCCTCGGCCTCAGCCCAGCCAATGCCACCGGCATAAAACGCTTGCTCCAGCTCGGCTTTTTGGCTCGTTTCCACCCATGAAATAGTGCTGCTGGCAATCAGCCATGCCAGCCCCGCCCCGACGGCAAAAAATATGGTAGCAAATATCAGGGCAATAGGGCGCATTTTGTCTCGAATTTCCTAAGGTTACCAAACCTGATAAGCGATAAAATCCGCCGGTTCAAGCTCACAAAAGCGCTGATAGGCCAAGCAATGCCGATGCAATCAGCCCCGCATCGCGGTTAGAGCGAAACAGGTGCAGGCAAGTGTCGCCATCGTTGATATCCAGCCGCTTTAGCTGCCACATCATGTGCATGCCAAACCCCCAAGCCGCCAGCAGGGCCACCAACAGCGGCACAGGGTTTGGCTGCGGGGTAAGCGCGATAATTACCGCCAATGCCATTAGCAACACTGCCAATACCTGAAAGCCAAACAGCCACTTTTTAGTAGCCTCGCCAAACAAGCGCGCGGTGGATTTCACCCCGATCAGCGCGTCGTCATCCCTATCTTGATGCGCATAAATCGTGTCATAAAACAGCGTCCAGGCAATGCC
>WTAL01000051.1 GCA_013139635.1 Paracoccaceae bacterium
TCATAGCCGCGATGCGTCGCCAGATCAAACGCCACCGAAACCCCCTTTTGCCCCGCTGCGAGGTTGCGCCGGTAAAAGGCATTGCTCGCTTCAGCGGTCGAAAACCCCGCATATTGCCGGATGGTCCAAGGGCGGCCCGCATACATGGTGGCGCGGGGGCCACGGGTAAACGGCGCTAGCCCCGGTAAGCTGCCCATATGGGGCAAGTCGGCGATATCTTCAGAGGTATAAACCGGCTTTACGGTAATGCCCTCGGGGGTTTCCCAGTCCAAAGCCTCCAGCGGCTTACCGCGAAGCTCTTTCTCGGCCAGCGCCTTCCAGTCAGCTTTGTTGGTCATTTAAGACACTCCATCCATATTTCATTGAACATTTCTCCTCATTCTTAACCGCATCTTCATTAGCCATCTGTACATTTACCCTTGTTTTACCCTGCTTCCACCTCTATATTTATGAGTGAGAGGGTACTCTGTTAAGAGCCAAAGGAGATAACTCATGCCGGATACGCCATACACACCTCGTCCTATTGGTGGCCGGACAGGTCCGAAGCCTGGCTATTAAGCCAGCCTTTAACCTGCGCTCGCAGCTCGCCCATTTCTTTCGCGTTACGATCCCTGAGAAAACGCGAAACGCCTTCTTTGCCGGATGTGATGTGAGTGTCCAGCATGCATTCTGCTTCCTTTCCCAATATAACCGCTTCTTTTTTCATCGCAATAAAGTTACTGTAAATATCAATTCTTCGATCTACAGATAGCTCTGCAAATACATTGCTACGCATATCATGTGCCATCTCCGCAATAGCTACAATCTGGCTATAGTAGACCACAACCGGGTCAATCGAGCTTTCGGGCAGCACATGGATGTCGGGTAATATTGACTTGAAAACCATATCGTTCTTTTCACGAAGAATGAATGGAACAAATGTTAAATCGTCGACCATTCGCTTAATCATTGTCGCTTCAAATTCATCAAGCTTATCTCGAAGCAACACCGCAACATACGCCCGAATTTCGGCGAGTAAAGCGATTTGAATATCCTGCACGCGCTCATGCCGCCGTTTGCCACTAAAGTGGTTTTCACGCAGAACACTAAACACAGCCGAAAAAATGGTGGCAATAATCGCCGGGCCAATCCAAGCTTCCATCAGTTCACCTTTTTCACGTCAAAACAACGCGCGATGTTGCAAAACAAACACTGTGCATTGTGGCCTTCCCTCGCCATCATTCAAACTCCATAATCACCTCATCCACGGCAAGGCTATCGCCAGCCGCAGCATTGATTTTGCTGATGGTGCATTTTTTCTCGGCGCGCAGCACGTTTTCCATTTTCATGGCTTCCACGGTGCAAAGGGCTTGGCCTTCTTGCACCTCGTCGCCCACACTCACATCCAGCTTCACTACCAAGCCCGGCATTGGGCAGAGCAGCAGGCGCGAGGTATCAGGCGCAACCTTTTCAAGCATGTGCTTAGAGAGCGCATAAAGTCGCGGAGTGCGGATGATGACGCTCAGGTCTGCCCCGCGATGTCGAAGGCGGTAGCCGCCCGCGATGGGATGCACCTTGGCAATCACCACCTCGCCGGATATTTCCAGCTCGGCCAAGCCATCTCCTGGCTGCCAATCAGAGGCCACGCGTAGGCTGGTGCCATCGGCAAAACTCACGGTTGAGCCCGCTTTATCAGCATCAATTTTAACTTCAAAATCCTCGCCTTGCAGGGAGATCACAAAATCCTCGCCCACTTTGCGCTCGTGGTTATCTATCCGCCCGCTAATCTGCGCCGCGCGAATTTCGGACACCCGCATCATAGCCGAAGCGCCTGCGGCGAGTTGCTTAAGCACGGGCTCGGGCAGCACTGCCCCCTCAAAACCATCGGGGTATTCCTCAGCAATAAATGCCGTAGAAATGTCGCCTGACATAAAGCGCGGGTGGTCCATCACGGCGCTCAGGAACGGCAGATTGTGGCCAATGCCTTCAACCTCGAATTCATCCAGCGCTTGGCGCATGCCTCGAATGGCCCCTGCCCTGTCTGGCGCCCAAGTGCAGAGCTTGGCGATCATCGGGTCATAAAACATGCTGATCTCGCCGCCCTCAAAAACGCCGGTATCATTGCGCACCGCGCCTTCAATTTCGGCGGGCGGGCGATAGCGGGTCAGGCGGCCAATGGAGGGCAGAAAATTGCGGTAAGGGTCTTCGGCGTAAAGGCGGCTTTCCATCGCCCAGCCGTTGATGCCAATGTCGTCCTGCGTCATCGCCAACTTCTCGCCATACGCCACGCGGATCATTTGCTCCACGAGGTCAATATCGGTGATCAGTTCCGTCACCGGATGCTCAACCTGAAGGCGGGTGTTCATTTCTAGGAAGTAGAAATTCTGGGCGCTATCTACGATAAATTCCACCGTCCCTGCGCTGGAATAATCAACCGCTTTGGCCAGAGCCACCGATTCCGCCCCCATTTTGGCGCGCGTTTCCGGCGTTAGGAACGGCGAAGGAGCCTCCTCAATGACCTTTTGCTGGCGACGCTGAATAGAGCATTCCCGCTCATTAAGGTAAATGCAGTTGCCGTGCTTATCGCCCAGCACCTGAATCTCAATGTGGCGCGGCTGGGTGATGAATTTTTCAATGAAAATCCGGTCATCGCCAAAGCTGGCCGCCGCCTCGTTCTTGGAGCTTTGGAAACCCTCGCGCGCCTCCTCGTCATTCCACGCAATCCGCATGCCTTTGCCGCCCCCGCCAGCAGAGGCCTTAATCATCACCGGATAGCCAACTTGGTTGGAAATCGTCACCGCTTCTTCGGCGTCCTCGATCAGCCCCATATGGCCCGGCACGGTCGAAACGCCCGCCTCCTCGGCCAGCTTTTTGGAGGTAATTTTATCCCCCATCGCCTGAATCGCGCCCACTGGCGGGCCAATAAACGCCACGCCTGCGGCCTCCAAGGCCTCAGCGAATTTCGGGTTTTCAGACAGGAAACCATAACCGGGGTGAACCGCCTCTGCGCCCGTGGCCTTAATCGCCTCCATGATTCTCTCAATCACGATATAGCTTTCAGCGGCAGGGGGCGGGCCGATATGCACGGCCTCATCGGCCATGCGCACATGCAGCGCGTTGCGGTCCGCGTCTGAATACACAGCCACCGTTTTAATGCCCATTTTCTGCGCAGACTTAATAACACGGCAGGCGATTTCCCCGCGATTGGCGATCAGGATTTTTTTAAACATCAGGCAAAGCCCCCTTGGCATACAAAAAAAGGCCGCCC
>WTAL01000060.1 GCA_013139635.1 Paracoccaceae bacterium
CCGCCGCTATCAGGCTTTTGGATAACCATCTGGCTATCAACCTGATACATCGGCGTGGCGACCACATAAAAATAGTGCCCTGCCAACCATGTAGGCAGAACAACAAATATCGCCAACCGCAAGGCAATGAGCAAAAACCGGGCCTTACGCCGCAGCGCAATGGATTTCTGGATCTTTCTAATATCGGCTTCGCGCTGTTCTTCGGTAATAACCGCAGGGGCTTGCTCAGGGCTTTGGCCGGGGGCTGGCGCGGGCGCACCACCGGGCATCGGGTTTTGCGAGGCGGCGGTGGTATCAAGCATAGTGACACGGTCACGCGTTACATCAAAGCCGCGCTCTTCCAGCATTTTGGCGGCTTCTTCCCCGCTAGAGGGGCTAAGCCCCATGCGCACGGCTTTGCGCCGCGCCATGCGAAAATAGGCGGGCGTGCCGGGCTTTGGCCCGCCGCCTTGGTTTTGCGGGGGCATCGGCGTGACGGATACATTTTGGTTACTGTTGGTCATAGGCATACATCGCTTTAGCTTTTTCCAGACTGTCAAACATATGCAAATGCCCGTCCTTTAACACGGCGGCTCGGGAGCAGTAGCGCTCCAAAATAAAAGCCGAGTGGGATACGATCACCACGGTCGACTTCGTAAGCCTTTCATGCAGGACATTCCCTGCTTTTCGGTTAAAATCGGCATCTGTGCTGCTCGGCATGCCCTCATCTATCAGATATATATCAAATTCCAGTGCCAAGAGCAACGCAAACGACACCCGCGCGCTCATGCCTTGGGAATAGGTATTCATCGGCATGTCAAAATATTCGTCAATGCTAACAAGGTAGCGGCAGAAGGCCTCGATATAGTCGGGGTCTAACCCATAGAGCCGCGCGATATAGCGCGCATTTTCAGAGGCCGAGTGCGCGGGCACAATGCCGCCCATAAAACCCAGCGGAAACGAGATGCGCGAGGTGCGGGTGATTTTGCCATCATCGGGCTTTTCCAGCCCCGCCATCATGTTGATCAGCGTGGTTTTACCCGTACCGTTGGCGGCCAAAATGCCAAGCGATTGCCCCGTTTCCACGGTAAAACTGGCGCGGTCAAGGATGACCTTACGCTGGGTGCCTGTCCAAAAGGACTTGCTGACATTTTCAAACTTAAGCATTGTTAATCACATGTTGCCTGAATGGCCGGAGCTTAATGCTATTATATTAACAGAACAAAAAGTGATTGTAAGCCCAGGCGGAGCGGGGTGCGAAGATTTGTGCATTTTTACCCAATAATGGTCATCCGGCCAGATTTGCCAGATTGCGGGGGCAAGCCCTAGCTGGCTACATGGTGCTCGTAACCGTGTTCAGTGTTTCGCAGGCGTATCTTGACTGAAAACGTTGACCCAGCCTCCAGCTAAGCGCTGCCAGATCGAACTGACATACATAGCTTCTGGCTTGGCCTGTGTTCTTCGTTGAAAATCAGCGCGGTATGACAAAACAGCGTGATCATCACCAAGTGTTAAAACGCGAAGATCGGAAAGCGTGTAAGACTGCACCGTTGGGCCGTCGGCAAGTTGCTGGACGTGCGCGCTTTTTTTCGCAAAACCATCTGGGTAGACTCCCAGAAACCGTTCATCCAAAGCGGCCTCGTCTGCGTGCTGATCCCCCGTAACCAGCGCATTCCAAACACGTTCCTCGCATTTTGTAAGCTCTGCTTGTAGCGCGCTTTTTTGCTGCCAGTCTTCTGCCATTCGTGAGTTTTTCCTTGATTTTGCGATACCTGTTTCCGCAAAGCGGCGTTAATCAACGGCAGTTTTGTCCGCATTCAGACGGGTAAACACGAACAAGCTATGTGGCCGTTAACCTAATTGGTCTTCTTCTCCACCCGAAATAGCAGGCCAACAATAAGCGAAACCCCTGCCGCGCCAAAACTGAGCAGGGCGCCCATTTTAGCGGCGTCTTGCACATCACCCGCCGGAAAGGCGACCGAAGCGACAAACAGGGCCACCGTAAAGCCAATGGCGGCGACACAGCCGAGCACAAAGAGATCAGACATTTTCATGCCTTCGGGCAGGCCAAAGCCCATGGGGCGCGCGCCGATCCAGCCGAAGATGAAAATACCAAGTGGCTTGCCAATCAGCAGGCCGGCAAGCACAAGCCATGTGGCTTCGCCCATAGCTGAAAACTGCACACCCGCATTGAAGAATCCAAAGAAAAACAGCACGACTTCGACAATGTGTTTTAGCCCGTGCTCAATGGTGTTTAGCAGGTCTTTCAGGTGGACTTCGGCAGCCGAAAATATGCCGTAAGCGCGGTCTGCGTGCGGAATGGTGGGCACGATAAACAACAGGCCAAGTGCTGGGTGAATGCCCGAGCGCATAAATGCATACCAAGAAAAGCACCCCGCGATCAGGTATGGCCAAAAGCTTGCCTTTTGGCGCATCCACGTGGAAACGGGGCGGGCTTCATTGCCTTTGTCCATGCGGCGCGGCAGCCAGTTGGCCAACACGTAAACCAGCACAGCAACACCGGCGGAGACCAGTATCCAAAGCGGGGCCAATTCGCCGGACGGGTAGAAAATGGCTAGAATGATCAGGCCAAGGGCATCATCCGCAATGGCGAGCAGGAGCAAAAAGCGCACGGCGGGGTGGCCCGCGCCAAACACCATGCGGCCAATGAGGTAAGAAAACGCGATATCTGTGGCTGTGGGGATAGCCCAGCCATTGGCAACGGCGTCAAACGTGGCTGAACCAAGGAAATAGGCTATGGCGAGGTAAACACTGATCGGCCCGACCATGCCGCCAATGGTGGCGATTAAGGGCGTAACCGCCTTTTTGCCACGCAAGGAGCCAGATTTGAGCGCCACAGCTTCCCACACCTCTTTGCCCGCAATCGCGAAAAATAGCGCCATGAGCATATCATTTATCAGGTAATGCGGCGTAAGCGTGCGCACCCCGTCTTTGAGCGCGCCAACGGGCGCATTTTCCCAGAGATGGAAATCAACCAAGTGGTGATAAAGATCAAAGTAATAATGCGGGTTGCCTGCCACAGGGATGATAAGATCAAGATTCGCCCACACAAGGGCGATAAACGCGCCGAAGATCAGCAATAGCGAGTATGAAGTTAGAAAATTCCAAACGCGATACATAGGCGCTCCCTTTTTTTGCACTTGCAGCCTAGATAAGGTAGACCCGCGCCCAGAACAATGTCTGAGTCGGATAAATCCGCATGTTTTGGCAGTTTTTCTCCTGAAAGGAGCGCAAATGGATACCCCACTGGATTTGGCCTATCTGGCCATGCAGGATGACGACGCAAATGCACCGGCGTTTTACGCACGCTTTCTGGAGGCAGAGCTGTTTTTATTGCTAGAGAGCGAAGTGGCGGGCGATGCGGCGCAACCGCTGGTGTTGGAAACATCTGATGGTTCGCTGGTGCTGGTGTTTGATCTTGAAGACCGCATGGCCGCCTTTAACGAGCAGCCAAGCGACTATGTAGCGCTTTCAGGGCGGCGAATTGCAAAAATGCTCTCGGGGCAGGGGGTTGCGATTGGGCTTAACCTTGGCGAGGCGCCTAGCGCCATGGTGCTGCCCGTTGAAGCGGTGGACTGGCTTGCCGCGGCGGCCATTGGCGATGACACGGTGGTTGAGGCCAAGCCCTTGGAGATCAGCAAGCCAGTTGGCGTGCCGGAAGCCTTGGTTGCGGCGCTGGATGGTAAACTTGCCAATATGGGCGGCGTTGTGGGCGCAGCCTATCTGGTTTCTGCGCAATATGAGGGCGGGGAAAGCGGCCACATGCTGGCGCTCGTTAATGTACCAGAGGCCGCCAAAACAGGTGTTTCGGAGGCGCTCTCTGAAGCGCTACGGTTTAGCGGGGTTGAAGCTGGGCAGCTTGATTTGGCGTTTCTGAACGCGGATGATGCGCATCTGGAGAGCTTTGTAAGAGCCGGTTTGGGATTTGAAATTCCAGAGCTTGTGCTGCCGAAAACAACAGGGCCAAAGGCACCGGGAATGGACCCAGATAGCCCACCGATCTTGCGATAATTAACTAAACGGTGGCGGCACGGGAAGTGTTGTGATTGTGGTGAGGTTGTCAACTCGCCTCTACCCGGGATATTTTGGCAATTTGGAGAATTGACTGTCTTCATTCTTTTCTGCCAAATACTCTGGGGTGAATGCGCTTGCGAAGGGGGAAAAGCCCCCTGCAGAGCCAAAGGCGAGGCCACGCCCAACTGCCGGTGTTTTGCGTAGCAAAACCATCCGGCAGGCGGGAGCCGTTGTTTTGGGTGTCGCCGCGTGTGTTCTTTTTGCCCGCCAGCCAGCTTACGAGGGTAGATTGAATTTACCATACAGGCGGTGCTATCCCAGTTGACCCGCTCTCAAAGATTGCCAGCCTGAGGAGGGCATTTTTGCAGGAGAAGCTCGTTATACTCTGCAACCTGTTTGATAGATTCTATGCGTTGCGCGCTAAGGATATCGGTCGAAATAAACGGATATTCGGCGGTAACGCCGGGGTATGCTATCAATAGGTTTCCGGGTTCAGGCCAAGTGGTCGGAACGGTTTTCCCAAGAGGGCTTGGAAACCCATAAAATGTGTATTCTGCGCAAAGGATCTTAGGGCTCTTTACCAAGTCTTGGTAAAGGCTGGAAATTGCAACATCTTGGCGCGCGATGGACGGGAAATGGCGGGCATAGGATGCGAGGTAAAATCTTGGGGCGTGCCTCGGGAGGGCTGCGAGTGAGATCGTTAACAGCGCTAGCACCCCTACAACAAACAGCCATCTTGTTTGCCTCAACCGATTTCTCCGGCTGGATGCACCCCTTCTGCATCCCAAACCACATCCACCGCTTTGGTTTTACGTGCTAGCTTGCGCAATCCCCGGTCTGTGGCGCGCTGGCCTCGGCGCTTTACCAGCGCCGAGAATCCGCCCAGCGTGCCATAGGCCCCGCGCGAAATCCAGACGGGCAGCGACAGTAGGGCCGGCGTAATGACAAGCGTGAGCACGGTGGCAACGCCAAGGCCAAAAACTACGGCTGTGGCGAGTTGTTTCCACCAGAGCGCCGTGGGGGCGTCTATGCTATAGCCGCCATTAATGAAGTCGAGCGAGAGGCCAAACATCATGGGGGCGAGGCCCGCCATAGTGGTGATGGTGGTGAGCAAAACCGGGCGAATACGCGCTTCGGCGGTGCGGGTGATGGCTTCAATTCTGGGAAGGTATTTCTTGAATTCGTCATAGGTGTCAATGAGCACAATATTATTGTTCACCACAATTCCTGCTAGCGCCACAACCCCTGTGCCGGTCATAATCATCGAAAACGCTTGGTCCATAACCAGCATACCGATCAGCACGCCGGTGGTGGAAAGCACCACGGCGATCAGCACCAGCGCCGAGTTGTAAAACGAATTAAACTGCGCCAGCAGAATCACAAACATAAGGCCAAGCGCGCCAAGGAAAGCCGAGCCAAGGAAGGCCTGCGTTTCGGCTTGGTCTTCGGTATCACCCGTGAATTTCCACGTGATGCTATCGGGTAGCTCAGATTCGGTTTCTAGCCATTCAATCAGCGCCTCGGTTTCCTCTTGCGCATTCACGCCGTCGGCAACACCCGCCAACACTCTGAAATAGCGTGATTTATCAACGCGGTTGATTTGGCCTAGCTTAGGCACCGGCGTGCGGGTTACAAAATTGCTGAGCGGCACGAGGGCCTGCGGGGTGCGCACGCGCAGGGTATCTAGCGTGCTGAGTTGGCGGTCATCTTCAGGGAAGCGCACCCGGATGTCTATTTCGTCATCAGAGCTATCAGTGCGCATAGTGCCAATGTTGAGGCCACGCGTAACAAGCTGCACCATACCGCCGACAGAGACCACGTCAGTGCCAAAGCGGCCCGCTTCTTGAACGTCTACGTCCAGCTGCCAATCGATCCCCGGCAGGGGGCGGGTGTCGTCTACGTCTACCAATTCAGGAAGGCTGCTGAAATGGTCATTTATGTAAGCGGTGGCGCTGAGTAGATCATCCCAGTTATCACCTGATATTTGCAGGTTAATCGCCTTACCGGCGGCGGGCCCCATGCTTTGTTCAATGATTTGCGCACGCACACCGGGGATGGCGGCTAGGCGCTCGTTTAGCTCGGCAATGATGAGCTTGCCTTTGCGGCGTTCATCCCACGTGGCCAGCTCTATCTGGATTTCGCCGATGGTATCTATTGGCTTTACGGCCCCGCCGGAATTGGTATTCAGCCCGCCCGCGCCCGCAAAGGCAAACACGTAGTCAACACCATCAACCGAGGCAATGGCGGCTTCGGCTTGCTTTACAAGGCGGTCTTTCTCAATGATGGAAAGGTTACCACGGGCCTGTACATAGGCCACGGCGCGCTCGGGTTCGGTGGTTACGAAAAACTCGAAGCCTTTGCTGTTTTCTTGAAATACCGTAAATACGGTGGAGACAAAGAAGCCAACCAGCGCGAGGGATACCAGCGGCATAATCGGGTTGCCAGCAATAAAGTGGATGAAGCGGCCAAAGAGCGAGCGGCGGTAGCCAGCTTTAGCGACTTTGTCTCGCTTGGGGCGCTTGAGGCTGCCCATAAATATGGAAATGAGCATCGCGCCGAGGGAAAAGCCTATGCCACCAAGAAAACGGGTATATGAAACGCCCAAAACGAAGTTTTCCGGTCCTTCTGTTGTCTCATAGGTGAACCAAACATGCTCAGCAAGCGATTGGCTGTTCAGGATTGTCATCACCGATTGATACGCCAGCGCCAGCGCGCCGAGCAGCAGCACAAAGCGGATGAGGAAGTGGAAATGGCTGCGAAAGAAGCTTGCGATGCGGTCCATCACGGCGGCCACGCGGCCCGCCATACCGCCCACAACGGGCAGGTAAATGAGCGCGACCAGCAGCGAGGCGCTGAGCACGATGATGATGGTTACGGGGAGTTTGCTCATAAACTGCCCTGCCACGCCGGGCCAGAACAGGAAGGGCAGGAAGGCGCAGAGCGTGGTGGCGGTGGAGGAGACTATCGGCCAAAACATGCGCTTGGCGGCCATGCCGTAGGCCGTCATCGGGCCAATGCCCGCTGTGATTTTCTTATCGGCGTATTCAACCACCACAATCGCGCCGTCTACCAGCATGCCCACGGCCAGAATGAGGCCAAACATAACGATGTTGGAAATCGGGATGCCCATGACGGAGAGGATGGCGAAGGTGAGGAGGAAGCTGGTAGGAATGGCAAAGCCAACCATTAGCGAGGAGCGCACGCCGAGGCTGGCCAGCACCACGATCATCACTAGCGCAATCGCGGTGAGCACCGAGGCGAGGAGCTGGTTAACCATGTTATTTACTTCGCGCGAGTTATCGAGGCTGAAGTTAACCTCTACGGCTTGCTGTAAATCTTCGGGCCATTTGGCCATTTCGGCGGCCATGGTTTCCCGCACCAAAGCCACGGTATCAATGGCATTTGCGCCTTTGCGCTTGATGACCTGAAGCGCCACGGTGTCTTCGCCATTAAAGCGCGCGGTGCCTTGGCGGTCCTCGAATGTAAGGCGGATATCGGCGATATCGGCGAGGGTGATTACCCGGTCACCATTGCGCTTAACGGGGAGGTTGTAAACGTCTTGCGCTTCATCAAACGCCGAGGGGATTTTGATGGCATACGAGGCGGTGCCCAGCTCAATTTCACCCGCTGCAATCAGCTGATTATTGTTGCGCACGGCGTTAATAAGCTCGCCCGCAGTTACGTTATAAGCCTCCAGCTTGAGAGGGTCGATCAGCACTTCCATCATTTCGTCGCGCTGGCCAG
>WTAL01000055.1 GCA_013139635.1 Paracoccaceae bacterium
AACTGCGTGGCGCTTGGCACCGGTAAGGCACTTGAATTTGAAAACCAGCTCCAGCATATTCTTGATTACGGCAACTAGCGGGGCATTGTGGCAACGGAGCAAACAGATGCATGGCGGGCCGTTCGGCGGCTAATTATCGGCCTGACTCTGTTTACCTTTTTCGCACTATTTATACTTTGGCGAATAGACAGCCCGCGGGTTGAGCGCTTTCGGATGGCGCTGGTGGACCGGTTTGTGCCCAATATGGAATGGGCGCTGGCGCCGGTAACCCAATTCACCCGTATCGTCTCTGACTACCAATCTTACGCGCAAATTTACCAGCGCAACCAAGAACTTAGGCAAGAGCTTCAGCGCATGAAGGGCTGGCAAGAGGCCGCGCTTCAGCTTGAGCAAACCAATGCGCAGCTTAGGGCGCTGAACAATGTACAGCTTTCCCCCAGCCTTGGCTTTGTAACTGGCGAAGTTATCACCGACAGCGGCAGCCCGTTTAGCCAGTCGGGCCTGCTTAATGTTGGCTCGCTTGATGGCGTGTTTGATGGGCAAGCGGCAGTGGATGGGCTGGGGCTGGTGGGGCGGATATCTGGCGTGGCGGACCACACCTCGCGGCTGGTATTCCTCAGTGATGTATCTTCACAAGTGCCGGTTATCATTCGTCCAACGGGGCAAAAGGCGATTGTGCATGGGAACAACACGCTCGCCCCGCAAGTGCTGTTTATTGAAGCGCCAGATGATGTGCTACCCGGCATGCGGGTGGTGACATCGGGCGACGGCGGGGTGTTTCCGCCGGAGCTTTTGATTGGGCAGATCGTGCGGGCGCGCTCAGGGGAAATTAGGGTGCTACTATCGGCTGACTTTGAAGGGCTGGAATTTGTGCGGATTTTGCGCGCATCACCGCAAGATCAAATTAGCGGCAGCGGAGACCTCGTGGGCGATGATATTCTGGACGAAGTACCGCTGGCCATTCCGGTGAACCAGGGTTCGCTAGAGAGCCCGCCCCTGCGAAGAGATGGCAATTGAAGGCCTCGCCAAAAATATGGTTTTTCCGCGGGCTTTTCTTGCTGTTTGGCTTGCTCGCCATTGCCTATCCAATATTACCGTTACAATTTACGCCGGAGCGCTGGCCAGCTCCCGAGATTTTGTTTGCGCTCACCATGGCTTGGGTTGTCCGACAACCCCAAAGCGCTCCGTTTCTGCTGATCGCCTTGCTCGCAATTGTGGCCGATGCCGTGCTTATGCGCCCGATGGGGCTGTGGGCTTTGCTATTGCTCGTCGCGTCAGAAACCGTGCGTTTCAGCTATCGCGCCATTCAAGAGCGGGGTTTGATGATGGAGTTTTCCATGGTCGCCGCGCTGTTTCTGGCTATGTTGATTTTGCAAAACCTGCTGCTCTGGGTTAGCTTTTCACAATCGCTTGAGGTGGCGCGCATGCTGCAATTTGGGGTGCTGACCCTGCTTTGCTACCCTGTTATGGTAGCTTTTTTGCACTATATTATACGTGTGCGCAAACCAGATACAGCAAACCGCCCCGATAGGCTTGGGAAAATAATATGAAACGCCCCACGAAATCTTCGCCAGAAAACACCCAGCGCCTCACGCGCCGGGCTGTGGTGCTGGGGGGCATTCAGGGCTTGGTGATTGGCACGCTGGCGTGGCGCATGCGCGATTTGCAGGTGGCACAAAGCAGCCAGTTCCGGCTGTTATCAGACGAAAACCGCATCAGGGACCGGCTAATTTTACCCGAACGCGGGTTGATTTTTGACCGAAACGGGCAGCCACTGGCCGAAAACCTGCCGAATTACCGCATTGTTATGATCCGCGAGCAAGCCGGAGATGTGCGGGCGGTGCTGGCGCAACTGGCCCGCGTTATTGAGCTTCCCGTTGAGTTGCGCGAAGACATTATTAAAAGCATGCGCCGCTATGGCCCCTCTAAAAAGGTACCTGTAATTGAGCAGCTAACATGGGAAGATTTTGCCCGCGTTTCAGCCAACGCCCCTGCCCTGCCCGGCATTATTACCGAAGTGGGGCTGAACCGGAATTACCCGATGGAGGAGGATTACTCCCACATCATCGGCTATGTTGGCCCCGTAAGCGAGGCCGACCTTAACCGCTTTGAAGACCCAGACCAGATCATCCTCAGCCCCGGCTTTCAGATCGGTAAAACGGGGCTGGAGCGGCAAAAAGGGGCTATATTGCGCGGCGTGGCCGGCACAAAGCGCGTAGAAGTTAACGCCGTTGGCCGCGTTATGCGTGAGCTGGGCCGTAACGATGCGCTTAAGGGCGCTGATTTGCAACTCACGATTGATCACGATCTCCAGCACTATGCACAATATCGGCTAAAGGGCGAAAGCGCGGCGGCGGTGGTGATGGATGTGAACTCGGGCGATGTGCGGGCCATGGCCTCAACCCCCGGCTTTGACCCTAACAAGTTTATTCATGGCATCACCACAAAATACTGGAACAGCTTGGTTGAAAATGATTATCGCCCATTGGCGGATAAAACCATTTCAGGGGCCTACCCCCCCGGCTCAACTGTTAAAATGATAACGGCGCTGGCCGCGCTTGAGGAAGGGCTGGTGGACCCCGAAGAAGAGATCATGTGTCGTGGCCATGTTGAGGTTGGCAACCGGCGTTTTCACTGCTGGAAGCGCGGCGGGCATGGGCGGATGAACCTTGCTGACGGGCTTAAGCACTCGTGCGACGTGTATTATTACGAGATTTCCCAGCGGATCGGCATTGAGAAAATGGCTCTGATGGCGCGGCGCTTTGGCTTTGGGGCCAAGCCGACCTTGCCCCTGCCCTCGCTCACCAGCGGGCTGGCCCCCAATAAGCAATGGAAGTTTGACAACTATAACGAGGAGTGGCGGATCGGCGACACGCTCAACGCGGCCATCGGGCAGGGCTTTGTGCTGGCCTCGCCGATGCAGCTGGCGGTGATGACCGCGCGCATTGCTTCTGGCCGCGCTGTGCAGCCCCGCATTATTCAGCGCACAAATGGCGTGGCCGAGCCATTGGAGCGCCCGCCCTCTATGCAACTAAAACCTGAGAACCTCGACCTCGTAAAGCTGGGGATGTTTAAGGTTGCCAATGAAAACCGTGGCACCGCTTACAAAACCCGCATTAACGAGCCGTCATTCGCGATGGCGGGCAAAACAGGCACCGCGCAGGTGAAGGGCATTAGCGCCGAAGAGCGTGAAGCCGATTTGGAAAATGACGAGATTCCGTGGAAATACCGTGACCACGCGCTTTATGTCGGCTTTGCCCCTTATGATAACCCACGCTATGCCATTTCGGTTGTCATTGAGCATGGCGGCTCTGGCTCCGCAGCAGCTGCCCCCGTGGCCCGCGATATTATGCTACGCGCGCTTTACGGCACACAGCCACCGCTTTCGGCTTACCCGCGCAACCTGTGGCCTGAAATTCGTGAGCAACAGCTAGATGAGCCCCCGCCCAACCTAAATGCCACGCCGGCAGCCCCCGGGAGTGACCGCGTATGAGCTTTATGGACCCGACCCACAGTCAAACGCCGCGCGGCTGGCGCAAAATTTTCTATGTAAACTGGCCGCTGGTTTTGCTGATCACAGCCGTGGCCTGCTTTGGTTTCTTAATGCTCTATTCTGTGGCGGGTGGTGACATTAGCCGCTGGGCACAACCGCAAATCACCCGCTTCTCCGTTGGCATGGTTGTCATGTTTATCGTGGCCTTCACGCCGCTCACCTTCTGGCGAAGCGTCTCGCTTCTGGCCTATGTCGTCGGGCTGGCGCTCTTGCTCTTTGTGCTGTTTTTCGGCTCGGTTGGCATGGGAGCGCAGCGCTGGATAGACCTTGGCTTCTTTCAGCTTCAGCCCTCCGAGCTCATGAAAATCGCGCTGGTAATGGCGCTGGCGCTTTACTATGACTGGCTGCCGCCTGAAAAGGTTTCTCATTTTGGTTTTGTGCTGATCCCGCTCGCGATGATCGTTATTCCGGCCATGATGGTGGTGAGGCAGCCCGACCTTGGCACCGCCATTTTGCTGGTGGCCAGCGGCGGTGTGGTTATGTTTTTGGCGGGTGTTAGCTATTGGTATTTTATCGCGGCCTTTAGTGCCGGTGTGGGCGCCGTTACGGCTGTCTTTATGTCTCGTGGCGCTAGCTGGCAACTGCTCAACAATTACCAATACAAACGGATAGACACCTTTCTGGACCCTTCGCTTGACCCTTTAGGCGCTGGCTACCACATCACCCAATCCAAAATCGCGCTTGGCTCTGGCGGGCTTTCGGGGCGCGGGTTTATGCAGGGGCCACAATCCCAGCTAAATTTCCTTCCCGAAAAACAAACCGACTTTATTTTCACCACGCTGGCTGAAGAGTTTGGCTATGTCGGCACAACCTTTCTGCTCATATTGTATTCGCTCATCATGATCTTTGCCATTTCAGCCGCCATCAAAAACAAAAACCGTTTTGGCGCGTTGCTCATCGGTGGCGTGGCGGCTACGTTTTTCTTTTACTTCGCGCTAAATATGTCAATGGTGATGGGGCTTGCCCCCGTGGTGGGCGTGCCGCTCCCCTTGGTCTCATATGGCGGTTCGGCCATGCTGGTGCTGCTTGGGGGCTTTGGGCTTATCCAATCCGCCCACATTCACCGCCCCAAATAGGAGCCCCCATGCCAAACGTATTATTTGCCGGAACCGATGAAAATTGGCAGACCTATAAAACCCTCATCCCAGAAGCCCTAAAAGCGCAGGGTGTTTCGGCTGTTTTCAGCCGCGATCTCGCGCCCGAAACGGTTGACTATATCGTCTATTCCCCGCGTAGCTCCGTGCAAGATTTTAGCCCCTATACCCGCCTCAAAGCCGTGCTCAGTCTTTGGGCTGGCGTAGAACGGATTGTCGGGAATAAAACCCTGCAAGCCCCGCTTTGCCGCATGGTGGACGGTGGGCTTAAAAAAGGCATGGCCGAGTGGGTGGCGGGGCATTGCTTGCGCTACCATCTTGGTATGGATGCCCATATCGTCAACCCGTCTCACACATGGCGTAGCGGCATGGCCCCCCCATTGGCAGAGGACCGCACCATCGGCATATTGGGCTTGGGTGAACTCGGGCATGCCTGCGCCGAAGCCTTGAATTGCCTAGGTTTTAAGGTGGCAGGTTGGTCGAGGCAGCAGAAAAATATAAAAGGCATAGATTGTTATGCGGGGCCTGACGGCTTGGAAACCCTGCTAGCACAAACCGAAATTCTCGTGCTGTTGCTACCGCAAACCCAAGAAACAACCCACATCCTCAACGCCCGTACCCTCGCCCTTTTACCGCAAAACGCCTGCATTCTTAACCCGGGCCGCGGCCCTCTTATTGATGATAAAGCCCTACTCGCGGCGCTCAACGCAAACCACATTGCCCACGCAACACTAGATGTTTTTGCCAAAGAGCCCCTGCCGCAAAACCACCCCTACTGGGCACAGCCAAACGTCACAATCACCCCACATATCGCCTCAGAAACTCGCCCAAAATCGGCAGCTCAGGTGGTGGCAGAAAACATAAAACGGGGGGAAAGCGTCCTTCCCCTGCTCTTTCAAGTCAACCAAAACCTCGGCTATTAACCGTCGGGCTTGCCCCGACATGCGCCGACAAGGTGGCCCGAAGGGTCGCCGCGGAAGCGCACGCTCGGGACTGTCCGGTAGCGCCGAGCGTGCTTTGACCTCTGCGGGGCTAAAGCCCCACTCGGCCAAAGCACATTTTTCAGTAAACTGAAAAACGCCTGCCGCTGGCCCTAGCCTCGCTTCGCTCGGCAAAAAAGGCATCAAGCCTCTTCCATCGCCTCCAGCTCATCAATCATTCCCGAGATCATGCTCAGGCCCTTATCCCAAAAGCTGGGGTCCGAGGCATCCAGCCCAAATGGCGCGAGCAATTCGGAATGGTGTTTGGAGCCGCCCGCCTTAAGCATCTCGATGTACTTATCCTGAAAGCCCTCCAGCCCGTCTTCATAAACGGCATAAAGCGCGTTTACGAGGCCATCGCCGAAGGCGTAGGCATACACGTAAAAGGGCGAATGGATAAAGTGCGGGATGTAGGTCCAGAAGCTGTCATAACCTTCCATGAAGTTAAAACCTTCGCCGAGGCTTTCATGCTGCACCTGCATCCATATTTCATTGATCTGCTCGGGGGTCAGCTCGCCTTCGGCGCGGGCGGCGTGCAAGCGGCACTCAAAATCGTAAAATGCAATTTGGCGCACAACGGTGTTGATCATATCCTCGACCTTACCCGCCAGCAGGCGTTTGCGGGTGGCTTGGTCGGGAGCTTCAGCAATCAGCTTGCGGAAGGTGAGCATTTCTCCAAACACCGACGCAGTTTCGGCTAGCGTAAGCGGAGTATCTGCCAGCAGTTCTCCCTGATCTGCCGCCAAAAACTGGTGCGCGCCGTGGCCAAGTTCATGCGCGAGCGTCATCACGTCTCGCTGTTTTCCGAGGTAATTTATGAGGATGTAGGGGTGAACATCGGTCACGGTTGGGTGGGCAAAGGCACCGGGGGCTTTGCCGGGCTTAACTTCAGCGTCAATCCAGTCGCTATCAAAGAACGGCGCAATGATGAGGGACAGGCGATCGTCAAAGCTGGCATAGGCCTCAAGCACCGTATCACGGGCTTTATCCCAGCTGATCAGCGTGTCATCTTCATCAGGCAATGGCGCGTTGCGGTCCCACATTTCTAACTTTTCCAAGCCCAGCCACTTGGCTTTGAGCGCATAATAACGGTGCGAAAGCTTGGGGTAAGCAGCGACCACAGCATCGCGCAGGGCTTGCACCACTTCTGGCTCCACATGGTTGGCGAGGTGGCGAGACATCTGCGGGGTTTCCAGCCCACGCCAGCGGTCTTCGATCTCTTTTTCCTTGGCCAGCGTATTGGTAATGCGGGCAAAGAGCGGCAGATTTTTGCTAAACACTTCAGCCAAAGCTTTGGCGCCAACTTCACGCCGCGCGCGGTCGGTGTCGCTGAGCAGGTTCAGTGTCGCCTCAAGGCTGGTTTCCACACCGTCCACGTTAAACGTCAGCCCCGCCATGGTTTCGTCAAACAGGCGGTTCCACGCCGCCGCGCCGACCACCGAGTTATCATGCAGGAACTTTTCCAGCTCGTCGGAAAGCTGATAAGGTTTCATGGCGCGCATCCGGTCGATCACCGGTTTATAGCGGGCTAGCCCTGCGCTTTCAGCCATCAGGCTTGCCAGCACAGCGTCATCGATTCGGTTCATCTCAAGGCTGAAAAACACCAGCGGGTTGCTTAGATCCGTGATCGCGCCCTGCATGTCAGACATAAACTTGGCGCGCTCAGTGTCGGAGGTATTTTGATAATAGCTCAGGCCCGCGTAAGACATAATGCGCCCCATAATGCTGTTCATCGCCTCGTAGCGCTCTATCACACGGAGCATATCGGCAGCACTCTGCCCTGCCAGTTTACCCTCGTAATCAGCCGCAAAGCTTGCAGTTTCATCCTTCAGCCAATCAAGGTCTCGCTTGATCTCGGCGCAATCCGGTGCCGCATAAAGGTCGCTCAAATTCCAGCTGGGCAGCTCACCAAGGTCGGCCCCGCCTGAGGCCTCAGCAGCAGAATGGCGGATTTCAGGCATAGGGTTTTTTAGGGAAAACATAGCAGGCTCCAAGTGATTTTTAGTAATATGGGGCGCTTAAAGCGCGAGGTCAATGCAAACCGGAAAATGGTCAGACGCCGTGAGCAGCGCGTGTTTCATCGGGTCACTGGCATAGCATTTTGGGTCGTCAAACGGGTGGAATATTCGGCGCATGGTGGTTTCTATGGCCAGGTCTGGCGACACCATAATGTAATCCAGCAGGGTATTCACATACCATTTCAAGGCCGAATTATAAAACCGCGCCGAGGATAGCGCCCAGCCCGACATCGGGTCCAGAAATACGCTGGCAAAGGGGTCGTCCATATAGCTTTCGCCCTCAGCGCGGTTCCCCATCACTATCTCGATGCTGGATTTCTTGAACAGCGCTTCATAGGCATCCATTTTGGGGCCGTCATTAAAATCTCCCAAAACAATCACCGGCTCACATGCTGCAATGTGGTCCTCCACCCGCTGGCGGATCCATACACATTGGCCGAGCTGCTTATTGCGGTTAGCAATGGCGAGCTTGACCATCACGTCCTCGTGCAGCCGCTCGTGCAGGGCTTTGGATTTATTATGCACCCCGATCAGGTTCAGGGTTTTACCGCTGGCTTTATGCGTAAGCGCCACTTCCAGCGGCGGTTTTGAAAAGCTGTGAACGGCGCTATGACCCTCAACCCCTAGATCATACAAGAACTTGCTATCAAAGCGCGGCGCGCGCTGGGGGCTTTGGCCATTGGAGCGGCTGCCACGCGGGTCGTGGCGCACTTTGACCATATCAGGGTCGTACATTAGGGTGATTTCTTGCCGCGTGTGGCTTTCAAAACCGCTAAGCGCGTGGGATTGGCGAAGGCCATATTTCTCGGCGAAATTCTGTAAGGCCCGCACGGAATTCCGGTCGCCGCCATTATCTGGCGCCTCTATAATCATCATCGCGTCAGCGTTTACGGCCTTCATCACATCGGCAATGGCTTTTAACTGATCACGGCGCTTGACCATGTAGCGGCTTGACCATCTGTCATCAGCCATTAGCACGTCATTTCGGCCAAATAAGTTGTTGAACCACTCTACATTATAAGTAGCAATGCGCAGGTTAGGCTGGCTCTGGTTGTCGCTCGGCACGCAGGTTCTCCCATGCTTCATTGATCGTAATGAGCCGGTTTGTGGCGATCTGCACGGCCTCTTCGGGCAGGCCACGGGCGATCATCGCATCAGGGTGGGATTCCTTAACCAGCTTACGGTAGCGGGCGCGGATAACATCGTAGCAATCATCAGGGGAAACGCCGAGCACCGAATAAGGGTCTGGCACCATGCCGGGCACATGGCGGGCGCGCAGGCACATGAAAGTGCGCTGCTGAAGGCCGAAAATCTCGGCGACGCGCAGCAGGAATTCGTCTTCCTTGGGGTGGTATTCGCCATCAGCCATGGCGATATGGATCAGGCCTTCCAGTAGGTCGATCAGCATCTCGCTATCGTCTCTGAACATTTTAGCGATCTTGCTGGCGTAGGATTCAAAGCCAGCCACATCTTGCCGTGCGAGGTCAAACACTTTGGCGGCGGCGGCTTCATCTTGCGCGTGAAGCTGGAAGATTTGCCGAAAGGCAATGACTTCGTCGCGGGTCACCTGCCCGTCCGCCTTGGCCATTTTGGCCCCGAGCGCAATGATCGCAATGGTGAAGCCGATCGAGCGTTCTGGCGGGGTGCGAAAGGTTTCAAACAAGCTGGAAAGCCCTTCACCAGAGGTAAGGGCTTTGAGCGCTTCAGAGATTCGGGTCCAGATTGACATGGGGGTATTATAGAGCACGAAACCGCACATGGCGATTTCAATTTTTCGTTAGCGAAACTGCGCGCTTGCGCGAGGCGGAATTTCGCCCTACCCCTAGATGAAACCGACTCAGGAGGGCAGAATTATGGCGTGGGATTTTTGGGTAGACCGTGGTGGCACCTTTACCGATATTGTAGCGCGAGACCCGTCGGGCGCGCTGCATACGCGCAAGCTGCTTTCGGAAAATCCTGAGCAATATGAAGACGCGGCCCTGCACGGCATTCGCGGGTTTCTTGGCTTGGACGCCACGGCAAAAGTGCCGGCCTCGCTGGTGAATTCGGTGAAAATGGGCACGACTGTAGCCACCAACGCCCTGCTGGAGCGCAAGGGAGACCCGTTGGTTTTAGTGACCACAAAAGGCCTGCGGGACCAGCTGCGGCTGGCCTACCAAGCCCGCCCCGATATTTTTGCGCGCGAACTCATCAGGCCAGAAATGCTGTATTCCGAGGTGATCGAAGCGGATGAACGCGTGCGCGCCTCGGGGGCCATCGAGGCCCCGCTCGACGCGCCTACGCTAGACGCGGATTTGCGCCAAGCTTACGGGCGCGGCATTCGGGCGTGTGCGATTGTGTTTGTGCATGGCTACCGGCACCACGCGCACGAAGCCGAGGCGGCTGCAATTGCGCGCGCGGTTGGCTTTACGCAGGTTTCGGTGAGCCACGAGGTTTCGCCGCTGATGAAGATGGTTTCACGCGGGGATACCACGGTGGTGGATGCCTACTTAACGCCGATTTTACGGCGCTATATTGACCGCGTGGCGGCGGCTTTTGAGGGCGATACCGCCGGCAAACTGATGTTTATGCAAAGCTCGGGCGGGCTGACGGATGCGCAGGCTTTTCAGGGGAAAGACGCGATTTTATCTGGCCCTGCTGGCGGCGTGGTGGGCTGTGTGCGCACCAGCCAGATGGCCGGTAAAGAGCAAGTCATTGGCTTTGATATGGGCGGCACTTCTAGCGATGTGTGCCATTTTAACGGTGAGTTTGAGCGGGTGCTCAACACCGAAGTGGCGGGCGTGCGGATAACCGCGCCGATGATGAATATTCATACTGTGGCCGCAGGTGGTGGCAGCCTGCTGACTTATGACAGCGGCCGTATGCAAGTGGGGCCGGAAAGTGCGGGGGCCAATCCGGGGCCGGTATGCTATGGCCGGAACGGCAAGCTGGCGGTGACCGATGCCAATGTGATGGTCGGCAAACTACGCCCCGAGTTCTTCCCCTCAATTTTTGGCCCAGAGGCCGACCAGCCTTTGGACGTAAGCGCCACGCAGGTGGCTTTTGCCGCCCTTGCTGAGAAGGTAGGCCGCGCCCCTGTTGAGGTCGCCGATGGTTTCCTGCGCATTGCCGTTGAAAACATGGCCAACGCGATTAAGAAAATCAGCGTGCAGCGCGGCTATGACGTAACCGAATATTGCCTGACGGTATTTGGCGGCGCGGGGGCGCAGCACGCCTGTGCCATCGCCGATACCCTCGGCATGACCACCTGCCTGATCCACCCAATGGCCTCGCTGCTTTCGGCATATGGCATGGGGCTGGCCGATATTCGCGCCAGCCGCGCGCAGGCGTTGGAGGCTGATCTTTCAGCCGAATCCCGTCTTGAAGCCGCCGCGATGCTCGATGGCCTGAGTGTTCAGGCGCTTGGTGAAGTTGAAGCACAGGGCGTGCTGGAGGCCGATATTGAGCTGCAAACCACCCTGCACCTAAAGGTGAAAGGCACCGATACCAGCCTGCCGATTGCCTTTGCGGATGAAGCGGTAATGCGCGAAGCGTTTACCACGGCCCACAAGTCTCGCTTTGGGTTTTCCCCCGGCGAAAGCCCCTTGGTTATTGAGACCGTAAGCGTGGAAGCCATTGGCGCGGCGACGGACCTTTCAGAGCCAGCGCTGGAAACCCTCACCCGTGATGAGGATTATGAAACCGCAGTAACCGCCCCCGTTTATTTTAATGGCGACTGGCATGATGCCCGCTTTATCAAGCGCGAAACCCTGCGCCCCGGCGATACCCTCACCGGCCCCGCCGTGCTGGTGGAGCCGCATACCTCAATCGCCATTGAGCCGGGCTGGCGGGCGCAAATTACAGCGCATAACCATGTGGAGCTGGTGCGCTTTAAGGCCAAAACACGCGACCACGCCATCGGCACAAAGGCTGACCCTGTAATGCTGGAGGTTTTCAACAACCTCTATATGTCTATCGCTGAGCAAATGGGCGCGGTGCTGGAAAACACAGCGGCCTCGGTGACCATTAAAGAACGGCTTGATTTCAGCTGTGCGGTGTTTGATGCCGAGGGTGATTTGATCGCGAATGCGCCGCATATGCCGGTGCATCTTGGTTCCATGGGGGCCAGCGTGCAGGCAATTATTGCGCAAAATCCGGTGATGAAAGACGGCGATGTTTACGTGCTAAACGCGCCCTATAATGGCGGCACCCACCTGCCCGATATCACGGTGGTTACCCCTGTTTTTGGCGAAGATGGCAACGTGCTGTTTTATACATCAGCCCGCGGACACCACACCGATGTGGGCGGCCTTACGCCGGGCTCTATGCCGCCCGATAGCCGGAGCATTCATGATGAAGGTGCGCTTATTGATAACTGGAAACTGGTCGACGAAGGCCATTTTCGTGAGGCCGAAACGCGGGAGATTTTGCTCTCGGCCAAATACCCTGTGCGCGCACCCGATATAAATATCGCCGACCTCAAGGCCCAAGTGGCGAGCTGTGAAAAGGGTGCGCAAGAGCTGCGCAAAATGGTTGAGCATTTCAGCCTGCCCGTGGTGGCGGCCTATATGAAGCACGTGCAAAACAACGCCGAAGAATGCGTGCGCCGCGCGATAACCACGCTGAAAGACGCCGAATACACCTATCCGATGGACCCCGATTTTGACGGCCAACCGCGTGAGATCAAGCTGAAGATCAGCGTTGATAAAGAGGCGCGCACGGCGACCATTGATTTCACCGGCACCACAGGCCAGCTGGCCACCAACTACAACGCCCCCGAACCGGTTACGCGGGCCGCCGTGCTTTATGTGTTCCGGCTTTTGGTGGATGATAACATCCCGATGAACGAAGGGGTTATGAAGCCGCTAAACGTGATTTTGCCCAAAGGCACGATGCTGTCTCCGCAATATCCGGCGGCGGTGATTGCGGGGAATGTGGAAACATCGCAGGCGGTTACATCGGCGCTATTGCTGGCGCTTGGCGTGCAAGCGGCCTCACAAAGCACGATGAACAATACGACATGGGGTAATGCCAAATACCAGTATTACGAAACCATTTGCGGTGGTTCGGGTGCGGGCGTGCGCCATGATGGCACTGGCCATAACGGCACAAGCGGCATTCACACCCACATGACCAATTCTCGCCTAACAGACCCCGAAGTGCTGGAATGGCGTTTTCCAGTACTACTGGAAGAGTTTTCCATCCGAAAGGGGTCTGGCGGCAAGGGGCGGTTTACGGGTGGCAATGGCACCACGCGTAAAATACGGTTCTTGGAGGCTATGACTGTGGCTGTGCTCTCTGGTCATCGGGTCACCCCCCCGCCGGGACTGAATGGTGGCGCGCCTGGTGGGCTTGGTCGCACCCGAATTGTTCGGGCCGACGGCACTATTGAAGAGCTGGCCTCAGCAGACAAGCGCGAGATGAAAGCCGGAGATACCTACTGGCTGGAAACACCGGGCGGCGGTGGATTTGGCGCGGCCTAGCACCCAGCCAGTGTGCCTTTGCTTCGGGGAGGGCCGCACCGTTAGCGCTTGAGGCAGGTCGGCACAAATCCCCCCCCGCTCAGCAAAGGCACGATTTTTGCAAGCAAAAATCCGGCCTGCCGGCGGCGGTAGCCTCGGCTTCGCCTCGGTAAGCCACGTAGCAAACGGTTTTGGTGAAGCGCCCGTGCGCGAGGGGGCGTGTCGCCCCCACCCGAGCGAAGCGAGGCCACGCCCAACCGCCAGCGTCGTTTGCGCAGCAAACGGCGTCCGGCGGGCGGGAGGGCTACGTTCACTGTAAGCGCTACGGTATCAGCAAAGAGCTATCGCCATAGGAAAAGAAACGGTATTTCTCAGATAATGCATGGGCGTATATATCCTGCGCCTTTTCCATGCCCACCAGTGCTGCCACCAACATCAACAATGTCGATTTTGGCAAGTGAAAGTTGGTCATCAACGCTGAGGTCACCTTAAATTCAAACCCCGGAGTAATGAAAATATCGGTATCGCCCGACCACGCCGCAATCTCCCCGCTGGCTTGCGCCGCAGTCTCAATAATCCGCAACGCTGTTGTGCCAACCGGAATTACCCGCCCGCCTTGCTTTAGCGTTTCTGCAATATCCACGGCCGCTTGCTCTGAAACTGCGCCCCACTCGCTGTGCATTTTATGCTCGGCAATCACCTCGGTTTTCACCGGCAAAAACGTGCCCGCCCCAACGTGCAGCGTCACTTCGGTGCTTTTCACGCCCATCTCTGCCAGCCCTTGCAGCAGTGCCTCGTCAAAATGCAGCGAGGCCGTAGGGGCCGCCACCGCGCCGGTTTCCTTAGCAAAAACCGTCTGGTAATCGTCCATATCCTGCGCATCGGCTGGGCGTTTAGACGCAATATAAGGTGGCAACGGCATTTGCCCCAACCGCCGAAAGCTCTCGTCCAGCGCATCACCCGTAGCTGAAAATTTCAGCTCCACCTGCCCGTCGGATTTCTCCATAACCTCGGCATAAATATCGCCAAAAACAACCACATCGCCAATCGCCAACCGCTTCAGCGGCTTGGCCAGTGCGCGCCATGTGTCGCCACTAACCCGCTGAATCATCGTCGCTTCGATCTGCGAAACCCCCGACCCATGGATGGTATCACGCGTCCGCGTGCCAGAAAGCCGCGACGGGATTACTTTAGTGTTGTTAAACACCAACAAATCCCCCTCACGCAGCCAGCTTCCCAGCTCGGCTACTTTAGAATCATGCAGGCCATCCGCATCTGATACCAGCATACGCGAGGCTGAGCGCGGCACGGCGGGCCGCAGGGCTATCAGCTTTTCGGGGAGATCAAAGTCAAAATCGCTCAGGTTTAGCATGGCAGGGTCCAGAAGTTGTTTCGCGCTCTGGCTTAGCGCCATTAAGCGGAAAGCGTAAGGGGGGAAGTGGCGATTCCTCGCTTGAAATCAAATTCTTCATAGTTAACGGGCGTTAACAGGTTGCCGTTCGGGGCAATTCCGCCTATTTATACCGCAATAAAATTCACGCCAACCAAGGCCACCTTATGCGCAACCCCAACGCCGAAAATGATAACACGCCCGAAACCGGGCTAGCGCATTTTCTGCCTACACAGACCATCAGCTTTTCTGATAGCCACGGGGTGCACAGCTTTACGCTTTCCCCCCTCAAGCGGTTGGCGCTGGTGCTGGGCGGTGTAGTGCTGGCCATTTGGGGCGTCATTGCCACAATGACAGTTATTCTAAACAGCTCGGCCGATAACCAGATGCGCTTGCGCTCGGCGGCGCTCACACTGGCTTATGAAAGCCGCCTTGAGGAGCTGCGTGAAGAGCGCACATTGCTGGTGGACCAGCTTGAGCGCACCACGGGGCGTATGCAGATCGCGCAAACCCAGCTGATGGCGCAGCAAGAAAGCATTTTGCAAATCGGGGCCGAGCGCCAAGAGATGGACACTGAAATTGGCGCCATCCAACACCAGCTTGAATCGGCTTTGGTGGATCGTGATACCGCAACACGGCTTACCAGCCGCCTAAATACCCAGCTTACCACCTTGCAGGACCTCATGACCGAGCGCTTGGGTGGCCAGCAAGACGAAGTGGCCGTGGTTACGTCAATCACCTCCGCTTTGGCTGACGCTGTTCAGGCCCGCGATATGGAGCAGGAAAAGGTTGAAGGCCTGCGGGCAGAGCTGGATAACCTAGAACTTCAGCGCAACCTAAACGCCCAGCGGCAAGACCGTATGCTAAACCAGCTTGAAGACGCGCTCACCGTTTCTATGGTGCCGCT
>WTAL01000215.1 GCA_013139635.1 Paracoccaceae bacterium
TAAATAATGCCTATCAAATGGAAATCAAAGGTTGTTCTGGCCAAGATTGAGGCCAGTTATGGGGTTGACCCGGTGCCAACCGGCGCGGCCAACGCCATCCAGCTCAAGAATGTGAACTTCCAGCCGATGGAAGGCACCAGCGAAAATCGCGAGCTTGAGACGCCGTATCTTGGCGGCCAAAGCGAAATCCCTGCTGGCCTGCACGCCAAGCTGACGGGCGAGATTGAGCTGGTTGGTTCTGGCACTGCTGGCACCGCTCCGGGATGGGGCCCCATTGCGCGTGCTCTTGGCATGGCAGAAGTGATTATGGGTGCAACATCTGTGACCTATAATCCAATCTCGTCTGCGATGGAAAGCGTGGCCGTTTACTTCTGGATCGGCGACACCCGGCATGTGATGCTTGGTTGCCGCTGACTATACGGCCTTCAAGGCAGCATTGCTGGCGACCAGCACCAACACGCCCGTATTTACCGTGGATGGAAACTCCATGGTGATGAAAAGCTACAGCCTTGATTTGGGGAATGATGTTCAACAGCGCCTGCTCATTGGCAGCGAGAGCGTTTTGATTGTGGATCGCGACGAGAAGATCGCCGCGACGGTTGAGGCATTGGACTTGACTGTGTTTGACCCGTTCACAAAAGCGCAAGACCCGAATGAGCGCTTTGCGGTCAATATCACCCATGGTCTCACAGCGGGCCTGATTACGGCTGTCAACGCGCCCAATTGCCAAATGATGCGACTCTCTGGCTATGAAAACAGCCAAGACATTCTGGAATGGCCACTACAGATGCGCCCGCTGGCAAATTCCGGCGCTGGCAACGACCAGTTCACCATTACTCTCACCTAAAGGATAGCCCTCATGTTTAACATTGAACCCGGCACATTTAAGCCCACCGTTAAAATTCACGCCCTAGGTGAAGACGACAGCGAGGTCGCTACGGTGGATGTCACATATAACGTCATGCCAGTGAGCCGATCTGCCAAAATGGAACCGGGGCAGGACGTAGTCGATTTTGTGCACGAAACCGTGGCTAAAATCGAAGGATTGGTGGACGAGAAAGGTGAGCCGCTGGAGTGGACCCCAGAAGTTGAAGCTAAGTTCTGGGATTTGCCTCACGTGTTGTCGCACATCCAAAGTGGTTACATTGACGCGCTTGAAGAGGCGCGGGCAAAAAACTAACGGGGGCGGCGCAGCACTGGGCGCTGGGGTCTGATCCGGAACCGGACGAGATGCTGGAAGACCTGAAGCGCTGGAAAGCCCCGCAGGAAGTGATTGACGCCTACACCCCCGAAGAGGCTGCGGATTATGTGGTCTGGGAAGGTCACTGGAAAACCGTTTGGGCGTTTTTGAATGTCTGCACCCAGTGGCGTGTGGCTGTGGGCATGGGCGGAATGCTCCGCCTTGGTTTTGATTATGCAGGGGTGCGCGCCGGGCTGAAGCTGGCGCGGATCAAGCTCAAGCCCCGAGAGTGGGACGAGTTGAGAATAATGGAAGCCGCAGCGCGGGAAGCGCTGAATGAGGAGCAGACATGAGTAACCTTGCCGTTAATATGCACGTCTCTGGCGACACCTCGCAAGCGCGCGGTGCCGTTAAAGAACTGCGTACCGAAACGAAAGCGCTGGGGTCCACGTCAGAGCGGGCAACTTCGGAGGCCTCTCGGGGTTATAAGCAGCTTAAGGCTTCGATTGATCCGGTTTACCGCGCTGAGCAAAACCTGAAGCGCACACAGGACACGCTAAATAGGGCTGTGCGCGCAGGCGTCATTACACAGGCACAAGCAAAACGGGAAATGCAGCAATGGACAGCGGCTATGAATAATGGCTCTGTTGCGGTGGAACGAATATCACGTCGGCTGAGTTCTGGCGTATCCATGCAGCGACGCATGGGCCTTGCGGTACAGAACAGCTCTTATCAATTCGCTGACCTTGCTGTGCAGATCGACGGTGGTGTGGACCCCATGCGAGCGGTTGGTCAACAACTTCCACAGCTGCTTGGTGGGTTTGGAGTTTTGGGTGTCGTTATGGGAGCCGCAGTAGCTATTGCAATACCCCTTGGTCGCGCGCTTTTTGGTGCGGCTGATGCAGCAGAAGAAACTACTGACCCGCTCGACGAGTTGACCACAAGTGTAAACGCCTACCGCGCAGCGGCTGGTGATGCTGCATCTGATACCAAAGACCTGATTTCAACATATGGTTCCGCGTCCGAAGCAGTGCGAGAGTTGCTGGACCTGCAAGAGGAACTCTCCCTTCGGCAGGCTAAATCCGACCTCAATGCTGCCGTGGGTTCGCTGCTGGAAACCGGCAGCATTGGCGAAGATATTGTTGAGATCAAAGCTCTGATTGCAGGTATTGATTTTGGGGACACCATTAGCCCGGCAGGCAAAAAGAACCTCGCTGATTTGGAGACCTCTTATCGTGATCTTGGGGAAAGCTTAGGCATCACCACGGATGACGCAAAAGACCTGATTGACGCGCTTGAGGCCACTTCTACAGCCGGAACGGCCGAGGAGCAACTTACATGGCTTTCAGCTATTCGTGAGGGCTATCTTGGGTTGGTTGGGGATGTAGCTGACCTCACGGATGAACAGGCCGCATTCCTACAGGAGTTAAAAACGCTGAGCTGGAAGCGCAAAAGCTTGTGGCAACAGCTGGCGGGATCGCACCGGGCATAAGTGACGCGGCGGATCAAGCCGACCGGCTGGCTGGCGCGCTGGCAAACGTTGACGCCAACAGCTTCTTGCTTTCCCGCAGGTTCGCAGATGAAGAAGCGCTGATGAACATGCCGCTGACGGTAGACCCGCGCAACCGGCCGTCTGATACTCCGGCACGCGGCGGCGGCGGGGGTGGTGGAAATCGCGCCAGTGCTGCAGAAAAGCAGGCGGCAACGCTCAAAAAGCTTACTGAGGGTTTGCAGCTAGAAATTGATCTCCTGCAGGAACTTGATCCTATTGAACAAGAAATGATCCGGCTACGCGGCCAGCTCGGGGATGCCACGGCTGCGGAAACCGACAGAGTTCGCGAGCTCATTGAGAAACGCACTGAGGAGCAAGATCAGCTGGACGAAAATATCGCGAAACTAGATTTTATGCGGGATAGTTTCCGATCCTTTCTGGATATTTTCCGGCGTGACGGTGATAGCAGCCTGACCTTTCTGGAAAAGCTTTGGGGCAGTCTTGATAAAATTGGCTCGAAGCTTACGGATTTGGCCTTGAACAATCTGACCGACGTTTTGTTCGGGGAAAAAGGGAGCGGCAGTGGTGGCGGGTTAGGTGATTTCTTTGGGAAACTACTTGGCGGGATAAAGTTTAATGCGATGGGGGATGTGTTTGATGGCCCAACCATGTTTGGCTACGGCAGTGGCCAACTCGGCATTCTGGGCGAAGCCGGAAAAGAAGGCGTCATGCCGCTTACGCATAGTTTTGGGGACGGGGTTGGTGCCAAGCTTGGTGGCAGCGAGACAACGCTGCCACTCACCCGCTTAAACTCTGGCAAACTCGGCGTTTCGCTCTTTGCCAATGGTGGCACATTTGGCGGATACGCCGCTCCGGTGCGGATGGCTGCGGTGGCAAATGATACCGCGTCCAGCGCGGCTCCGCTGCAGCAAATGGGTGGCGGCGCGGTGGTGCATAACCACTGGAATATCAGGTCGGACAATCCGCGCAGCTTCGCGGAAAGCAAGGCCACCACAGCCCGAGCCGCAAATCAACTGATGGCTGGCCTTGGGAGGCATTCATGAGCGCGTTTCTGGATGGGGTGATTTTCCCGAAATATATTTCACAGGGATCCGCCGGTGGGCCTGATTGGCCAGCAGATATCGTCACGCTAGCCAGCGGATATGAAGAGCGCACGACCACATGGTCAGCGCCGCTGAGAAACTATGATGTGTCATGGGGCGTGCGGGATCGCGACGAGCTTTACGAAATCATCCAGCTTTATCACGTTATGCGCGGGCGGCTTTATGGTTTTCGCTATCTTGATCCAACCGATAACCGGACGTGCCTACCGCTCTCGACACCGGCGCACACTGATCAGGCGCTTGGCACGGGTGACGGGGCAACCGTGGCCTTCCAGCTCACCAAAACCTACAGCCTCGCTTCCGCGCCCGACATGGTTCGCGATATCACAAAGCCCTTTGGCACCATTCTGATCGGGCTTGACGCTGTGGGCACGCCCGCTGGCTGGACACTGGATGCGGCCACCGGCATCATCACCTTTGATTTGGCTCCTGCCATCGGCGTCGCGCTCACATGGGGCGGGCAGTTTCATGTGCCGGTGCGGTTTGATACCAAGCTCGACCAGATTGCGGTGCGGCAAATTATGGGTGATATCCCGTCAATCTTCCTCAAGGAACTGAAGCTGTGAGAGAGGTTTCTGCCGCCATTCAAGCCGCGCTCGACAGCGGTGCCACCACGCTTTGCACCTGTTGGAAAGTGGTGCTCGATTCCGGCACGGTGCTGGGCTTTAGCAACCACGACCGCGTGCTCTCGTTTGACGGTATAAGCTATGAGCCAAATTCCGGCTTCACCCCGTCTGAGGTTGAGCTGGCCATCGGGATGTCGATCTCCACCCAAGAGGTGGAAGGGCTGCTGGATAGCAGTAAGATCAAGGCCGGCGATGTGCGCGCTGGTCTTTGGGATAATGCTTCGATTGAGGTTTATCTGGTGGACTGGAGCAATGCGGCTGACCGGATGTTGCTGCGCACGGCCAGCGTGGGGCAAATCCTGAACGGCTCGCTGCGTTTTGGCGCTGAGATGCGCGGCCCGGCCCATGAGCTCAATCAGGCGGGCGGCGGTTTTTATAACCCGACGTGCAGCGCCCAGTTTGGTGACGGTCGCTGCGGCCTTGATCTCACGGATAATCGCTATAAAGGCGCGGGTGTGGTGGGCAGCTCTGACGGCTCAATGCACCTCTATCCCGTAGCGCTGGAAACATTAGCTGGCAGCGATACCGAGGGGCTGTTTACCGGCGGCGTGCTCACATTCACCAGCGGGGCCAATATAGGCCTGCCATTTGATATCAAGCTGCATATCAGCAGTGGCGCAACCGTCCATTTGGAGCTGGAAGAACCCACGCCATATGACATCGCGCCGGGGGATACGTTTGATGCCACCATCGGCTGCCCGAAGTTGGCCGAGGCCTGCCACCGGTTGTTTAATAACGTGGTGAGCTTTCGCGGATACAACCGTATTCCGGGCAATGACCGCTCAATGCTTCAGGTCGATCCGGATGATGAATATGGCAATGACGGCCGCTCTTTGTTTAGTGAGCCCGACGACAGTTCCAGCCCGGAAACCGTAACCAACCCCGCACCCGGCAACGGTGGTTTCTTTGGCGAGAAATTGGGGGGTGATGAATGAGTGATTTATCCTTTGAGCACGCTATTGTGCGCGCCGCCCGTGGCTGGCTTGGCACACCCTATCATCACCAGCAATCTGTGAAGGGTCATGGCACCGATTGCCTTGGCCTTGTGCGCGGAGTCTGGCGCGAAATATGCGGGCCGGAGGTTGAGGCGATTCCCAACTATGGTTCCAGCTGGAAAACAGGCGAAGAGGATGTGCTCTTAAAAGTGGACCTGTCCCGCTTTAGTGCCGCTCCAAGTTCTCATTTAAGCGGCAAACCTTTCGAAAGCCAAGGGGCTTTTCCAGCCTAGGGCTGAGTGTCTGCGACGCGGATTATAAAAGCCATTGATGTA